>JAIVYN010000162.1:0-8900 GCA_048635425.1 Candidatus Aegiribacteria sp.
CGGGCAATGTGTCTTATCATTTGCAGATGCTGAATCAGGGACAAATACAGCGGCCCAGCAACACTTCGAAAAGGCAAACGAGCTGCGCAAACTCGTCGATTACGATGCCGCCGTTACCGAATACAAGAAAGTAATAAGCCTGTCACCGAATAGCAAAATTGCCCAGGATGCACAATACTGGATCGGGCAATTATATTTCGAAGCGGGACAGTTCGATGCTGCGCTGTCTGCATTCGAGAAACTTCTCGATGAGTATCCAACGAGCAAGATTGTCTCTTCAACAAAGCTGATGATAGAGCGCGCCGAAAAAGCAAAGGATGCTAATTTATTTCTCAAGGCTATAAAGAAAGGTGATATTGAACGGATCAAGAAACTCATTTCACAAGGCGCCGATGTCAATGCGAAAGACAACAGAGGTATGACGCCTCTGCACAAAGCGGCCTATTACGGCCGGAGGCAAATGGCTAAAGTTCTTATTGCCAAAGGGGCAAACGTCAACGGAACGGATACAGCCGGTCAGACCCCCCTGCACATTGCCGCTAATTTTGGGGCGAAGTTCGTGCCCGAACTGCTTCTCGCCAACGGAGCCAAAGTCAATGCCAGAGACAACAGCGGCAACACGGCCCTGCACGATGCTGCTGGTGTGTGGCACGTCGACAAGAATGTGCTGGAGGTTCTCCTGGCCAAAGGTGCTGACGTACAAGCAAGAAACGAGGCAGGCCAGACGCCCCTTCACCTTGTGTCCATGATAAGAAGGCAAGACATACGACTTGAACTTAGGGCCGAGGTCCTTCTGACCCACGGGGCAGAGGTCGATGCCAAAGACAAGAGCGGGAATGCGCCCATCCATTTCGCCGTCAAAAACGGCCACACGAAACTGATCGACCTCCTTCTAGCCAAAGGCGCTATCATCTCCAAAGATGACAAGCCCGATGAAGAAGCATCGTTCCGTGCACTCGGGCGTAAGGACGCAAATCACCTCGAACTACTCTTAGACTATGGAGCCGACGTCAACGCGGCAGACCGATGGGGTTGGTCGCTTTTGCATTATACGGTTTGGCCCAGCAACGCGGATATGACAAAGATGCTTCTTGAAAAGGGTGCAAACACGAATATTGTGGAAAGGACAGAAGGTCGAACGCCGCTACACTATGCGGCTGAGCGGGGCAAAAAGACAATAGCAGAAATGCTTCTTACCCACGGGGCCAACATGGACACCAGAGGTTGGTATGGCAAGACGCCTCTGTCTCTGGCCAAAGAGGGAGGCCACACCGAAATTATCGAACTGCTGCGTAAGCATGGAGCGAAAGAATAATCGGAAGAACTGGTCGAATTTGAAAGGCCGTAGTCAAACATACAATATAGGTATATGAGAAAAAAGCCGGGCTGGATTTTGCTCGGCCTTTTTTATAAATTTTCGCTTTCGCGAAAATGCAAACCGTGGGTGGAACCCACGGCTAAATACTCTGCGATGTTAGCGTGTTGATTTTTTTTATCAGCCCCGGCAGTTCGGAGAGCTGGTTTATTTTCCAGGCGCCTTTGGGGATTCCCTTTCCGGCATTGGTGTAAGCAGTTTTCAGCGCAGCCTGCATACCGCTTCTTATTGCAGGTCTGATGTCCTTATCAATCCGGTCTCCTACGTACAATATGTTCTCCACCGTCTCGCCAATCCTCTCGGCGGCAATCTTAAAAATTCGAACATCCGGTTTACGAAAATCAAACTCGTACGAATAGACCCTGACCGTAAAGAAATCTAATATGCCTTCCTGCTCGAGGTGTTTCTCTAAGGAGCAGCCGTTCACAAAAGTATTGGAAACTATGCCGAGCTTAAGTCCGGAATTTTTAAGTGCGGTCAAAGTCTCTTTTATTTTCGGCTCGGCCGTGGCCACTTTACTTAGAGGTTCATACCAAAGCCATGCAAAATGTTGCCATTGTTGCTTATCGAGATGGACACCTTTTTTTGTACCTTTCCCCCTTAGCAACGCCAGGGAATTAAAATCGTTTTTCATTATATTGGAAAGCAGGTGCCGTATGCGCAGGGCTATCAGGTTTCGCCAGCAGTAATATTGGAAATTGCCGACCGGCTGGCCGCAGCTTTTAAGGAAATCGTACGATAATCTCGCCCCTTGCCGAAAGAGCCGGCCAGCCTTAATCTTACCAAAGTCCAGCAGGGTATCACCGAGGTCGAACAGTACTGCCTTAATCTTTTTATCCGGCATAATTGGTGTAAGTACCTCGATACGTTTATGCTCAAAATGAATTTACTCATCCACCCCTCCCCTCATTTACTTACTGAAGCTTTCCAAAGTACGCCTAACCTCGATTTTGCAAAAGTCTTGTACTTATTCTCTCAATGGCGGCAAATCACCTTCAAAAGCTTCCCGCATCCACTCAAACATTTCCTCGTCTGATATCACCGATACCCTGTAAGCCGCATATTCGGCATCGATTTTGTCTTTGATCTTGGTTATGCGAGGGTCATGCTTGGGAATTTGAATCTCGTACTTGGCCTCTACCCAGTGCTTGATACCCGCCGCACCGGCCTTATCGGTAATCGCCACACCCACAGGGCGGTTGAGTAACTTTTGGGTATCGAAGCAATTGTATATTTCCTCGTTTTTTAACAAACCGTCTGCGTGAATACCCGCCCGCGTAACGTTGAAATCCCTTCCAACTAATGGATAATTCGGCGGAATCTCATGACCTAACTCTTTCCTGGCGTACTGGGCTAATTCAGTCATTGCCGCATAATTGACGCCCTGGGTCATTCCCTTCAACTGGGCGTGTTCAACAACCAATGCTTCGAGCGGCGGATTTCCCGTTCGCTCACCGTAACCGAATATCGCAGCGTTGGCGGCGCAGCACCCGTAAAGCCACGCCGTTGCAGCGTTCACCTGAACTTTGTGTAAATCGTTATGACCGTGCCATTCGAGCCGTTCGGGTTGAACCCCGATTTGCCGAAGCCCGTGGATGAGCTTGGGAATGCTCCTCGGCAGAGAAACACCCGCCCACGGCAGACCAAAACCAAGCGTATCACAAAGACGTATCTTCACAGGCTTGTTATATTCTTTGGAAAGCTTCATCAATGCAGCGGCAAAAGGCAGAACAAAACCTTTATAATCTGCTCGGGTAACGTCCTCAAAGTGGCAGCGCGGCGTAACGCCGCTGTCTAACGCCGCTTTGACAATATCAAGATATGAGTTCATCGCCTGGGCCCGCGTCTTTCGCAGCTTCATGAATATATGATAGTCGCTTGCCGAGGTCAGAATGCCCGTCTCGCTGAGTCCCATTTGTGAAACTAATTTAAAGTCGGCTGCTACCGCCCTTATCCAGCCTGTTATCTCAGGAAACTTATAATCTCGCTCTTTGCACAGCTCTACCGCTTCTCTATCGCGATTTGAATACAAAAAGAACTCACACTGGCGAATCAAACCTGTCCCACCGTCTATCTCGTGCAATAAGTCGTAAATCTTGAGGATTTGCTCCGGCTTATAGGGTGGCCGGGCCTGCTGACCGTCACGGAACGTCGTATCCGTTATCCATATCTTCTGAGGTATATCATACTCAATTTTTTCGCCATCGAAGGTTACCTTCGGAAATTCCGTATATGGAAACGTCTGGCGATACAGATTGGGTTTTTCTACATTTACAAGTTTACGGTTCTTAGTTACCATTATTTATCTCCAGCAAAAATTCAAAGTGCCTAAAGTGCAGTTTTTGTTTAAGGTTGTCGATGCTCGTATCGATGCTTGTCATAGAAGCTTGACCCGCCAACGGCGGGTTTCAATCGGAACCCAGCGTTGCTGGGTCGCTTTTCTTCGAGCATCCAACGTCGAGCTTCCAGCCACGATACCAGCTTCGACACCGACAAACAAGCTTCTACAACTGGGCAACTTTTGCTCACTTTAGTCACTTTAACTCACTTTAATCACTTTAGCTCACTTTTATTTCCTTCGTACCTTAGCACGAGATATCATAATAGCCGAGGTGGGATTCGAACCCACACGCCCATTACGGGCAGGGGATTTTAAGTCCCCAGCGTCTGCCATTCCGCCACTCGGCCGAATGCAATAGGCTAACTTATCCGACAAAATTTTGCAAATTGTTTCCTGAAAAACTCAAATCTCAAGGTCCAAACTTGCAGGGTGGGCTTTGGGCTTTAGCCCACCAGTTAATAAAAACAGCATTGGTTAATGACCATCCGAACTACCAACAATGGTCGCTGATTTGTGGTTGAAGATGATGACGGAATAGTTAGCATATTTGATTTTGGACAATGTAACCGATATTAAACCTAAACGATATGAAGGAGGAGATTGTAGAGTAGTATCGAGAGCGTCTGCTTTGGAGAAGTTAATCTTGTATGGTCGGCGAGCAAGTACGGTTCTATTTGGACGACCTTTATATAAAGGAAAGCTGGGAAACGAGGGATTACAATATATGCGGCAAGCTATTGGCTTCCAAACAAAGTCTTAAGAAACCAAACAAAGAAAGTTTTTAGAGGATTGTAAATAAATGACACTATAAGGCCCAATACAAATCCCTCGGTTCTTCTGAACCAATTTGATTTTGTTTGTTTTTTTCTCGCCCATTCAACATTTTCAGAGAAATAGAATTCCCTGTCAAAAGCTACACAATTCCCATAAACTTCATACCATATATCGAAAGCTTTGTACCATATTGCTTCATCTCTTGAATTCCCCTCAGTTTTCCGGGCCTCAATTGCTTGCAATCTAATCTTCTGAAAGGTATGTATCAACTCGCTATCGAACTTGCCGTTGTCAATAATACTTGTATCAATCCTTCGTAGCTCTTTGTAATGCTTCCAAGTCTCTCTATAGACTATCTTAAAAGCATCGAAACAAGCCCGCTTGAGATGCGCGGCTGCATGGTAGACAGCTTGTTCTTCGCTTTCCCCATAATGCCAATACCGAGAGAGATGGTCAAATACCGCATTCAGCTCAAAAAACATCTCAAGGGGAGGTTTATTGATAACCTGCATGTGGGCATAAAGAGGCTTGAAAACTTGATAATAAAACTCAATTAACTCTGGAACTGTATTAGGTCTTTTATTTGACACGATTGATGGCGTTTCTAAATGCTTTCTCTACTCGCTTATGGTCAACGATAAATTTGCGCAACACATTGCCTCTTCCAATAAAAGGGAAATAACTTATAAACCGTAGGCGTTTTTTTCTTTTTCTTTCGATTTCACATCTCCGGTCATCTATAGTCTTATTACGTATAGACTCTATTGGTTCCCCCAGAGCATCCTCTACGGCGCGTTCAAATGTCTCAATGCCCATAATTTCACCTTTCAAAAATTTGGTTTTCGGGCTTGACCTTGATATAAAACACGGTGTGTCTATCTGCAAGAAGATTTCTACCTTTTGGATTATTCAACATCAAACTCTCTTTTTGGATTAATATTGCCCACAAGAGTTAGATACTGGCTGGATCGCGACGACAGTCAATATCACATTAAAGACAGACGCCGAACTTTTCATCTCTCCTCTTTTAAAATCAAGCCTTCTGAAACAATCACTCCTTTCCTAAGTATTGAGCTAATATTATCTTATGAGATATTTTGGCTAATTACAAGCAAAATATAATGTTAAAAATGTACAAAATTGGCAACCACACACGTCTTTCTCTTTAAGTCTCTGATAAAAAAGGGCTTACGAACAAACGGCACATATCAATATTGAAATCCAACATCCACTTGGGCGTCTATTTTCAAACTTACCTTGTTTGATTTCTGGCAGGAAAGGCCTTCTTATTGACAATTACAAAGTTCGCCTTCCTTAAGAGTTCGGATTCGGGCTAACTACGGCCCATTCAAAGCCACTTACCATCTCTTGATACATCCCTGAGTCTAACAGAGTTATAAACTATCCCTGACAGTAAAATCACATGTATGCCACAGCCCAACTAAGATTTACGCGAAGTCATTCTTGGCAATGCTCGCTACGGCTGAAAACTAAGTAAATTATAAGGGAAATTACTCGTTGTCAAGAGATTTTTTCAAATTTTTTGCTATATTTCATTCTTACCCCTGAGAGCCAAAGCTTATTTTCAGTAATGGCCGTTTAAGACTGCCGAGTATGCCCTTTTGACTTAATTAGTGTGGAAGTTTTTTAAAGATGGGTCGAACTTTGAATCGAGAAAGAAAATCCGATATTCGCTGCCGTAGCTGAGCCAGATGAATTCGTCGGCCAAGTGCTTTTAGCTTTGCATCGTCACCTGCCAACGAACGTGCCTTCTCAGCGTTCTTCGCAGCGTCGGCCAATCTGCCCATTGCCAGGTAAACAATAGCCGAATCTCTTAACGCAAGAATGTGCTCACTGTTGATATCAAGCGTATGGGCAAAAAATTCCGCAGCATCCCCAAACGCCCCTTTTATGGCCCTGGCAGCTCCAAGATAGTAATAGGCATCCGCATTAGCACAATCGACATCAACAGCCCGCAGCAGACAGTGCATTGCATAATCGAGCTCGCCGATTCCCAAAAACATCGACCCCATAGAAACCAGGATTTCCACATCCTCTGGACAAGTTTCCAGCTCCGAAACCAGATAAGCTCTTGCTTTTGTATTTTTCTCTCTCATTAACGCATACTGGGCCAGCCTGTAGCACGGCCCTGCAAGTGTATTGTCCTTTTGAAGTGCCTGATTGAATAGTTCGGCCGCCCGGTCATAATCGCCGTCGTTAAAAGCAATCTCTCCAAGATAAAACAAGGCTGCTGCAAAATCCGGCTCAAGCTCAAGTATCCTGTTAAACTTTTCCTTTGCCGATTCGATATCGTCGGTTTCGAGCAGAAACATTCCGAAATCGAAAATAACATCGATATCGCCCGGATTGATTCGAAGCTCCGCCAGGAAATACTCCCGGCTAAGCTTAGTCTGGCCGTCTGACCAATAAGCCTGGGCGATTCGGTAGTTGATTTGTGGATGACTCGGCTCAAGCTCGGCCGTTCGCAGCCAGCACCGAATAGCTTTTTTATACTGGCCCCGGGCAAAAAGACTGTTCCCGATATTATAGTAGCACAATCCACAGTACGGTTTTATCTGCTGAGCAAGGTAAAACATCTGCTCAGCCAAATCGTGCAGACCCATTTCGGTATAGGTTATTATCCGATTGCAGTAGCAGGGCTCAAAACCCACGTCAAGGTCCTGGATACGCTCAAAAGTATCGATAGCGAGGTCATATTGGCACGTGCGGGTATAATCGACCGCCAGCGAATTTAATATCTCTAAATCGTTAGGGTTTAACTGCAGGGCAACTTCATATTCGGCTATCGCATCCTCGAACCGATTTATGGCATCCAGCGTCAGCGCCTTGTTGAAATGCCACGAGCTGTTGGAAGGATTTATCTCAAGCGCCGTCTCCAGCTCATCGAGGGCCTGGGGCATTTTGCCGTCTTCGTAAAGCTCGAAAGCCCTCCGCGCCTTCCGCTCGGCTTTGTCATAGGAGCCAAATTCCATACTTTCAAAAAACATAATCGCACCTTGCCCTGTTTATTCTCCGACGGTTAAGGATCCATACAGCGTGGTTATCGCCCACAAAACACACTCAGGTTAGCGGTTTTTTGTCGGGTTAAGACCTTTTTACCGGCACTAAAATTTTGCTGGTAATTCGGCGTATAAGCCCTTATAATTGCGAAGCTTAGCTTTTGATACCAAAATAGTATAAGCCGTAGTTTTCCTGGGTGCCGGGCTGTTTTTCTGGAAACCTGCTACCAAGAGTCTTATAATGTATGGCTGCCAGGGTTCCCGCCTTGCGGGGTCCCGAGGCGGGTCGTAACTGCACGTGAATTGACTCAGGTGCCACATAGATATAATTTGGAGAAGTGAAGCTATGATTAAAGAAATAAAAGGCCGGGTAACAGCCGGCAAAGGCAATTACGCTATTGTAGTCAGCCGGTTCAACGAGTTCATAACCTCAAAACTGCTTGCCGGTGCGATAGACTGCCTCCAGCGTCATGGTGCCGCTGATGAACAGATATCCGTAGTCTGGGTGCCGGGTGCCTGTGAAATTACGCAGGCTGCAAAGAAGCTTGCCAATAGTGGTAAATACGTCGCTGTGCTCTGCCTCGGCGCGGTCATTCGGGGCCAGACCGCCCATTACGATTATGTCTGTCAGCAGGTAGCCCGCGGTATCGGACAAATCAACTACGATTCACCCACACCGACTGTATTTGGTGTCCTGACCTGCGATACGCTCGAACAGGCAGTTGAAAGGGCCGGAACGAAAATGGGCAACGCCGGTGCAGATGGAGCACGAACAGCTATGGAAATGGTCAACGTGATGGAACAATTAAGTTGATAGTTATGGGTTCATAGTTCATAAACTACAAACTACTAACTACGAACTATGAACTACGATGAATATGGATAGAAGAACAAGGGCCAGAGAGCTGACAATGCAGGCGTTATATCAGCTCAATATACAGGGCCCTGACCTATTTGAGCTTTTAGACCGGTTCTTCACAGAGGCTGACGAAGATGATTTTGTACGAAAACTCGCCTCGGATTGGACAAGAGGAACGTGGGAAAATTTAGAACAGTGCGACGAGCCGATAATTGCCTCGACTATAAAGTGGCAATTCACAAGACTCTCACCTGTTGACAAAAGCATCTTGAGATTGGCGGTTTATCAGTTGAAATTCTGTCCTGATATCCCGCCCAAAGTTGTGATAAATGAGGCCATTGAGCTTGCCAAAAAGTTCAGTACCGATAAATCACCGGCGTTTGTTAATGGCGTGCTCGATGCCATTCTGAAAAAACTGAAAAGTTAAAGCGAAAAATGTAAAACCAGGACAAAATAATTTCAGATTTCAGATTACAGATTCCAGATTTAATTTGAAATTTGAGATTTGAAATCTTAAATCGTATGAAAACC
>JAIVYN010000163.1:0-8784 GCA_048635425.1 Candidatus Aegiribacteria sp.
GAAGCTTCACGAAGGTTCTTGAGAAATCCTGGACGAACTTGGAATCCCAAACTTTGTGCCTTATGGACATCCTCCCAGGCTTTGTTATATTCTCCCTTCCTGTAATAGGCCATCCCCCGATTGTTGTAGGCCGCAGTATCCTTCTGATTTATCTCAAGGGCCTTGCTGTAATCTGAGACGGCCAACTCATACTCGCCTTTTTTATAATAGATACTCCCACGATTTCTGTAGGCATTAGCATACTCGGGTTTTATCTCAACAGCCTTGCTATAATCCGAGATAGCCTGGTCATATTGGCCTTTGGCTTTATAGGCGACACCACGATTGTGGTAGGCTGAAGCCGACCCTGGATTTTTCTCAATGGCCTTTGTAAAGAATAAGATGGCCATGTCATATTCGCCCTTAACATCACAATAGATAGCCCCAAGATTGATGTAGGCGCTAGCATGTCCTGGATTTATCGCAAGAGCCTTATTGTAATCCGAGACGGCCTCGTCATACTGGCCTTTGGCTTTATAGGCAACACCGCGATTGTAGTAGGCTTCAGCATACCTTGGTTTTATCTCAATGGCCTTTGTGAAGTCTAAGATGGCCAGGTCATATTCGCCCTTAACGTCACAATAGATAGCCCCCCGACTAAGATAAGCCTTAGTATCCCCTGGGCTTATCTCAAGGGCCTTGTCGTAATCTGAGATGGCCTGGTCATATAAGCCTTTCTTAGCATAGGCGAGCCCACGATTGTAGTAGGCTTTTACATGTTTTGGATTTATTTCAATGGACTTAGTGAATTCTGAGATGGCCTGGTCATATTGGCCTTTAGCGTAATAGGCAATCCCGCGATTGTAGTAAGAGATGCCCCGCACGAAATTGAACACAAGATAGACTGCCACCACCAAAACGATTGCTATTATGGCTATAATCCATCTCTTTCTGAATTGCATGACATTGCTCCTTAATGATAAAGAAGGTTGCATCAAGTGAGCTTCATTAGCTCTATACTATCAAATTTCTCTGTTTTCTTCATCATTTAAATAGAAAAACCGGTCTAAAAAGATACATAAATCGTTATCAAATACGAATTAGTATCTGTTGCGAAAAACAAGAAGCGCTGATGTCACCCCTGCGAAAGCAGGGGTCCAGAGCGAAAAAGCTGGATTCCCGCTTCCGCGGGAATGACAAGTCCTGTTTCCGCAACGGAAGTGAATTGGGTTAATTTGTGAAAATTTGTTGCAATTTTTGGCAATGGCGGTTAGTATCCAGCACCTATTGAAGCAAGGCAGGTAGCAATAGCTCTGTTGGGGTAGTGATTCGTCAACTTAGAGCAATAGGTGCAGGATGGATAAGCCGAGCGAAAATAGCAATAAAGGTAGTAAAACGAAAGCCAGCAAGGTCTTAGAGGATTTTGTTGCCGGCCTGAGCGATGAACATCGTATGCTGGTCATTCTCAAAGCACAATTGTACGATGGGACGTGGGAGCCGATGCTCAATGACCTGGAAAACCGCTTAGCTGGTAAACCGTATATATTCAAACTGGTAAATCGTATTAATGACGACATCGAGCGAATCGGACAGATGCAGAAATTCGAAAAGGAGCACGATGTCGATTTGGCTGACTATGTCGAACTACCGTAAAAATAAGGTTTTTTTGTGAGGGTTTATGAAAATGGCAAGAATATTGAAAAGCAAATCAGACTCAAGACTCCAGACTCCAGACTCCAGACCCGGGTCTTTTGTGTTTTGTCTTTTGTCTTTTGTCTTGTGTGTTGTGCAGAACAGCTTTGCAGGCTTCCCGCAAGGCGGGGTCCCAGCCCAAGGCGGTCAGCAATGGCTTGTTTCACCGAAACTGCTCGAACACGCCAAGTTGAAAATATTGTGGGAAAAACCGCTGCCGATTAAAAAAGACGAGAGCTTAGAGCAACTGCTTATCTTCGGTAACCGTATCTTTGCAATTTCGGACCGGAATTATACGGTCTGTCTGAACAGTGAAAACGGAAAAATGATATTCGGCAAAGTCGTTGCACCGGATGGCCTGCCGGTCGTGGGCTTGAAGCTTTTTGGCGATGAGCTTATATCGATAACCGGCACTAAAGTGATTGCGATTGACCCGGACTCGGGGGCCCAGCGAAAGGCCGTAGATGTGGGCTTTAGTATAGTCTGTCCTGCCGCCCGCAACAGCTCGTATTTTTACCTGAGCGGAGTTGACAAACGTTTGCATACATTGCGGGCCGAAGATATGGTCCAGACTTTTGAGGTTTCCGCTGATAACGAGTCGATGATTACTTCTATCATCGCTGATGAGAGTTCTGTCATCTTTGCCACGGCGGCGGGCAATGTGATAAGCATTATGCCGAACAGACCCAGTCGGCTGTGGCAATTTGATGCAGCAGGTGGTATTGCCGGGCCCATCGTCAAAGATGGAATATCGCTGTTTTTCGCCAGTAAGGACACAAACGTTTACAGAGTTGATATCGTTGGCTTACCCTTGAGAAAGCAGCTTGCCTGGAAGTATCAGACGGCCGGGGTACTCGATAAGGCGCCTCGTGTTACACGAGGAGTCGTCTATCAGCATGTCCCCGGGAAAGGCGTAACGGCGATAGACAAAGGAGGCGGCACGCCGTTGTGGTCGGTGCCGGGAGGTGTTGATTTGTTAGCGGAGGACAAGGACAAGGCCTACGTAATTACAAAGAACAGAACGCTGGTAGTAATGGACAACGTCAGTGCAAAGAAACTGTATTCGGTTAATTTTTCACAGGTTTCAAGATACGCAGCCAATATAACGGATTCAAAAATCTATATCGCTGATGAGCAAGGCCGGATTGCCTGCCTGCAGCCGGTCGAATAGTTCGTAGTTCCAAAAATATGGCATTGAAGTGCAGCGCCAAACTGGTGCAATATGGAATGCGAGGGACTAATAACAAACGAATATGAGGATATTTTCCAACAGAAAGGAGTTCTAAATGGACGTAAAAATCAAGACGGCATTGATAAGTGTTTCTGACAAGGGCGGTGTGATTGATTTTGCCAAGAAGCTCAACGAGATGGGAGTTAAGATAATCAGCACCGGCGGGACAGCTAAACAACTCAGCAAAGCAGGCCTGGACGTTGTTGGTATCGAGTCGGTTACGGGCTTTCCGGAAATGATGGACGGCAGAGTGAAAACGCTCCATCCGAAGATACACGGCGCACTGTTGGGACTCCGCAATAAGAGCGAACATAAAGCTGCCATGCAAAAACATGATATCGAGCCGATTGATTTGGTTTGTGTAAATCTGTATCCGTTTGAGCAGACGATTGCCAAGCCGGATTGCACCCTGGCCGAGGCGATTGAAAATATTGATATTGGCGGGCCGAGTATGCTTCGCTCGGCTGCAAAAAATCATAAGTTCGTAACGGTCGTAACACAACCCGAGCAGTACGATAAGGTCATCGAAGAAATGGAGAAAAACAACGGGGCTATCGGCGAGGAGCTGCGGAGCGATTTTGCACGAATTGCGTTTAGTCTGACAGCTTCGTATGATGCTGCGATAGCAAAGTATCTTAACGTTAGGGCAAATGTGGAGTATTCAGAGAAGGTCTCAATTGCGCTGAGCAAAGCAGCATCTCTGCGCTACGGCGAAAATCCTCATCAAAGCGCAGCATTCTATAAGCTGCCGCCGAGCGGTGAAACTTCGGTCAGCAGCGGCACCTTGTTGGAGGGCGGCATAGGCATCAGCTTCAACAATCTGCTGGATACTAATGCAGCGTTTGAATTAGTGAAGGAATTTACCGAGCCTGCTGCGGTTGTCGTCAAGCATCTTAATCCGTGCGGTTGTGCTATCGACGAGGATATCTGCGTGGCATATCGCAAGGCCTACGAAGGCGATGTGGTCAGTGCGTTCGGCAGTATAATCGCCTTGAACAGGAAAGTGGACGTTGAATTGGCCCGAACGATTATGGAATCTTACAGCCGATTCGGCAAGGCATTAGGGGCCGGAGGCTTCTTTGCAGAAGTGATTATCGCACCGGAATTCGATGAGGATGCGGTCGAAATAATCAGGACGCTCAAGGCCTGGGGCGGCAGAGTCCGGCTGATGGAAACAGGGCCGATTGACAGGGCCAAGATTGACTGCGGTGAGTTTGACGTTCGCTGTGTAATCGGCGGACTGCTCTTACAGAAACGGGACCTGGTTGGCTGGGAGCCGAATGCGTTGACGTATCCGACAAAGGCCAGGCCCACTAAAGGTCAGCTTGAAGATTTGAAGGTCGCCTGGCTTGTCGCCAAGCATACCAAGAGCAATACAATCGTGCTGGTCAAAAATAAGAAGGTTTTGGGCGTAGGTGCCGGTCAAATGAATCGCGTTGAGTCCGGTCTAATTGCATTTAAGCACGCCGGCGACGAGTCGAACGGTTGTGCGATGGCCTCGGATGCGTTCTTCCCGTTCCCGGACAATGTTGACAACGCCGCCAAGGCAGGCGTAACTGCAATAGTTCAGCCGGGCGGCTCGAAAAAAGACGGTGAAGTCATCGCCGCCGCAGACAAGCACGGCATCGCGATGGTCTTTACCGGCAAACGACACTTTAAACACTAAGAAAAAATACGATATTTGAAAGAGATAGGGTTACAAACTATGAGGTATAGAATTTTGATTGAGCAAGACGAAGATGGGATATTCGTTGCTGAATGTCCTTCTCTACCCGGATGCATCTCTCAAGGAAGAAACCGAAAAGAAGCCCTGGAGAATATTCGAGATGCTATTAAGGGGTACTTGGAAAGCCTAAAAAAGCATAACGAACCTATTCCACCAACGATTGAAGAAGAGATTGTTGAGGTAACAATTTGAGCAAATTACCGTTAGTATCAGGAAAAAAACTTTGCAAGATATTGGAAAAGAATGGCTATCTTGCGGACCATCAGACTGGGAGCCACATTATCCTCAGACAGGAGAGTGCTCCCTATCGTAGGTTAACCGTGCCGGACCACAAAGAAATTGCAAAAGATACTTTGCGTGCTATTATACGTCAGACCGGATTAACTATAGACGAATTTAAACAATTTTTATAAGCATCGCATTGTGGCGGTCTCCACCAGTAAACAACACTTTAAACACTAATCTCGCACTGTGTACCGCGTATCGCGTGATGTGGAATTGGGTTTTAATTTCGCTGATGTCTGGTTTTTGCCCGGGGCCCGCCGGAGAGTGGTAGCGGGCCACCGGGCATACCGTTATTCTCAGAGGTCATTCGCCGCCGAGGATGGACACCATCGGCGACTGTAGAAAACGAATTTGTCGGCTGGTTCTATCACGCCAAAGAATTGATTCCTGAAGGTTTTGTTTGGCGATGTCGGCCTTGAGTGAGAGCAGCTCATAGTCGTCGGCTTTGGCAAGCAGTGATTCCGCCTCGACCAGTTGCTGCTCCAGGCTCCGAATGGATGCCTCGTCTTGAGTTGCCTGTATCGAACGGTCAGCTAATTCTTTATTGAGAGACTCTATCAGGTTACCACCTACAGAGCTGCTGAGCTGTTCGCGGCGGCGTGCAATCTCTATTCTGGCTCTGGCGAGTTTCTCCTTTAGTTCGTCAAGCTGAAAAGAAGAAATCGTACCTGCTTGAACTTCTTTCTCTGCTTCAATGACAAGCTTGCCGCTCATTTCGACTATGTTTTGGAGTTCCATGGTGATTGAGTCATTCTCAAGCTGTTTCTTTATCCTGGCCTGAATATCAGCTATTCGCCTGGTGGTAGCATCGATAATGACCTGGTTGGAGGCCTGATTCATCTTAGGAGTCTGAACGTCTTGACGCAGGCGGTAAATATCGGCGAGAATCCTGTCACGGTCAAGGACGCGGGAGCGTGAAATTTCCCTGAGTGTTTTCTGCTTTTCACGCAGGTCGTTTTCAGCACTGGTGGCTTCCTGCTCTGCGAGCTGGAGCTGGTTATTGAATCTAAGCTTATAGTCCTCAAAAACTTTAACAAGAGTGCTCCGAAGGCTGTCAACAAGAGCGTCCATAAATTCCTCGGCTGCCGGCTTTTTTACAACGTTGGGAAGCTCAACCGACAGCCAGAAAAGAAGCGTTCGCTCAGCAGCAGGGCTCGTAGATGTTACAGTGCCTGCCGGAGCTCTGCCAGAAGATGTGGGCCGGGCTGTAGAAGCTGTGTCCCCCGGCCTAATCCGCTCCCTCTCCATCATCATCTCATAATAGTACTTTTCCTCCATATTTGTAGGTGCTGACCTACGTCTGGACGAAAGGTCTGGTAGTATCCTGCCTTCAGCGCCGGCCAACGCCTTGATTTTGAAGATATCAGAAACCTGATCCGGTGAAATATTGAGTACTTCACGGGCGACCTTGCCACCGATGCTGCTGCTGTGCAGCAGGTAGTCTATAGTTATATCATCGAGCGGCAAAACAAGCGGGTCGAATGTTATCTTGACTAAACAGCTTGCAACGTGCGTATTCGAAAGTTCCGCTGCTGCCGGCTTGTTAGCTGATTGTGCCGTAACTGATATTAACAGAATCAAAACTAACAAGACAACGATGTGTTTTTTGGCTTCCATTTTAACTCTCCTTTTGAGGGTTCCCGCCCTGCGGGGTCCCAATCTCTTTTGTTGAACCTTCTGTTTTCGATCTCTGATAATCGCTGCCGGGCTACCTGGGCCCATCGATTTCTGGGGAAAAGCTCGATGACGCGGTTGTAAGTCTCGACGGCGGAATCTGTCCGGTTTAGCTCGCGGTATAAACGGTCGGCCTGATAGACCAGGATAAAGGCGGTTTTGTCAACCTGTTTCTGGATTTCTTCGAGGGGGTCCGGGATGCTTGCAAGCTGGGCCTCGAGCTCGTCAAGCGAATGTTGTTTTTGCTCCTTTTCAAGCACGTCCTGTATTAAATTTAATGCGGCATCGGTTCTCACATAAAGCTGTTTGAGCTGGGTTTCGAGCAAGGCGATTTTCTCCTTCTCTTGTGTTGTTTCAGTGGTCCTGATTGCAAGATTCCAGATGCCGGCAGCGATTAGAACTACAGCAGCCGCGGCCAGGGGGGCAGCTAAATTCACAAAACGCCTGCGATGAGCACGGTGGCGGACAGCGGCGGAGAGATTGGCAGAAACGGGGATGGGCAAGCCAGCCATTCGGTCGGCTTCCTGAAGCAAGTTTTTTATTTTGTCTTCTGTCATAATTCTTCCTTTGTGAGCTCAGCCAGGTCCTTTCTTAGATGTGATCTGGCGCGGTTCAGCCTGACCTGCAAAGTGTTTTTCGATATATCGAGGACCCGGCTGATTTGGTCAGTCGGAAGCTCCTGCAGATACCTTAGTACGACCGGCTCGCGATATTTAGCGGGCAAAGCCTGTATAGCACGACGAACACGGTTGAAGGTTTCACTGTCCATCGGCGTCTTATCCGCTGCGCCGGCCGATGTCAAAAAGGCTTTATCGGCAGCCTGTGAAATTCGTCGCCGGTGGAGCATTCGCTTATATCGGTAGCTGCGGCATTTATTGACCGTTATGGTAAAGAGCCAGGTTTTAAGGCTGCATTCGCAGCGGAATTTTTTCAGGCCGAGAAATGCTGCGAGGAAGATGTCTTGCGTAACATCTTCGACCTCGCCGGACCAACCGAGCAATCGATTGGCCAGAGCTGCAATATCGGACGAATATCGCTCGACAATCCTGTCAAACGCAGATTCGTCACCCCGATTGAACTGTTTGACGAGATGCTCGTCATCAATCGTATCGGCCATGACCTTCTATATTAGACCCCTGAGGCACAGAAAACTTACAAAAAAATCCTGGAAAACCAGAAAAATACCCGCGACCATACAGATTATGTCAATTATATGGCCGCCCCTACAAACCGGCGGCTTTTCTGAGCTTAGCTGCCATATCGGTTTTTTCCCAGGTAAAGTTTGGCAAATTTCGTCCGAAATGGCCCCCGTAAGAGGTCTCGGCAAAGATTGGACGAGCGAGTTTTAGGTGTCTAATCATTGCCTTTGGGGTCAAGGGAAAAAGCTTTCTTATGATTTGGCTCAACTTCCGCTCGCTGATTTTTCCGGTGCCTTCGGTATCTACAAGGACCGAGACCGGCTCAGCTACCCCGATGGCATAAGATAATTGCAGTTCGCAGGCGTCGGCCAGGCCTGCTGCGACCACGTTCTTGGCAATGTATCGGGCCATATAGCTCGCGGATCTGTCAACCTTTGTGGGGTCTTTTCCGCTAAAGGCACCGCCGCCGTGACTGCCTCTTCCGCCGTAGGTATCGACGATAATTTTTCTGCCTGTAAGGCCGCAGTCACCTTTTGGACCGCCTACGACGAATCGGCCGGTCGGATTGACGTGGAATATAGTGCCTTTGTCAACAAGGCGCTTTGGCAAAACCGGCATGATGACTTTTTCGATGATTTGTTTTCGCAATTGTCTATAGGCAACAGACGGTGCATGCTGAGTGGATACCACAACCGTGTGGATGCGTCTTGGTTTGCTGTTCCCTCGACTTTGCTCGGGACAGGCTTCATATTCGACTGTCACCTGACTTTTACCGTCGGGCCGCAGCCAGGGCAGTTTCTTGCTCTGCCGCACTTTTTCAAGTCGGGTGGTTATGGCGTGTGCTAATTGAATCGGCATCGGCATAAGTGCGGGCGTCTCTTTGCAGGCGAAGCCGAACATCAGGCCCTGGTCGCCGGCTCCCTGTTCTTTGTGCAGGCCGGTGCCTTCACCCTGTGAAATATCCGGACTTTGCTTATCGAGCGTAACCATAACGGCACAATTATCATAATCGAAGCCCATATCAGGGTCGGTATAACCGATTTCTTTGATAGTGTCGC
>JAIVYN010000164.1:0-8726 GCA_048635425.1 Candidatus Aegiribacteria sp.
GCAAGCTCCAGCCGAAGAGCCGTTTTAGCTGCTATTGAATCCGCATCCTCGATTATAAGCTTTGCAACGCCGGTTCCTATAGTGCCGAAGCCAACAAGTCCAACTTTCACAATCTTCTCTGCCATGATTTAGTATCCTTTGCTACTCTGCGAAGTAGCGCTTCGCTACGAAGCACGAGCGACTGCACTCAGGACAGGTCTCGTATCTCGTATTTAGCAATTTAAAATTTGTAGTTTATGAATCTAACAGCCAATAGTCAATATGCTTTGTGGAAAACTTTTGCGAAATGTCATTGCAAGACCCGAAAGGCCGACTTCGACGAGTTCTGCCAAGTCGCGGCAATCCTAATGAACCGGAGCCCGTGGATGGGCTTTAGCCCATCAAGAGATTACTGTATGCAGCAGTTGAAAAAGTCTCTGTCTTCCGATAGGATATCATATACCGAGTAAAAAAAAAATCCCAGAACGACATTACAAAAGATGTTGGCTTTTATAATGAATAAAGAAAGGATATGAAGATGACAAGGAATAAGAAAATGCTTCTCATTGGAATTGCCCTTGTTTTAGCTATTGCTTTATCTGCTTATTATTTTGTGCCGTGGCAGGAGCCGTGGCAGGAGCCATGGCAGGAGTTATGGCAGGAGGATCTTTCCGACCATGAGTTCATGCAGGTCTTGTACAAATTTTCGCAAAAGAGACGGGTGCGCCTGTTATACAAAACCGATCACCAAGCTCTCTTGGGCGCCTGTAGAGAGCTTTCAAGGAGAGTAAGTGTAGGGGATCTAAAGCCCGGGAAATATTTGTTAAGTGGTAGTTCCCGTCGTAAAGAGGTATCACAGTTCCCTCAACCAATTCTGGACCTCGGACCAATTAATGTCTTCATAGACTACGATGGGCGGGTGATGCTGGAGATGGCGGGTGGTTTGGACCATTTTGGAGTATCTGCTTATCCTGAAGATTACAAGAAACCACCTCACACTGAGAAACTTGGCGACAAAAAGCTTATTCCCGGGCTGTGGTATTATGATGATGGATACAGAGACAATCCGGAGTACGAGAAGATAATCGAGGCATTGAGGCCAAAAGGCAAATGAGAAGATCCGGCAAACAAAGTCAGGTAAAACCGGGACAGTGGGGCGGGACACAGCAAATCAGGCTCTCAAACAAAGTCCCATAATCGTTAGGACATTTATTAGAACTAAAATGGTATTGACTTAAGCACCTTATATATGTTAGAATAGGTAAAATTCTGGATTTGGATATTAGGTCTAAGCGGTACAAAAGCAGGGTCAACGTAACAGAAAACCGGCTTTGTGTATCGTCGAGTGGGATATATGTCCGTTAACAGATATCTCAGGCCGTAAGTTCCTGAAATAAATAAAGTTAACAATTTCCACATTCTTCAATACTAATTGGTTTGATAACGAAGGTTGTTATGTTTGAGGGTAAATCATTAAAACAGACTTCCGGGCAGTCGAAGACCCCTTCTAACAGGGGGAATACCCGCCGTGGCTCGCTTGGCGGAGCCAAGTCGCGACAGGTCGGCTCTCACTACCGCAAAGGCAAAGCGAACACGTCAAAAATGCCGGACAAGCTGACCGACCGTACCCTCAGGTGCCGTCATGAGCTGAAATATCACATTAGTGAATCAAAGGCCGAGGCGATAGCCCAGTTTATTAAGCCCTATATACAACTGGACAGGTACTGTAAATTACATCGAAGCGGTGATTATCCGATTGTGAGTCTTTATCTGGATTCGGGCGACCTGCAGCTCTGCAAGGAAAGTCTTGGTGGGCACAAAAATCGCTTCAAGCTGCGCATCCGCAGTTACACCGACGAACCGGATTATCCACGCTTTCTTGAGATTAAGCGCCGTATAAACACAATTATTATCAAAAGCCGGGCAAGGGTTATGGACCGCGATGTACCAACTTTGCTTGCATGTTCGCTTCTGCCGTCACAGAATTATACGGCCGACACCGAGACAATCAATCAATTCCAGCTCTATATGAATAACATCAGAGCCAGGCCTGCGGTATTAGTTCGTTACACTCGGCAGGCATACGAAGGCGGTTCGGAAAACAGAGTAAGAGTAACCTTCGACCGAAAGCTTGCTTACAATGTTACCAGCTTGCCCGAAGTCAAACTTAGCGGTGGAGGCTGGCAGCCTAATTCCTATACCTTAGGTGGCATTATTTTGGAAGTCAAGTTTACCGGTCATTACCCAGTTTGGCTGAGCCGGATGGTCAAGTGTTTCAACTTACAGCAGCAATCAATTTCAAAGTATGCTTCATCAATTAAAGAATCCTGTTTGTTAAAATTTTGTGCACCCCAGTTAGTGGTGTAATAATTATGGATAGAATCTGGCAAATATTGGAAGATACACCTTCGGCAGGGGGGTCTTTTACACCCGAGGCGGTTCTGCTGTCACTGCTGCTTGCCTTTGTTCTCGGACAGGTCCTGGCCTGGGTTTACTACTTCACTCATAGTGGTCTGTCTTATTCAAAATCCTTTGTCCAATCACTGGTTCTAATCACCGTCGTCGTGGCAATGGTTATGGCAGTCATCGGTACCAGTATCATCACCGCTGTTGGGCTGATGGGTGCTTTAGCGATTATACGTTTTCGCAACATCATCAAAGATACGAGGGACATAGCCTTTATTTTTTGCTCACTGGTTGTGGGCATGGCAGCAGGCTCGCAGCGCTACGCAGTCGCCATTGTCGGGACCATTATTCTAAGTTTAATAGCAATATATTTGCATCTGACCAGCTTCGGTACTCATCAGCCGCACAACGGCTTTTTGCGTTTTAGTTTCAGAGGCCATATTGGGCCCGATAGTCCAATCTCCACTATCCTTAGACGTTTCTGCGGCAGTATCACACTCATCTCGGCCCAATCCGGCGGCTTTGACACTGCCGACGTTGAATACGCCTATCAGTTGATGATAAGAAATGCCGCAAAAAACCAACAGATGTTGTCCGAGCTGCAGAAAGTCGAAGGCCTCGAAAATATCAGTCTGACAATGCAGGAACGGTTGCTGGAGGTCTAAGCCGGGTATGAAAATGATAAGCCTGATAAGTTATCTTTCTCGTTTACGTCGGCACATCCTGCCTATCCTGGTGTGGCTAAGCGTTCTCGCTGCCGTGGTTGGGCTTTTCACTCGTCGCTCGCAACGTTTTGAAATTGTCGGCATAGCTCGTGGACAGGTGCGTCAAATTGCTGTCAACTGCCCGGCCCGGCTTAAAACTGTCCACGTCCAACTGTTCGAAAATGTGAAAAAGGGGCAAACAGTAGCCGTAGTCAATACTGTGCTCGATAATGAGCAGCCACGGGTCGAATTGCAGGCACAATTGGATCCTATTTTAGCGGAAATAGAGCACCTGGCAGCCCAGTTAGTTCCAACACAGGACGACCTGCTCGCTGACAAAGCCGACCGAGAAACCACTCGGCTCAGCGACAGGAGAAGATTTTCCATTGACGTGGAAAATGCCAGAGTTCAGATACTTAGCCTGAGGTCACAAATTGCTTCCGACCGGATAATTTTGGAAGACTTGGCCATGGAAGCAAAGATTGTCCGGGACCTCCTGGAACAGGATGCTGTCGCGCCCTATGAACTGGAGAAAACTCAAGTCCAATACAACGCTCTGGCAAAAAAGATCGAAGAGAACGAGCATCTGTTGGAGCAGGCCAAAAGTGATTTGGAACAAAACCAGCAGCGCTGGGATGAATATGCGCGAAGCCATCCATTTCACCCTTCTGTAGATGATGCTCTGGAGGTTATACGCAAACAGATAGGCGTTCAGGAGCGCCTTATGGACGGATTGTTGGTGCAGCTTGAGGCGCTGAAGTCTCGTGAGGCATTAGAGCTGAAGGCTCCAATCGATGGCATCGTGATCCCAATCCAGCAGCGGGCAAATGAGGTTCGCCTACGCAGGCCCGGTGAGAAAATTCTACGAAGACCTGGCGAAGTTGTCGCCGCCGGCGAGCCCATCCTTGCCATAGCTGAGGCCAGGCCGAGTGAAATCATTGCATACGTCAGCGACAGACAATTGGGTCAAGTGGAAGAAAAAATGCTCGTTGAACTCATCAAGGACAGGGAACCGCCACAGATGGCGACGTCCCAGATAACACACGTCGGGCCGACAATGGAACTAATGCCGGAACGACTATGGCGAAATCCCAACATCCCTCAATGGGGACGACCAGTAGTGATAGGGATTCCTGAGGGCTTAGAGCTGGTCCCTGGTGAGATGGTTGGGATACGCAGATTGTAGATAAGACTTCAAAGCCGCAGGTCAATATTATGATTTGCAATTACTTTACCAGACAATCTGTTTATTTGATTATATGCGGGCTGGTCTGTTTGTGTAGTGTGGCCGGGTGCACTCAGCATAACTATAAAAAGGAAGCTGACGAACAGGTCTATAACATCATCGACCAAAAATGGCGACAAGATTTCGGCACAAAAGCTAACTATAAGATTAGCGACACCGCTCCATCGCCCAACGACATTCAAATCGAAAAAACCATACCTGCCAGCGGCGTGCTGAGCCTTCCACGGGCGGTTGCAATTGCGACCGCCCACAATCGTGAATATCAATTGCAGAAGGAAATTTTATACACAATGGCGTTGGATTTGAGGTTGGCCCGCCACGAGTTTAAAAGACAGTTTTTTGCCGGGATGAGCGGCGGATACGACGCCGACTGGAATAATGAGGTCTGGGGGCTTGAGACAAATTTCGGTTTTAACAGGTTATTAGCGACAGGCACTCTGATAGGTGCTAAAATATCAGCCGCCTGGCTTGATGTGCTTACCGGTAATATGCAGGGTGGCCTGGCCTCTGTTTTGACTGCAACTGTCACACAACCTTTGCTTCGCGGCAGCAATCCGAAAGTAGTATTAGAGAACCTCACACAGGCTGAGCGGGACACGTTATATCAGGTACGCACGTTCAATCGGTTCCGTCAGACATTTGTGGTTTCTGTTATCGCACAATACTACGAGGTACTGGAACTGTATGACCTGACAAGAAACGCAGAATCTAACTACAATACTCTTGCCTTGTTATATGGTCGCGTTGAAAAATTAACTAATGCCGGCCGTTTGCCCACGTTAGAGCTTGACAGAGTGCGGCAGGAGATGTTGAAAGCCAAAGATATACATGTTCAAGCTCGGAAAGAATATGAGTCGCTGTTGGATTTATTCAAGATAACACTTAGTGTGCCAACCACGATAGAATTCCAATTAGACGACAGTGAGCTTGAAGCTTTAAGGGCTGTGGAGAAAGTTAAGCCTGATTTTGCTGAGGCTGAGGTTGTCGAAACCGCTTTGCTTCGGCGTCTTGACCTTGTTAATAGCGCCGAGGGTGTTATTGATGCGCAGCGTAAGGTCTTCGTGACGGCAGATGCCCTTCGCGCTGACTTAAGCATTATCGGCACGTCCGATGTTGCCTCGCAACAGCAGGGTAGCCGGCAGACCTTGCAAGCCGCCAGGGACTATAGTCTGAACTTCGATCTCAACCTACCAATGGATCGTGTGGCTGAACAAAATGTCTATAGAAAAGCTCTCATCACGCTGAATCAGCGACAGCGTGAATATGAGCTGGCTGCCGATACGATTAGGCTGGAAGTCCGCCAAGCTTACCGTGATCTTGCAGAGGCAGCGGAGCGATACAGGATTCAATCGGAGGCCCTTAAGGTAGCTCAGGAGCGCTTTAGAAAGACCAATCTGCTGATGCAGTATGCACGCGCTAGTAGTCGCCGGGTTCTGGCTGCACAGGGTGACTTATTTGAGGCTCAGAATGAAGCTACTCAGGCATTGGTAAATTATGCCAACGCGACACTCGATTTTTACAGCGATACCGGCGTGCTTCAGGTGCGACCGGACGGAATGTGGGAGCATTAAGAGCCTATCCAAATAACCCGCTCTATTGCGGCCGGCTGCAAAGCCCGATGCCTGCGTTGTCGGCCAAAAACGTTCTCAACGTGGAGAAAACCACTTCTGGCGAGCATTTTTGGCCTGCCGCCTTGGCCTCGAACTTTTCGCTCGGCCTCATAACGACCCGGTTATTCGGATAGGCTCTAAATCCTCGGCTCCACACGGACAATCAGTCATCTCATTAAACCACCGACATCGAGCATATTTACTTTTATACGATTGGTATTTATCCGAAATATCTGATTGAAACCGAAGATGCACGTAGTACTTTTCGCTAACTAAAAGTACTACGTGCACAGCAAGCCAAAAATCCTGTCTGTTAATAATATCAAAACAAAAATCTGCCAAAGTTTATTGCTTTCAATAGACGATGGATTTTAGTGGATTTTCACGGATATTTATTTTATTGTGTAACAAAAGATTGTTTTTTGCATTGATAAGGAGCAGTAAAAACAGATGTGTTCTAAGAAGGGACTTTATAAATTCGGCGAAATCGAAAAGAAGCGGCAGCGCTTCTGGGCGGAGCACAAAACATTCAAAGCGCACGACTGTGATGACTCCAGGGACAAATATTATGTGCTTGATATGTTTCCCTACCCCAGCGGCCAGGGTCTGCACGTCGGCCATCCGGAAGGTTATACCGCAAGCGATATAGTCGCCCGGTATAAACGAATGAAAGGCTTCAATGTCCTGCACCCTATGGGCTGGGACGCGTTCGGCCTGCCGGCTGAACAATATGCCGTACAAACCGGAACCGCCCCTAAAGAAACGACACAAAAGAACATTGACAATATCCGCAAACAAATCAAGTCCCTCGGATTCAGCTATGACTGGGACAGGGAAGTCAATACTACCGACCCGAATTATTATAAGTGGACACAGTGGATTTTCCTGAAATTCTTTAACAGCTACTATGATTCATCCTGGGATAAAGCAGCGGACATCTCTCTTCTGGAAGATGCTATATCAGAAAAGCCTAAACGGAGAAGTGAGTGGGAAAGCAGCCAATTCCTAGTTTCTATGCACAATGGATCGCGGAAATGGGAAAATCAAGCGACACTTATCGCCGAACTCTTTGGTAGTAGTGACGCACCTCAGAGCTTGGAGAAAGATAACTCGTTATTCTGGAAAGCTCTTGCAGAAAGGATTGTGTCAGAGCACCGGCTTGCATATGAAGCCGAAGTTGCCGTCAATTGGTGTCCGGCTCTCGGGACGGTTTTGGCCAATGAGGAAGTAATCGGCGGTCTGAGCGAACGCGGGGAACATCCGGTAATCAGAAAGCCGATGCGCCAGTGGATGCTAAGAATCACCAAGTATGCCGAAAGACTGCTCGAAGATTTATCCCTGGTGGATTGGCCCGAATCGATTAAGAAATTGCAAACAGACTGGATTGGCAAGAGCATTGGAGCAAACGTTAAATTTGAAATAGAAAATTGCAACTGGGATCTCTGGGTATTTACAACCCGGCCGGATACTCTTTTTGGTGCTACTTATATGGTATTCGCACCTGAGCTTGAAGTGGTGGATATGATTACAACCGATGACCAAAAAGAGGCAGTTAAAAAATATCGCGAGCAGGCGGCTCGGAAAAGCGATCTTGACCGTACCGATTTGGCAAAAGAGAAAACCGGTGTTTTTACTGGCGCTTACGCGATAAATCCGGTCAACAACGAAAAGATTCCCATCTGGATAAGTGATTACGTTTTGATTAGCTACGGGACAGGTGCAATTATGGCCGTGCCCGCCCACGATGAGCGAGATTTTGAGTTTGCGACAAAATTTAGTCTGCCGATTATTCCGGTCGTTGAGCCGCAGGACAGCGAACAGGCCGAACTGGTCAAGCAGGGCAAGTTGTGCTTTGTCGGCGACGGCAGGGCGATTAACAGCGGCCAGTTCAATGGATTAATGACGCCGGAGTTCAAGGAGCAAATTACGGATTGGCTTGCACAGAAAGGTCAGGGCAGAAAAGCTGTAAACTATAAGCTGCGTGACTGGCTTTTCAGCAGGCAGCGTTACTGGGGTGAGCCGTTTCCGATTTTGCACACTGAAGATGGTCGTGTCATTGGGCTTTCGGAAGAAGATTTGCCCCTGGAGCTTCCGGCGGTGGAAAACTACAAACCTTTGGGGACAGGTGAGTCACCACTGGCTAATATTGACGAGTGGATAAACGTAACGCTGCCCGATGGTTCAAAGGTCAAACGTGAAACAAACACAATGCCACAATGGGCCGGCAGCTGCTGGTATTATCTCAGGTATCTCGACCCTCATAATGAACAGCAGGGCTGGGACCAAGAAAAGGAAAAATACTGGATGTCTAACGGAGGCGTTGACTTGTACATCGGCGGTGCCGAGCATGCGGTCCTGCACCTGT
Organism: Candidatus Aegiribacteria sp.; assembly: GCA_048635425.1. Classification (GTDB taxonomy): domain Bacteria; phylum Planctomycetota; class Phycisphaerae; order Sedimentisphaerales; family Anaerobacaceae; genus NIOZ-UU13. Next base: position 8,311 of record JAIVYN010000164.1, read on the forward strand.
TGTATGCGCGGTTCTGGCACAAACTTCTTTACGACCTGGGTTATGTCAGCTCTAAAGAGCCGTTCAAGAAGCTTGTCAATCAGGGAATGATTCTGGGTGAAGATGGCCAAAAGATGAGCAAGTCACGCGGAAACGTAATCAATCCCGACACGGTTGTCACCGACTATGGTGCAGATTCAATGCGGCTTTACGAGATGTTTATGGGGCCCTTGGAGGCAATCAAACCCTGGAATATGCAAGGGGTCGAAGGCGTGCATCGATTCCTACAGAGAGCGTGGCGCACAATCGTCAATGAAGATAGCGGTGAGCTTGCCGAGCAGATAAAAGAGGCCGAGGCAGATGAGGCGACACTCAGACTGTTGAATCAGACGATAAAGAAGGTCGGTGACGATTGTGCGTCACGCTCAGATCGGAAG
>JAIVYN010000165.1:0-8612 GCA_048635425.1 Candidatus Aegiribacteria sp.
CGAGATAGCCGAAAATCTCACCTTGGGCGATTTCGAAGGACAAGTCTTCAACACCTTTGGCTGAGCCATACCATTTAGTTAAAGATGTTACTTCAAGTGCCTTCACTAAGAACCTTGCCTTTAGTTTTTGGCGTGGGTAATTTTTATCGACACCGGATTAGGCTGGCTGAAATCTCTCGGTTTTCGCTGCGCACGCACATCAGTTCATTTTCTCAAGCAGCTCTTTTCGGGCTTTGACGCGGAGCTTAGCGTTCTCGTAGCGTTTTTTTTCCTGTTCCGTTTCGGGCAGTATCGGCGCCACAGCGGTCGGCCTTTTGTTCTCATCCAGCGCAACAAAAGTCAAATGCGCCGTCGTAGCTATGACCTTATCGCCGCCGTATGGGTCTTCTCTGCTGACCTGGACGCCCACCTCCATTGAAGAACGGCCGACATAATTTATGGAGGCCTTTAATACAACGTGGTCGCCGATACGAATCGGCTCCTTGAAGACCAGCGAATCGATGCCCGCAGTGACAACCTCTTTTCCGCAGTGCCTCTGCGCCACCATTGCCGCCACCATATCAATCCAGGCCACAATCGCTCCGCCGAACGCTGTGCCCTGAGGATTGGCCTGGTGGGGCATAAGTAAGTATCTTGTTTCCACCGCGCTTTCTTTAGGACTCTTGCCCTTTGGATTTTCCATTATTTCACAGCCCCATAAATGTATTCAGAATTCCACTTTGGGCACTTCGGTCTTTGCCTGCTCGCTGGCCTCGAAATATTCAACAGGCTCTACTCCCGCCTTTTTACAGAAGAACGACCCGAAAAATTGTCGGCTATAAGCATTCAGTTGTTTGGCTGCCTCGTTGTATCTCGTGCGGGCTACGTTGATGCGGTTCTCCGTGCCTTCCAGAGCAACCTGAAGGTCTCGGAAGTTTTCATTGGCCTTTAGCTGCGGATAGTTTTCCTGTAACATTAAAAGACGCGACAAAAATCCGCTAAGCTCATTGGTCGCCTCGATCTTGCCCGCCCTGTTGCCGGCCTGAAAATATTTCTCCCTCGATTTGGCAATGTTTTCAAACAGCTCTTTTTCGTGCCCAGCATATCCTTTTACCGTTTCGACAAGGTTGGGCACCAGGTCGAGCCTTCGCTGCAAAGCAGCATCGATGTCCGCCCAGGCCTTCTCCGCTCCCTGTTCGAGGTTGACCGCCCTGTTATAGCCGCCAATGTACCAGGAGAATATCCCAAGGCCTAATAATAACAAAAAGACCAGCAACCCGACTAAGACGACCCACGCTTTCCCAAAATCTCTCATTTCTTTTTCCCCTTTGTCTTTTTCACTTCTTAATTCTCAATTCTAAATTTTAAGATCAACTCCAGAAAAGTTGGTAGAATCGGCCACCTTGCGGCAGGGATTTATCGCATTGGAGCCTCCGGCATATTCTATAAAGGACGGCACCGGATATAGATGCCGCCCTATGCCGTGTGGCATCGCCAAGGCGCTCGGGTCGCTTCCCAGCGGAGCCCTATCCTCCTTGACGACAGCAGTATTATACAATACGTATGCCGTTGGCATAAAGCGTTAAATCCAAAAAAGCTAAAGTACAGTAAAATCAACCAATCTTTATTGGATGAGAGCCAAATTTTATTTTACCAGCCGCCGCTTGCTCCGCCGCCGCCGAAACCCCCGCCCATGCCGCCACCGAACCCGCCGAAGCCACCGCCGAAGCTCCCGCCCCCGAACGAGCCACTCCTGCCATAACCTCCATGGCCGCCAAACCCACCTAACATAAACGGCAGAAAAAACAACATCCCCATCCCTCTGCCCCTTCTACCGAATATCAGGAACATGAAAATCAAAAGCGGCAGAACACTACAGCAGGGCAGGCCTCTTCTTATGTTTCTGCGTCCAACACCGAGGGGCGCCATCTTGGGCATGCCGGTCAAAGCAACGCCGGAGTCAGAAGCTATCTTTTGAATAATTCTCAAATTGGCCTGATAAATTCCTTCGCTGTAATTGCCCTGCTTGAGATATGGCACAAGGACATCTCTGCCGACCCGGCCACAGAACTGGTCCGTAATAAATCCCTCCAATCCATAGCCGACCTCGAATCGCCATTTTCGGTCGTTTTTCGCAAGGACAAAAATCATTCCATTGTCCTTGCCTTTTTGGCCGAGCTTCCATTTCTCAGCTAATTCAATTGAAAACTGCTCAATTGGCAGCCCTCTCGTTGTGTCCACGGTCAGGATGATATACTGCGCGCCGGTTTTTTGTTCCAGCTCCTGCAGTATCCCGTTTAGCGAACGTTCATGGGAGGGATTTACCACGTTGGAATAATCTTCGACGTAATGGCGCGGCATCGGCAAGCCTGTCCCGAGCGTAGTCGAGGGATCGGCCGCTGCCCAGCAGGCTGTTGTCGCAGACGATATTAACAGAAGCGCTGCTATTAGCTTGGAAAAGAATCGTCGCATAATCAGACCTCGAGTTTATCAACGAAAAGAGCTAATTGTTCAACAGTTGCATAAATTGATTCAAAGGTGCTTTCCAGTTCAAGCTCGCTAAGTCGCACCTTTTGGTGCTGCCATTTTCTTGTGGTTATCAGAGAATCCTTGTTGATTAAAAACTGCTCAACCGCTTCGAGGAGTGTCGGTTCGGCTTTAGCGGGCCGGTCGACGTCTTTTAACCATAGCATTGCTCGCAAGAGCGGCATCAGCCCCTTTGCCGTTGAAATCAGAACGTCCCGGACAAGTTTTTTATTAGCCGCCGCAGCAATATAGCCCTGCCTTAATCTGATAAGCATTGCTTTTAGTTCTCGTTCACACTGGAGGCGAACATCTTTTTTATCAAAAGTCAGCGCCGCAAAAGGGTCGTCGCCGAGGATTGTTCGGTGTGTTAGTTGAAAATCCAGGAATTCAACGCCGAATACGTCACGGGACTGTTCAATGTAAGACTGGGTCATAAGCAGCGGTGGTGAGATGCGTTTCTTTCTCATCGGCCTGGCGAGAGCGGCAATGGCATTGAGCGAAGCTAAAGTCTGCCTCCCCAAGACGATGACAGTATTGATGTCGCTTTGGCCGGGCCTGAAATCCGCGGTCAGACTACTGCCGACCACTGTGATGCTCTGCAGATTCTCACCTAATTCTGAAGTGAGCTTATCGGCAAAATCCTTCATACTATCGCGAATTTGCTCGGGCAAAGTATCCCGCTTGAGATTGGTTTTGTTTTCAGCCATCTTGTTTTTACTTCCTTAAGTAAAGTATTTCTTTTATGTACTGATGATACATTGTGTATAATTCGGCATAATGCCATATAATACTGTAACTGTCGCGGCAGGGCAAGCCCGCCCTGCCCCTAAATTTTATTTGACACGATGCCGGGCTTACCTATAATTGATAATATGCGGTAGTGGCGGTACATTGCTTATATCTTAGAAAGGGACTCGTATGGAACGGATAAGTCGCTGGGAAACAGGTGAATATAAGATGAATTTTAATCTTCCCAAACAGTGGATCCCCTGGCTCAAATTGGCGGTCCCGATTCTATTGGTGCTATGGCTTTTGTCGGGGATATATATAGTAAGACCCGGTGAGCAGGGGGTTGTACGCCGATTTGGCAAGGTTGTGAGGATAACAGAACCGGGTCCGCATTACCGCCTGCCCAGCCCAATCGAAAAAGTCGATAAGCCAAAGATACAGCAGGTACGGCGAATAGAAATCGGTGTTGAAACCATCAGCCCGGGCCCGCCGGCAAGGTACAGGTTCCACCCGGAAGAGTCACTGATGCTTACAGGTGATGAGCAAATTATCGATGCACAAATCATAGTCCAGTATAAGATAAAGGATGCCGCCGACTACCTGTTTAATGTACGCAATCTGGAAGGCTCGCAGGGTACAATTAAGGACGCAGCCGAAGTGGCGCTGCGGCAGGTTGTCGGCGAAAGGCCGATTGACGATGTGCTCATCAAGGAAAAGCTGCAGGTGGAAATCGACATCAGAACACTACTTCAGGAAGTAATCGATGGATACGAAAGCGGCATTCGAATAATCGAGGTCAAGCTTCAGACTGTCCAGCCGCCAAAAGAGGTTGCAGCTTCATTTAGCGACGTGGTAAGCGCAAAGGAGGACAAGGACAAATTGATACAGGAAGCCGAGGGCTATAAAGAGGACATCATCCCCAAGGCACGCGGCGAAGCCAGGAGCATAGTCTTGGAGGCAGAGGGCTACAAGGAGGAGAAGATAAAGCGGGCACAGGGCGATGTGGCGAAATTTTTGGCCGTGCTTACTGAGTATGAAAAGGCAAAAGATGTAACACGAAAGCGGCTCTATTTGGAAACGATGGAGCAAGTGCTCCCGGGCATCAAAAAGTTTATAATAGATTCCGAAACCGGTGACGGCCTGCTGAAACTCTTGCCCCTTGAGGGTGCCCCGTTTAGCAGTACCCCGCAAAACCCAAACCAGGAACCTCGGAGGTAAAAATGAATAAAAAACTTATCGTTGGGATTTTAATAATCGTGATAATTGCAGCTGGCCTGGCCACTTCGCTGTTCACGGTAGATGAAACCGAACAGGCCATTGTTACTCAGTTGGGAAAATTCGTAAGAGAAGTAAAACAGCCAGGCCTGTATTTCAAGATTCCACTAATTCAGAAAGAGCACAAGTTCGAAGCCAGGGTTATGGAATATGACGCTGCTGCGGCAAAAATTATTACCGATGACAAAAAACACCTGGTTATTGATAACTATGCACGTTGGAAAATCATCGACTCGCTCAAGTTCTATCAAACCGTGGGAAACGAGTTCGGCGCCCAGTCAAGACTGGATGATATCGTCTTTTCCGAGATGCGGGAAGAGCTTGCCAGGCACACCTTGACGGAAATAGTATCCGTCAACCGCAAGCAGATAATGCACAAAGTGGCTGAGCAGTGCGCCCGGAAAGCCGCCGAATATGGAATCCAGGTTATCGACGTGCGAATAAAGCGGGCCGACCTGCCGCAGGAGGTTACACATTCGGTCTTTGACCGAATGAAGGCCGAAAGGCAGAGAATCGCAAAAAAATATCGCTCTGAAGGCGAGGAAGAGTCCGTAAAGATCAAGGCCCAGACCGACAAAGATAAGACAATCCTGCTCGCGGATAGTTACATGCAGGCCGAGAAAACAAAGGGCGAAGGCGACGCCCACGGTACAAGCATTTTCTCAACAATTTCAATAGTGCGAAAATGATCGATCCCTACTACCCTGATTTCCCAACCCAAATAAAAAGAGTGTTTGAGGCAGGAAGAGAAATACCGGAAGCAGAGGTTGAAGCTTTATTCACCAGCTTTATTTCATCACCTCAGGTAAAAAAGGTCGGAAAACTCATCCAGAAAAGGCTCGGAAGGAAACTCCGGCCTTTTGATATCTGGTATCCAGGATTTAAGCCAAGAAGCGCAATAACAGAAGAGGAACTCGATAACATCGTTGCCAATAAGTATCCCGATGTAAAAACCTTTGAAGGAGATTTAAAGAATATCCTGTTGAAATTAGGGTTTCCCCAGGAGCAGGCTGAATTTATCGCTCCAAAAATCGAAGTTGATGCGGCGAGAGGAGCAGGACATGCCTGGGGTGCGGATATGAAATCAGAGAAGGCACATCTGAGAACCAGGGTTCCAAAAACGGGAATGAATTATAAAGGATTCAATATTGCGATGCACGAATTGGGTCACTGTGTTGAACAAACCTTAACTCTTCAGAAGGTTGACTACTATGCGCTTATAGGAGTTCCTAATACCGCTTTTACAGAGGCTTTTGCCTTTGTCTTCCAAGAAAAAGATCTTGATGTTCTCGGACTAAAAAGCGAAGACAAAAATCGAAAACACCTGAAGGCACTCGACTATTTCTGGAATGCCTACGAAATAATGGGAGTTTCCCTTGTTGATATGAAAGTCTGGAACTGGCTTTATAGTAATCCGGATGCAACTCCAGAAGAACTGAAGGAAGCTGTCATATCAATTGCAAAGAAAGTATGGAATAAATATTATGCCGATGTCTTCGGAATAAAAGACCAGCCCATTCTTGCCATCTACTCGCACATGATTTACAGGACCATTTATCTGCCTGATTATCCTCTTGGGCACGTAATTGCTTTCCAGATTGGAAACTACCTTGAGGGTAAGAACCTTGGCGAAGAAATGGAAAGAATGTGTGTTGCTGGAAATATTATTCCTCAAGTCTGGATGAAAAATGCTGTAGGCTCTGAAATATCTTCAAAAGCATTGCTCGACGCAGTCGATGAAGCTCTAAAACATATAAAATAAATAGGTTCCGGTGGGCCTTCTGGACTTCAAACCCAGTATGGGGCCGTGAAAAGCGCTGGGTGGGTTCGACTCCCACACCTTCCCGCCAGAGTAAAACACAGCTTTCACGTTAAGCAATTCTGGTGACAAAGGGAGAGGTTTAGGAGCAAATGGCCGTAAATATGCTGTGCAGCATTTTTCCCGACGGGTTGTTACCCAGCAATATGTTCAGCTTTTGCAGGAGGTCTTATGCACAACGCTTTAAACACAGATGCAGATATTAGTACAGTCGAGGTTCCTTGTCCCTTCTGTGGTGCCGACCAAAAGACGCACTTGGGAACATTTCACTTCCAGAACAAACTCTTGGGGCTTAAGGAGTGTGAGGAGTGCCGGCTCGTCTTCGTCTGTCCTCGTTTGACAGAGCAGGCTATGGATTCTTATTTTCAAACCTATACTGATGTTTCTTCGGCAAAAACTATCGACATGTGGCGAGCCAAAAAGAAGCCCAACATCTCGCACGATCTGACTCTGCTTAAACGACTGCTGCCTGGGGGAGGAAAGATCCTGGATGTCGGCAGTGGTTACGGTTTCTTCTTGGAACAGGCGCAAGCAATGGGATATGAGACTGTAGGAGTCGAGGTTTCAGCCCGGGCATGTGAGTACGCAAATAAGAAATTAGGTTTAGATGTAAGATTGGGTCGCATAAAAGAATTGAACCTTGCACCCCAGATATTTGATGCAGCAGTCATATTTGATGTGCTCGATTATCTTTCTGATCCTTTAAATGAATTGTTACAGATAAAGAGGCTTCTGAAAAAAGGCGGCTTCCTGGTGGTACGTGTGTTAAACAGGATCCATTATGCCTTGCTATGGCAAAGGATTGTTGGTTGCTCTACTGAAGATAATCCCGGTTCTCTTAGCAGGAATCCGTTACTCCAAAAAGATCACCTTATTCATTTCAACCAGCGTACCCTGAAATTAATTCTAACCAAAGCTGGATATGAGCCTAGGATGGCTTTAGGCGCTCATTTGGCATTTAGGATTGAACAACGTCATATTATTCAGCTAATGCGACGTTTTGCAGGTTGGGGGTTTAGTGCACTTTGGTTTTTGTCGAACCGCCGTTTGATTCTGGCTCCTTCAATGACTTTTGTGGCATACAAACAGTTTGGGGACAATATGAATTCTGCAAGGAGGGATTAAATGAAAAAACTACTTATGATTTTGCCTTTAGCTCTGACTCTATGCTTTATGGTCGGCTGCCAGGGAAAAAAGGCTAATGTGGAAAAGTTTATGGAAGATGGAGTTGAAGTGGTTCTAAACTTCTCTCTATCTGAAAATAAATCGGAGTATCCTGTCTTGAGCCCAATTCTGTCCATCGATACGGAAAACGATGAATTGACCGAATACGGCCTTAACGACATCTGGGGTTTTGATGTGAACTCATCAGGTGATATATTTATTTTTAATCATCCCTTGAGCCCAGAGGGGCTTATCCTAAAATTCGACGGAAATGGTGAATTTATTAAATCCTTTGGCAGAAGGGGACAGGGACCCGGTGAAATCCAATTCCCCCTTTATCAGAAAATAATCCTCATTAATGAAGTGTCTGTCCTTGATTTTGGTGGCCAAAAGCTAATTGTGTTTGATGAATTTGGGGATATTGTAAGAGAGTTTAAACCTGGAATCCGGATTTTCGATAGAGGAATTCTCCTCCCCCTCACTAATGGTAATTATCTGTATCGAAATCTGGAGATGGATGAATCTCGTAAATCCATTAGTCTTGTCCTCTTTCTTATCGATTCTAAATTCGAGGAAATAGCAGAATTGGGGCGAATAAGCATCGAAAATCCTCGCCTGGCGACTCAGTTCACGTATCCTTACCCTGTTCTCACTTGGGGATTATCGAATATGCATATTTTTGTGGGATTAGAGGAGAAAGGATACGACATCCACGTTTATGATTTTGAAGGACAGCTCATCCGAAAAATTAGGAAAGAATATACTAAAGTTCCATTCTCTGAAGAGAGTAGAAGACAAGCTTTGAAAAGATGGGAGGCCTATGGCCCTTTAAGTGAAAAAATAGTAACACCTGGATATAATCCTCCATTTCAACATCTGTTTGCTGATGAGTTGGGGAGACTCTTTGTGGTGACATTCGAACCTGGAAACAATGGAGGAGAATATATGACAGATGTTTTTGATACTGATGGAGTCCTTTTCTCCCGTTTGAGCCTCAGGCTGCATCTGAATAAGAATGTTTTTTTACCGGATGGACATTGGGATTCTTGGGTCACTGCTAAAAAGAACATTCTTTACTGCATCCATGAGAAGGAGAGCGGGCATAAGGAATTAGTGGCTT
>JAIVYN010000166.1:0-8701 GCA_048635425.1 Candidatus Aegiribacteria sp.
TCATTCGATATTTCAAAGAAGATGGGAAACCTCTGGTGTTTTTCGGCAACACCATCTCCGGTGCAGCGGCCCTATTGGATATAGACCGCATCTGCCCGTTTGGGCGTTGAACGTGCTTATTTGGATCGTATGAGTTCAGTCTTCACGAATTGGCAGTTTTGAGACCAGCTTTCCACAAGGATGTTCCGCCTTTGGCGGACTCGCCTTGTCCACAAAATACGCAAAGCCCAACCGTTATGAGAATCTAATTGTTGTGGAAATCATTTCTGTGTGGTACAAATAAATTATGTTAAATAGGGTACAGAATCAAAAACGAGATGTTATTTTGGACTCAATAACCGAGGGTGTTTTCACGGTGGATTCAAATTGGCGGATCACCTCGTTTAATCGGGCCGCTGAGGAAATTACGGGCATTCCTTACGCAAAGGTCCTCGGGCAGAAGTGCAGCGATATTTTGAGAGCGGATGTTTGCGAGACGGATTGCGCACTGCGTGAAACAATAGCAACCGGCAAACCTATAATCAATAAAGCTGTCCACATCGTTGATGCCAGGGGAGAGCGACACGCAATTGCCATATCTACGGCTTTGCTAAAAGATGAAAGTGGTAAGATTATTGGAGGCGTGGAAACATTTCGTGATATGAGTTTGGTCGAAGAGCTTCGAAAAGAAATTGAAGGTCGATGGTCCTGCGAGGATATAATTAGCCAAAATCACCGAATGCAGAGGCTGTTTAGTGTTCTTCCAAATATTGCCGAAAGCGATTGTACAGTTTTAATTGAAAGCGAAAGCGGGACCGGCAAGGAGCTCTTAGCTCGGGCGATTCATAATTTAAGTTTCCGCAAGGACAAGCCTTTTGTCGCAGTTAGTTGCGGTGCTCTTCCTGAAACTTTGTTGGAATCCGAGTTATTCGGGTATAAGGCGGGGGCGTTTACAGACGCTAAGAAAGATAAGCCCGGACGTTTTGCCATGGCTAAAGGCGGTACAATCTTTTTGGACGAGATAGGCGACATATCTGCGGCGGTGCAAGTTCGACTGCTTCGTGTTTTGCAGGAACGCACTTATGAGCCGTTGGGAGCTGTTTCCTCGGTTAATGCCGATGTTCGTGTTATTACAGCAACCAATAAAAAACTTGGCGAACTCGTCGAACAGGGTCAGTTCAGGGAAGATTTATATTATAGAATCAATGTTATGAAATTGGAACTGCCACTGTTGCGAGATCGTAAAGATGATATTCCACTCCTGGTGAACCACTTTATCAGCCGTTTCAACTGCCTGCGTAATAAGAACATTAGCTGTGTTACAGACGAAGTGTTGGCAGCTCTTTTGGCGTACGACTACCCAGGTAATGTGCGTGAACTTGAGAATATAATTGAGCATTGTTTCGTATTGTGCCAGGGTGAGATAATAGAAAAGAAGCATTTGCCAGCCTCAGTCTGTCCAACTTCAAGCGTGTACAAAGTAAAGACTGGCGAGATAGCAACACTTAAACAGATGGAAATCCTTCTTATTATCGAGGCATTGCGGCGAAACAAGGGCAATCGGGCAGCTACAGCTAAAGAACTGGGCATCGATAAAAGTACGCTGTTTCGCAAACTGAAGGCATACGATATCAAGCCTGAAGCTTACATCTCTTAGCACATCGTCCCGGCCGATCGCAAGTTGCAAATTGCAACGGCGTGCAATGACCAGTAATTGCAATTTGCAATTCTGCATGGTACTCTTAAGAGCTGCCAAGCATCTATGACACTTCATAAGCCATTGCCATAAAAGGTGTTAACATTCTTTCTCCTATTTCCTCAACTTTCCTGGCACGCTATTTGCGAAAACAACATACGAAGGATTGTTGCAATGAAAATAGCGATACCAATATGGAACGGCTATGTTTCGAGCGCCTTTGATTTTGCTCACAGGCTTTTGCTGATTGAAATACAGAACAGTTCTGAAACTAACCGTTCAGAGATTTCTATGGCCCCGGAGCCAATCTCACAAAGAGCAGCTCGGTTAAAGACCTTGGGGGCTGACGTGCTTATATGTGGAGCGATCTCACGTTCTTTAGCTTCTATGGTTACAGCATCCGGCATCAAGGTTCTGCCTTATGCAGTGGGCCCTGTGGATGAGATATTGAAGGCTTATTTAACGGACAAGCTGGCGCAACCGCAATTTGTTTTACCAGGTTTCTGGCCGGGTGCGCGGAAAGGCTTCCGCCGAGGGCATCGACGTCGTCGTGGACGGCAGTAGCATAAGACAAGTTTTTTTGACAATGGTTACGGTTGATGAGACTTGGGATGTAACCGACGTGGACAGAGTCTAAGCTTAACAATAAAGGAAGAATAAATGAAAGTTGCAGTAACATCACAAGGTAAAGAACTTTCGAGTGAGATCGATCCAAGATTTGGGCGAGCCAAATGGCTTATTGTCGTTGATACCGATGAGGGTGATTTTAAGGCTCATGACAATGTTCTGAATTTGAATGCTGTCCAGGGAGCTGGAATTCAAACTGGGCAAAATATAGCTAATCTTGGTGTGGAGGCGGTGATAACCGGTAACATAGGCCCGAACGCCTTCAAAACACTTAACGCAGTGAATGTCAAGGTATTCCTTGCGAGCTCCCAAACCATTCAAGATGCGGTAGATTTGTTCAAAGCAGGCAAGTTAGAAGAAGTAGACAAGGCTAATGCTGAGGGGCATTGGATTTAGAAATTAGTTTTTGAAGTGGAAAAATCGAAAGATGCAGATTTATTTAGATTGTATTCCTTGTTTTGTTCGCCAGGCACTTGATTCAGCAAGGTTGGTTACTGACGATGAGCAGATTCACGAAAAGGTGGTGCGCGAGGTTCTTCGCTTAGCGGCTGACTTAGATATGAGCCAGAGCCCGCCGGTAATTGGCCAGCGGATACATCGACTGATTCGAAAATTGATTTGCAACAATGACCCATATCACGAACTGAAGGAGCGATTTAATCGCTTAGCTTTGAGAATGTGTGCTGAATTAGAAGAACGTGTCAGGACATCTGAAGACCCATTGGAAACAACCGTTCGGCTGGCTATAGCGGGAAATATCATCGATTTGGGTGTTAAAACTTCAATAAAGGAATCTGATGTTGAAAAAATAATTAGAGATTGTCTGACAGCGGATTTTGACAGTCGGCAGGTAGAAGAATTTAGAAGTGCAGTAAGCCGAGCAGAGAAGATACTCTATTTAGTGGATAACGCCGGCGAGATTGTTTTCGACCGTTTGTTAATTGAGCAGTTGCCTTGTGAAAAAGTTACTGTAGTTGTCAAGGGCAGGCCTGTTATAAACGATGCAACGATCGAAGATGCCGATGTTGCCGGCTTAACTCGAATTGTCGAAGTAATCGATAACGGCTCGGACGCTCCTGGTACAATTCTGGAAAGCTGTTCACAAGCTTTCCGCAATCGTTTTGCAGAGTCAGATTTGGTCATTGCCAAAGGGCAGGGCAATTACGAAACTCTCAGCGATGCAGATAAGAATATATTTTTCATACTAAAGGCCAAGTGCCCTGTTATTGCCAGGGACTTAGGCTGCGAAGTCGGCGAAATGATTTTAAGAAAGAGCGAATCATTTAACGATATTGTTGATTTAGTTAAGGAGGTTAAATAGATGCCGGGATTTGATGGTACGGGGCCATTAGGTCAGGGACCAATGACAGGCAGAGGCCAGGGTTTTTGCGTTTTGACAACTTCAAAAGAGAACCCGGGCCGGGTAAAAGGTTTTGCGGGATTACAGAGTGTACCCATTGGTCAAATAAATGGAAATTTTGAAAATACTGAAAAGGAGGTGATTAATATGCCACTTGGAGACGGAACAGGTCCAGCAGGGTTAGGACCAATGACAGGAAGAGCTGCCGGCTACTGTGCGGGATTTCCAATGCCGGGATATATGAACCCTGCTGTGGGTAGAGCCAGTTTCTACGGTGCCGGCGTGCCAGCAGTCGGGGTCTACGGTGCAGGTTCGTATGGCTATGGTGCCGGCTATGGAATGCCTTATGGCGGCTGGGGCAATCCGTGGCTTCGCAGAGGCTTTGGTTTTGGTAGAAGTTTCGGTCGAGGTCGGGGCTGGGGCCGCGGTCGCGGCAGAGGCAGATTTGGTTATAGGTAGCAGATTCAAATTAGCAGTTAGTTGCAGATTAGCAGTTAGTTGCAGAAAGGATGGATATTATGCCAAGAGGTAATGGTACAGGGCCTACCGGCCAGGGTCCCGGCACAGGCCGGGGTATGGGTCGAGGCCAAGGCCAAGGTAGAGGCAGGATGGGCGGACCATTTGCGGCAGGGCCGGGCGGTAATTGCGTATGTCCAAACTGCGGAGCAACGGTTGCTCATGCTGCAGGACAGCCCTGTAATGCAAAGAGTTGTCCTGAGTGTGGTACGAAAATGACAAGAAGTTAACATTTTTTTTGAAAGGAGAATTACTATGCCAGGTGGAGATGGAACAGGTCCTGGAGGTATGGGACCAATGACAGGTAGAGCTGCGGGTTTTTGTGCAGGCTATCCGGTGCCAGGTTATATGAATCCTGTTGGTGGCCGTGGCTACGGTGGCTGGGGCCGAGGTTTCCGAGGTGGCGGTTTTGGCCGAGGTCGAGGTTTTGGTTGGGCCGGAGCTGGATACGGCATGCCTGCCTGGGGAGGTGGCGTGAGCCCTTATGCTTATGGCGGTGCTGTAAACCCATACGCTTATGGCGGTGCGCCGTTTGCCCCAACGATTGCGCCTCAGCAGGAACTGGACGGTCTGAAAGGTCAGGCGGAATATCTTGAAGATACTCTTGACGGAATCAAAAAGCGTATAGAAGAACTTGAGAGCCAGAAAAGTAGCAAAAAGTAAGAAACAGTCAGCCGGAGATTGGTATTCTTACAGCTTTTGAGCTAAAAAGGGATAATGTCTGTTTGTAGGACAGTAGATCCTAAGCTGCGTTGTTCTGACGTTTTTACAAAGGTAAATCTTCTGTGCCTGATTTCGTATAACAATTGACAGGCCTATTTCACATCGTGTTTGGAATTACGGAGTCTGTGGCTGTAGTGTTTTGAAAAAATTTTAAAGGAGGTTTAACGATGCCAATATTTGAGTACAGGTGTAATAAATGTGGGCACAAAACGGAGTTTCTGGAAAAAAGCAGCAGCAAGAACAAGCACATTTGCAAAAAATGTGGAAGTTCGGATATGCGGAAACTGTTTTCAGGATTCTCCGTCGGGCAAAGCAACCAGGGAAGCAATTCCTGCCCAACCGGAACGTGCGGACTTTCTTAGAAAGGATGTTTTATGAAAATTGCAGTAACATCGACGGGGCCATCGCTTGATGATAATGTGGAGGCTCGATTTGGTCGGTGCCCCTATTTTCTGATTATTGACACCGACACAATGCAGTATGAAGCAATCGAAAACCCAAACATTGCCCTTGGTGGTGGTGCGGGAATTCAATCAGCTCAACTAATGTCAGAAAAGGGAGTGACAGCGGTACTCACCGGCAACTGTGGGCCTAACGCATTTAACGTATTCGGTCAGGCGGGAGTACAGGTTATTGTTGGTGTTAGCGGACCTGTTCGCAGTGCCGTAGAGCAATTCAAGGCTGGTAGCTTTTCTTCCGCTTTGGGACCAAATGTAGCCAGCCACTTTGGTACGAGCGCTACGCCGGCAGGACCAGAGCCAACAGGACAACCGATGACTGGTCCAGTTGGTCAAGGCGGCGGAATGGGTTTAGGTATAGGTGGCGGACGTGGTATGGGCCGAGGTATGGGCGGCGGACGCGGCATGGGCAAAGGTATGGGTCGCGGCGGCGGAATGGGTCGTGGTATGGGCAGAGGCGGCGGTATGGGTATGGAAGCAGCAATGGGTATGCCGACTGGTGTCCCCCCGAGTAGCCCACCAGGGATTTTCCCACAGGGCACTGAGGCACAGATGACCCCTAAACAGGAATTGGCTGCCCTAAAGCAGCAGGCAGAACTGCTCGAACAACAAAAGCAACAACTGAACCGGAGGATAACTCAGCTTGAAAGCGGCCGTAAGGCTGTAGCTGTCGTTGATTCCGGCAAGTGTGCAGGCTGCGGTATCTGTGCTGATGTGTGTCCAGCAGGCGCCATTGAGGTCAATGAACAAGCTGTTGTCAACGACGAAGCCTGCACCGGTTGTGCCGTCTGTGTTTCTGAATGCCCCAATGAGGCGATCATTCTTGCGCAGAAAAAAGTTGCCAAATAAATTCCATTAGAGCAAAAGATTTGCAGGCAAAAATAGTATTTGTTGATGGTGCGAACAGACCAAGGGAGTAGATAAGTGGAAAAAAATATGTCTCCGCATTGTGGGCGATGTGAGAGTAAAGAATGTCGCGATGGCAAGGATTGTTTTTCGCAGGATAGTAATCATAAACAATTATACCAAGACAGCCAGATAGCGAAATTGCACAAGGCTGCTTCGGCAATCGAGGCGGAGTATTATGGCATAGAAACGCGATTGGGCGAAGTAATTCTTTGGGCTAAGGAGTTGGGATATCAAAGAATTGGTTTGGCATTTTGTATCGGTTTGAGCGAAGAAGCAAAGATTATCGATGAGATTTTTTCGAGGCATTTTGAAGTAGTGTCTGTGTGCTGTAAAGTTTGCGGAATTGACAAGAAGGATTTCGATTTGCCGCAGATTTCATCACGAAATCAAGAAGTTATGTGTAATCCGGCAGGCCAGGCGCAGTTGCTAAATGATGCAGAAACAGAGCTTAATGTTATATGTGGACTCTGTGTTGGCCACGATGCTATTTTTTCGAAGGTCTCAGACGCTCCTGTAACAACGCTTATTGCCAAGGACAGGGTATTGGCTCATAATCCGGCGGGAGCTATTTACAGTCGCTATATTCGAAAACGCTTTAATGAAAGCATATAGCGGAGATGTATGATGGAGCAGACATTTAATGCAGCAGAAATTACCGTTGGTTTCCATCCGGATGGTTACAGGATAGATAAAACTGCTTCGCCGATGAATCGATACACAAAGTGGCATATCTTACAGGGGAATCAATGGCGTAATCCGGAACCGGTCTGTTTCGATTCTTTGCCTCAACATGGCTGGTTTGCAAAAGATAGGTTCGATTGGAGCAAATCAAATATTACTGAGGACTATGCTTGATATGAAAATTGCTATTGCAAGCGGTAAAGGCGGAACGGGCAAGACAACCATTGCGACAAATCTGGCTTGTTCGATTGGTCGAATGGGCAAAGAAGCGCAATATCTTGATTGTGATGTTGAAGAACCAAACGGCCATATATTTTTGAAACCGAATATAGAAGAAACTCAGAATGTTACGATTGGTGTGCCGGAAGTTGATACGGAAAAATGTGACGGATGCGGCAAATGCGGCCAGCTTTGCCAATACAGTGCCATAATCTGTTTGAAAGACACCGTAATGACTTTTGAACAGTTATGTCATTCCTGTGGCGGATGCATGGCTATTTGTCCGCAAGCCGCCATCAAGGAAAAACAACGCAAGATTGGAATAGCCGAGTTCGGCAGAGCGGACGGAGTCTATTATGGTGCAGGCAAACTCGATATTGGTGCCATCCAAAGCCCTGCCTTGATAAAACATGTCAGACGAAAGGCGATAAACAATGGTACGGTAATTATCGATGTCCCACCAGGTACCTCATGTCCTGTGATCGAAGCGGTCAAAGGAGCAGATTTTGTTCTGCTGGTCACTGAGCCTACGCCGTTTGGTTTAAATGACCTGAAGTTGGCTGTTGGGATGGTAAGAGAGCTTAAGCTTCCGTTTGCTGTTGCAATAAACCGTTGCGACATAGGGGATGACCGAGTTGTTCGCTATTGTCAGCAACAAGATATAGAAATTCTCCTTGAGATACCAAACGATCGACTGGTAGCAGAAGTTTATTCACAGGGGATTAAAATAATTGATGCATTACCCGGCTACGAAGAAAAGTTCTTACAGCTATATGAGAAAATCAATGCGAGAATCGCGGTCAAATGAAAGATGATTTTGAATTCTTGAAGAGAATAACCCGTGACTTAGAGGCATGCAAAGCTGCATGCAAGATTCTGGAAGTCGAGGAGGACGCAAGCAAAGAGCGGCTAAAGAAAGCTTATAGGCGAGCAGCGATGAAATATCACCCGGATCACAATCAAGACGATCCAGAAGCAAACAAAAAATTTACCCTCGTAAGGTGCGCTTATGAGTTGTTGGCCAACGATAAACCCTGTGACAAGCTTTTGGAGGAAATTAACTCCTGGCCAGATGCTACAGAAGATGAGAAATACAATTTGGGTAATCCTTGGGGACATTTTCTGTGGTGGCGTGAGAAATTTTTTGGTTCTGAAGAGGAGAAAAGGTCAAACGGCAAACGCTCTTCTTGTGTTTAATAGAAACCTTCACGATGATAGAATTATTTCGTTTTGAAGCAAAGAAAGGGAATCTTTTGAAAGAGTTAGTCGTTATAAGCGGCAAAGGTGGAACAGGCAAAACAAGCATCGTGGCAGCCTTTGCGGCCCTTGCGAAAAATGCAGTGTTAGCTGACTGTGATGTAGATGCGGCGGATTTGCATTTGGTTTTAGAGCCAAAAGTAAAGCAGACCAACGATTTTTCCGGCGGTAAACAAGCCTCTATAATTGCTGAAAAATGTATTGGCTGTGGCAAATGCCAGGATATGTGCAGATTTGATGCAATAAATTTCAATGGCCAAGGAAACGATGTAGTTG
>JAIVYN010000167.1:0-8697 GCA_048635425.1 Candidatus Aegiribacteria sp.
GGTTTTTGAGAAATCCCTTCTGCCGCAGTGAGTTGTCTTGCCATTATGAGCTTTTTGGTTAAGCGGCAGAAGGGATTTCTCAAAAACCTCATAATCATGGGGACAACCCAGGACCCCTTGCTTTCGGAACTGAGCCAGGGTAAAGCCGCAGTTCGAGCAGGTGAGTTTCTGCTCTGAAGGGCCGGAGATCTCATCATCCGTTGGCTGGACGGCAAGCAGACTGCTAAGCAGCTCATTTATAGGGATATGACTCTTGACCGCTATATCCTGCTCGGCCGCACAATGCTCACAGATGTGCATCTCGGTTCGGACCCCGTCGGCAATCTCGGTCAGGTGAATAGTCGCATCATTTTTGTTACAAATCTGACATTGCATAATCAACTCGATTCTCGATACTCGCTTTTCTTCTTCTACGAGCATCGAGCATCCTGTATCGAACTCCAATATTTATATTATACCAAAAAACCTGAATAAATAATCGTCAAATTTAAAAAGTTACTGTAGGCAGATTTTCCGATTCATGGGGATTCGCTGAAATATGCCGTGCAGCCCGGCTCCTCAACAACCCTGACATTCTGGAGTTTAACGCCTTCGGGCAGTTTGTCCCGGAGTTTTTCATATATGTATCTGGCTACGTTCTCGGCTGATGGGTTGTTCTGCCGAAAATAGCTGATTTCGTTCAGTGAGGTATTGTCAAACTCAGCTACGATATCATCGAGCATCGCCTTAAGTTTCTGAAAGTTCATCACAACCGCCATACTGTTGAGCTTGTCGCTGCTGAGACCAGCGCTAACCAACCAGTTATGATGGTGCACGGGTTCTTTTGAGCCTTCAGGTAAGAGAAGTTGATGCGATGCCCAAAAGCTCGTTTCGACACTAATCGTAAACATATCTCGATGCTCGATACTCGATGCCCGCCACCCAGCATTAAGTATCCGTTTTATTTTTTAAGGTGCTGTTTCAATCGCTCGTAAATACTGTTCGGAATTAAATTTGACAAGCCGGCAACGCCGGCTGGGATCCGACCCGCCTTCGGCGGGCCACCTAATGAGGCGACCTCTCGAATCAAGGTTGAGCTGGTGAAGCCATACTGTTCGCTGGTCATAATAAAGACGGTTTCTATGCCGGCCACCGCCCGATTGGTCATAGCAAGCTGGAATTCATACTGGACGTCAGTAAGGCTTCGCAGGCCACGGAGGATGACATCGGCTTTTTTGCTGGCGGCGTATTCAACCGTCAGTCCCTCAAAACTTTCTACCGAGACACCCGTCATCTGTCTTTCGCGGATTAGCTCAACTATCATCTCCACCCGCTCTTCGGGCGTGAAGAGCTGATTTTTGACCGGACTTCGCCCAATCGCGATGATAAGCTCGTCAAAGATTTTCATACCGCGGTCGATAACGTCCAGATGCCCGTTTGTTATCGGGTCGAACGAGCCTGGGAAAATTGCTCTTACACACTTTCCTGACATAAGCACACCCAAAATAATTGCCTGTACCGCCGCAAGGCGTCCTGCGAACTGCGATTACCAGTGCAGGATAGCACAGGTTCGGGCAATAATCAATAATCATTTTTGGGATTCGGCTCAGTTGGAATTTTTGAGCCAGTGGTCCAGCCAGTCTATTACTGTTTCGTGCCAGAGGATTGAATTGTGTGGCTTTAGTACCCAGTGATTTTCGTCGGGGAAGTAGAGCAGCTTGCTGGGAATTCCGAGGCGCTGGAGGGCATTAAAGGTGCCGAGTCCCTGGGTATCCGCCACTCGAAAGTCCAGTGCACCATGGATAACGAGCATTGGGGTTTTCCAGTTTTCAACGAAATTTACGGGGTTGTGCTTCTCATAGCCGGCGGGATTATCCCAGGGCGTACCGAGGTGGTCCCACTCGGGGAACCAGAGTTCCTCGGTATCGAAATAGGCCATACGTTCATCAATATTGCCGTCGTGGTTCACCAGACAGCGGAAACGGTTGGGCCATTTGCCTGCTATCCAGTTAATCATATAGCCGCCGAAAGAAGCGCCGAGCGCACCGACCCTATCACCGTCCATCCAGGGATAACGTTTTAAGGCGGCGGCCAGACCTTTCTGCAGGTCTTTTAGAGGCTTGCCGCCCCAGTCGCCCCGAATGGAATCGGTGAAGGCCTGGCCGTATCCGGTAGAGCCGTGGAAATCCACCATAACCACAGCATAGCCTGCTCCTGCGTAGGCCTGTGGGTTCCAGCGGTAATGAAAGCTGTTGCCGAAGGAGCCCTGAGGGCCTCCGTGAATCAGAAAGGCCACAGGGTATTTCTTGGCGGGGTCAAGATCCACGGGCTTGACTACATAGCAATAGACCGTTTCATCGTTCCAACCGGCGAATGTAAACTGCTCATATTCGCCCATACGAGCAGCGGTAATTTTTTCTGAGTTGATATTAGTGATTTTACGCTTATCACTGCCATCAGGTTTAACCGAATACAATTCTACAGGACTGCGCAGGTTACTCAGGCCGAAAATAATCTTTCCTGTTGCGATACCGGGTGAACTGACTCGACCTTCTTTGACAATGGTTCGAACGGCACCGGTTTTTACATTGATAGCGAACAGAGATTTTTGGCCCACATTAGTAGCTGTGGCGTAGATTGTTTTGCCATCCGCCGAGAAACAGAATGAGGAGGGACTGCGGTCCCAGTTTTCCGTCAGAACCCGCTGCTTTGATTGGTGAGCGGTTAATTGGTTAATTGGTGAGTGGTCGTTTGGCCAGGGACGCAGAACAATTCGAAAACGGTCAGATTCATAGCCGGGTCTTGCCATAGCTAAGTAAGCCAATGTCCTGCCGTCGGGAGAGAAAACCGGATTAGTATCCCAGGCCTTATTCTCCTTCGTTAAACAGTTCGGTGGTTTGGAACCGTCAATAGGTGCCCAGTAAAGATTAAAGTCTGTTGACCAGGGTTCCGCTCGACCGGCATCCCTTGCGCTAAAAATAAGTCCTTTGCCGTCCGGGGTGAATGTAATCTCTTCCGGGCCGCCGAATGGTTTGGAAGGAGTATCGGCATCCATCCCCTGCATAACGTCTATCGGGTCACCACCCGCCGACGGCATTACAAACAGATGTGAGCGTCGGCCATCCTTCCAGGTATCCCAGTGCCGAACAAAGATTCGGTCGTAAATCCGTCCGCTGGTTTTTCTTTGCTCGATGTTATCGAGTCTGTCTTTTGTGTCGGCTACAGTTTTACAATCAGGAAAGACTTCCATAGTAAAGGCGATGTGCTTTCCATTGGGTGAAACGAGAAGATTTCCGACATCAAGGGGCAGGTCTGTAACCTGTTGGGCTTCTCCACCGTCAATGCGAATACACCAAACCTGTGCGGAGTCCGAGCGCGTGGATATAAAGAATACAGAGCCGGCAGCGCCAGCCTTTAGCATACCCGCCTTCGGCGGGCCGTCAGGTGTCCAGCGGGGATTAGAGTCCCCCTGGGGATGGGACGTCAAACGGCGAAGGCCGGTCCCGTCAGTACCAACCAGCCAGAGGTCGGTCCGCCCCTTGTTTGCTTGGAGGTCGGTTTGGCGCAGCACGAAGACAATCCATTTGCCATCCGGTGAAACCTGTGGGTCGGAGAGCCGGTCCATCGTGAGCATATCGTGAACGGAAAATGGATGGGTCTGTCCGTCAGAAGCTACATGGTTGCCGCCAAGCGGGGTCCCGACAACAGAGCAGACATTTACAAATACAAGAAGAAATAAGAACGAAGATATCAGACGCATAATTTTCCCTTTCTCATTTTTATCCTGGCTTCTGCAAAAAAGAACAGCCGCTTCGGGGCTGGGATTTACCGCATTAGAGGCACCAGCATAATCATAAGTTGGCGGAACATCTTCGGGTGCCGCCCCATGCTGTATGCCGCCATTGTGGCACTCGGGTCGCTTCGGCGCGTTGCCCTATCCTGCCCAATGGCAGTAACAATATACAAATACATGCTGTTGCCCTAAAGCGTTAAATCCAAAAGTCAGTTTGAGTACTTAGGAATTGTAAATAAATTATCTTCCATTTTTGGCTGGCTGCGGCTGGCGGTGTCAGCAAAACTCGGACTACCAACCAGTAGGCCTGCGTTTTGCTTCCTTGCCAGCCTTGTCCTCGCTCAACCAAAAACGAAACCTAATTTCTTTACCAGCCCTTACCATTACACCTAAGCTTCTTTGGTGAGCGTAACGGGGATATCGAGCCAGAAGGTTGAGCCTTTATCGAGATCACTTTCCATCCCGATGCTGCCTGCGAGCATAGAGGCCAATTCAGTGCTGATGGTAAGTCCCAGGCCGGTGCCGGTTGATTCACGGGTTATAGAACCATCAGCCTGGCGAAATTTTTCAAATATTTTTTCCCTGTCAGACTCGGCGATGCCACAGCCGGTATCACTTACCGCAATCCGAACGGTTTTCTCATCCGCCATTTTGGCCCGAATTTCAATTCTGCCCCGCGGCGGCGTAAACTTTACGGCATTACTTAGAAAATTGTACAGTATTTGCTGGATCTTGCCGGCATCCGTTGAAAGAATCGGTATATCGGAATCGACCAGCAGTTTGACTTTTACTTTCTTTTTCTTTGTCAGGAGTGAGAAAGACGATACGAGAGCCTTACATAACTGCTGGACAGAGGTTTTTTCTATGTGCAGCTCCATTTTACCGGCCTGAGTTTTAGCCAGGTCCAGCAGGTCGTTAATCATATTCAGCAAGCTGTTTCCGCTAGTGATAATGTTCTCAGCGTACCTTTGAGCCTTTTCCTTATTCAAAAGTTGTGGCTTTTCCCGCAGTACCTGTGCAAAACCCAAAATCGCATTCAAGGGAGTCCTAAACTCGTGTGAAATATTGGCCAAAAATTCACCCTTTACCTTGTTTGCTTTGAACAGCTCGATATTCCGCTCTGAAAGCTCAGCTATTTTGGCATCGAGCTGCTTGTTTGCCTGGCGGAGTTTTTCCTGAGCGGCCTGCAGGCCATCGAGCATATTGTTGAAGGCATTCGCAAGCTTTTCATATTCGTCTCCGGTTTTTATTGCGCTTCTGATATCGAGATTTCCCTCGGAGACATTGTTTGCGATTGCCCTGAGCTGCCGGATGGGCCGGAGGATGACACTCTGAGTTATCCAGTAGAAAGCAACGATGGCTCCGATGCCGCCGATTAGGCCGGCAACAAAAATGAAGATAAGATTCATAAATTTAGTATCTCTGATTTCGCCCACCAGGTCTCTGGATTGAATGACTACCGCCCCTATCAACTCATTGGATGAAAATTCACCGGCAGAACCCTGCGGATCGTGGCACTTTATACAGTTATCAGCTGCCCTGAAGATTCGCACATAAGTGCTCTGGATGGCACCGTTGTATTTGGTCAGTGCGATATTTTCGTCTGCGGTCTCTTCGGCTTTTAGAGATTCAATCATCTGTTTGGCCGAAAGGAGTCCTTCGGACTGCTCGTCGGCTAACCGCTGGAGCTGTTTTTCATCGCTTTTTTCGAAGCGAATCCATCGCATATCGGGATTGTTTACATCCATCACCTGCCCGGTATTATCTAATGGTGCAAGAGCCGTTTGTCCGGGGTCTTTTAGCTGGAAGTGCCGGTCGAGCAGTGCCTGCGACCTTGCTCTGCCTGTATCGAGCAGGTTTTTTTTGATAAGCTGACCCATCCAGATATATGGCAGAAGAAGGGCAATGGTTAAGACAAAGACCACCGCGGCCCCAAAGGTGAGCCTACACTTTTTCGCAAGCGACAGCGGTGATAACCTCAGAAGCATCAAAAGCTTTTGCCAGATGTGTTTTAAGCTAATCCGCATAAACTCGATACCTACCGCCAACTCTCCGGCCTTTTTATAATTTTGTTGCCTATCTTTATCTGCTCTGGAAACTGACAGGCCTGAAGAAGTTTCTGCGGCATTTTAATCCTAAAATCTGCTTCTGCCTTTAGGTCATTATTGTTACGCCCTATGGGGAACATAACACCGATTTTTTTATCAGGGGTATACTTGTGAACCACCTGAATGGCCGGTATTAAATCGCTGTCAGCAGATAGTATCAAGGCCTTATCATACAGGTCATCAATAGCGTCACTAAGTATTTTCAAAGCAATATTTACATCAGTGCGTTTTTCTTCGTGTGTCTTGTAAAGACGACCACATCGATGACATCTGACTTCTTTATCCTGGAAACGGCCTTCTATTGTGTCAACTTTTGCCCATCGAAGTGCTCTAATATATCTTTTGTGGCGACGCGCATTATTCGGTTTCCAACGAACAATTGCAGTGAAATAAAAGATTCCCATGATGCGGTCATTATTGCCTATTACGCTTTCTGCGAGCTTTCTGTAATTCAACCACTTATATTTTCGATAGGAGGGTTGCTGTAAAGCATAGTAAACATTAAATCCGTCTATATAAATACAGTAGCGACTCATTTTGTTGCCAATTTTCTATGCGCAAAAAAGAACCCAGGCTCCGAAGAAACCTGGGGCCTGGTGGCCATTTCCACCAGGGATGTAACTGTATTATCGCCCATGTGACTGAGAAAATCAAGCAAATTGTTCATTTTTTTACGAATTTTTTGAATTTGTTACTTTTTGATATTTTTGTCTTAAGCGTAGCTACTGCTTCTGCCCATCGGTTTTTTGCTGGATTATGTGCGAGTGTCTTTGCATTCGCAGGTTAAGCTCATCGAGCTGTTTGGCGTCTACTTCGCTCGGGGCATCGGTTAAAAGGCACTGGCCGCGCTGGGTCTTCGGAAATGCAATGACATCCCTGATATTTTCCGTTCCGGTCAGCAGCATAACCATCCTGTCGAGGCCGAAGGCTATTCCGCCGTGGGGCGGGGCGCCGTAATCCAACGCCTTCAAAAAGAAACCGAACCGCTGCTTTGCCTGGTCCCTCGATATATTGAGCAGGTCAAAGACCTTTTGTTGAACTTTCGGGTCATGGATACGAATACTCCCGCCGCCTATTTCAGAACCGTTGACGACGATATCGTAGGCCTGCGAACAAATGTTGGCAGGGTCACTCTCAAGCTTGTCCATGTCATCCTCAATGGGAGAAGTGAACGGATGGTGCAGTGAATCGTAGCGTTTCTGGTCTTCGTTCCACTCGAACAGTGGAAAGTCCACTACCCATACGAACTCGAAGTGTTTCGGGTCATAAAGTTTCAGGTCACGGGCAAGTTTGCACCGCAGAGGAGCCAGGGCCTTGTTTGCGGCTGCTTCCTTGTCAGCGACAAACAAAAGCAAATCGCCCTCTTTTGCCTGGAAGCGTTCAATTATCTGCTGCTGAGCCTGGGGGCTGAAGAACTTGGCACACCCGCCGAGCAGTAAGAGCTTATCGTTCTCTGTTTTGACTTTTGACCAGGCCAGTCCCTTGGCGCCGTAGTCGGCCACGAAGCTGGTCAGGGTCTTTTCGATATCGCTTCTGGAATATTGTTCGCCGCCAAGTGTGCAAAGTCCTTTTACTATCCCGCCGTTTTCGATCACAGAAGTAAACACTTTGAACGAGCTTTTTTTGGCGATATCGGAAACGTCCTTTAGCTTCATATCGAAACGTAAGTCCGGCCTGTCGGTGCCGTAGTCAGCCATCGCCTCTTTATAAGAAATCCGCCGTATTGGAACAGCTACATCCACGTCCAGTATCCTTTTAAAGATTCGGGCTACTAAGTTTTCGTTGACGCCTATGACATCGTTACTGTCGACAAAGCTCATCTCGACATCGATTTGTGTGAATTCGGCTTGCCTGTCGGCGCGGGGGTCTTCATCACGGAAGCAGCGGACTATCTGGAAATATTTATCAACGCCGCTTACCATTAAAATCTGCTTAAAGAGCTGCGGCGATTGGGGCAGTGCATAGAAACAGTTTTTGTGAAGTCTGCTGGGTACGAGGAAATCTCTTGCGCCTTCCGGGGTGCTTTTGGCCAGCATCGGTGTTTCAATTTCCCAGAAACCCAACTGGTCAAAATAGTCCCGCACAACCATTGTAACCCGATGCCGAGTGTGCAGTTTCTGCTGCATTTGGGGGCGACGAAGATCGATATAGCGGCTGGACAAGCGCAGCTCCTCGCCTGTTTTGTCGGCTTCATATATTTCAAACGGAGGTGTCTTTGAGATATTGAGAATTTCCAATTGCTGCACAGCGACTTCGATTTGACCTGTGGGCAGCTTTGGATTTTCCATACCCTCACCTCTGGGCTGGACAACACCTTTGGCTGCTATTACCCATTCACAGCGAGCTGTCCTTGCCAGCTCATGGGTCTGGGGTTGAGTTTCGGGGTCAAAAACTAATTGAGTCAGACCTTCTCTATCCCGCAGGTCGATGAATACGAGATTCCCATGGTCTCGATATGAATGAACCCAGCCGGCCAGCGTTACTTTCTTACCGGCATCATCAAGGCGAAGCTGGCCACAATTATGTGTTCTTTTAAGCATAGTAAAATCTCTCTATAAAAACGATAGTCTGGATTCCCGCCCATTCGGCTGCGCTCAGGGCAAGCCCTTCGCGGGAATGACATAAGAACAGGATAGTTAAATAGGCTTGTCCCGTCAATAACGGGTTTGTTAATATTTGACTTTCGACCTGCTAAGGACTTGTAAATAAATTATCTTCCATTTTTGGCTGGCTGCGGCTTCGGCTGGCGGTGTCAGCAAAACTCGGACTACCAACCAGTAGGCCTGCATTTTGCTTCCTTGCCAGCCTTGTCCTCGC
>JAIVYN010000168.1:0-8675 GCA_048635425.1 Candidatus Aegiribacteria sp.
GGCGCCAAATGTATCGCCGTTACAAATTCCACAAATGCAGAAAACCTTTGCGAAGCTGATTTAGTCTGTGACTCTCTTGAGCAGGTTCGCCTTGAAACCATTGTCAATCTAATCCAGCGGGGCTCATAGCGACATTGCCCGCACTTTATTGTCGTCTGAGGGTGGGCTTTGTATTTGGCTTGGCGATAAGGCCGTTAGGGTTTTACTCTGAGATAGATATCACCGTCCGGACAGCCAAGTTCATGGTGTCTTGATGACTTGCCGGTTGCTGCACTCCTTCGGATATCACTGAAGACCACGGCTATAGGTTTGTTGCCTATTGGATTGTAGACAACCGTTCCGTTTTGAAATTCGCGGGCGACTGTTCCGTCGTTTCTGTATGTGCCTTCGCTGATTGGCTTGCCGAGGCTCTTGTCCCAGAACGGATACCAGTTGTGGCGATGATCCGCGCTCGGTAGAGGGTTCGGGTCTGAGAACAAGCAATAGCCGTTGGAATGCGTGAGAGTCAGGGTGGTGGTCGCTCGCATCAGATTTAGGTCCATGCGCGACTTGTGATACCAGGTCTCGACGCAGTTGACCCTGGGTAGGCGCAAATTTATCTCAGCCCATTTGAGAGTGGCTACGATTCTTTTCCAATCCGCGCCAGAATTGCTTCTTGTGCACTCCATAAAGTAGCCGTTAATGTACGGGGCTGACTCAGGAGCTATACGGTCGTTAGTGTTGGTGATGATCAGGTACTTATCCCCGATTGCCTCTCGTACGGCCTTTATCAGGGCAAGACGATGCTCATCATCACGCCACCAGTCGAGCATTATACCATCTACAACACCAGACTGTACAGCCGCTTTGGCTCGTCGCGCTACATGGTTATGAAACTCTGGGTCAGCAAAATTCAAACAGATGAATCCGCCCTCTCTCCATCCGTTGACTAAATTACCTTCCTTGTCGCGCTTCCACCAGTGGTGCTCCTTGGGCAGGAAGTTCGGGTGAGCATCGCGGTACCGAATCTCGGCGATAAGGATTATATCCGGATTTAATTTAAGAAGCTTTTGGCGGATTCTCCTGCTGTTTCTTATGCTTTCGGGCGTGAACGCCTCAGCGAGCCCGCGGGGTCTTGTATCCCAGATAAGCCCAAATCCCCCCGGTCCGTGCCAGACTAAATCGTGCAGAGCCATCACAGTTAATCGTTCTTTGTTCGGCAGATTGTCTGCCCGGCTCCAGGCTTGGAAGACCGAAGGGAAATCTCTTCCTTCAACTCGCTTGACAACAGGCCGCTCCGCATTAGCGGATGGTCTTTTATTGGCCTCTGCAACGGCGATGGAGCCGAATATTAAGAGTACCAATAGTGCCAAAGAAGTCATTTTTATGACCATAAGTCCTATCTTGCCTTCAGTTAACTGTTATGTTCGGAAAGCTTGTATTATGGCGATTCAAGTCAATTTGATTATATCTGTTATAATCAATCTCAGGTGGCCATATCGATTATCCACGCTGAGGGCAACTTCTGCTTTATAATTCCTGTTGCCAGATTCACCCAGCCTTTACAGCCATCGAGCACAACACTGTCACTGCTGGCTACAACAGCATCGGTTTTTTTCAGTTCCGCATCGGGGCTTAGCAGAAGTTCAATCTGCCAGTTCCAATTGTTTTTGCGGGCCAGCTCACCGATTAGCGTTTTCAACCGGCCGCTGTTGGATACGGGGCTATCCAGCAGCCACAGGGCTTTGCCTGCGCTGACTTCTCGCAGGAATTGACCTATAAGCTCTACAGCCGGTATTGTTTCGGTCACTTTGCGGTACGTTCCGTGTACGCTTGCCAAATCACGGAAACAGCCGTCACGTCCCTTAAAAATCACACCGCCGCTCATTGCCGCCTCAACGGTTATCAATACATTGTAACCGTCAATGGCGATTGATTGGCCCGCAAGATTTTCCAGCAAGACACAACGTTGGCTCCGAGAGGTGAGCTGCTGGTCGGAGCAGGCGCTGCGCATAATGGCCAATCTTTGTCTTTGAGTAAGCGAAAACCTGTCACCGACTAATTTTAGTGCTCCTTTTTCTGCATACCCTCTCGTCAGCAGAAGCGAAAAATCGGCAATCGCCGTCCGCAGATTGGAAATTGCGCCGGTGGCAAACAACTTTTCATCCGCCGGATGCGGCCCTCTATGAGTTCGCTTATCAGGCATATTTCATTGACTATTCGCTATTGACTATTTACTATTGGCTAAAGTGTCTATTTTGTTCTTGAACAATGGATCGTCAATAATCAATAGTAAATCGTAAATTAAAAATAGTCAATCTATAATGCCAAGTCACAACTTAGCACATATAAAGATAGACGATTTGGAAATCATCGGCTATTCGGTCGCCGGCGAAGAGACCGTGGTTGCGGTGCCAAAGCTGGATGTCTGTTTCGATGTCGGCAAAGCCCCCGACCAGATTATTCCCATAAACCATATTCTGCTCACGCACGGCCACATGGACCACGCTGCGGGTATCGCATATTATCTGTCGCAGCGAAATTTTTGCGGTATATCACCCGGGACAATTTTAGCTCCCAAAAATTTATTAGGGCCGATGAGAGACATAATCGATGCCTGGTCCCGGCTGGATGGAAATAAAGTGCCCGGTAAGCTGGTTGGTGTAAAGCCCGGCGACGAATACCAGATAAAGCCCAATCTCATTACGAGGGTATTCCCAACAAAACACAGCAAAGGCTCCGTTGGTTACAGCGTTATTGAAAAGCGAAAAAAGTTAAAAGCCGAATACGTCGGCCTTAAAAGTCCACAAATAGTCGAGCTAAAAAAACAGGGTGTTGAAATCGACTATCCCCTCGAGATCCCGATTGTTACTTACCTCGGCGATACACAGTATGTTGACTTTTCGCAGTTAAAATATATTGCTGAAAGTAAGATTTTAATTGCCGAGTGCACATTCTATGAAGGCGAGCATTCCGGCCGGGCCGAAGCCGGCAGACATATGCACATCGACGAATTTGCAGACCTGCTGGAAAAGTTAAAAAACGAGCACATTATAATCACACATATCACCCAGCGAACCCCCATGCGAGAAATCCGCAAAATATTAATAGATGCCCTGCCGAAGGATAAGTACGACAGAATTACCTTGCTAATGGCCAAAAGACCAAGATAGCTTCGTTGACATTTATGCATCAACTTCACGAGACAAGTCTGACCTGCGCAGTTTAATCAGCAGCATTACCAGCAGTGCAGGCAGCATGACAGACCATACTAATCGTAAATATCCCCAAAAAACTTCTATTATTTCAAGATCCCGGTGGTCCATTATCCACTTCGTTACTTCAAATCGTGAGTAAATATCAGCAGCTATAAATAAAATAACACTGCAAAGCATAATAATCGCGATGATAAAAACTGCAAAAAATATGCACTTGCCCTTGAAGCTGCTGAGCAGTTGACGAATTTTTAAGTTGTCAAAATCACCCTTGTAGAGCTGGTAGCACAGGAAAAATATTATGGTCCAAAACATTATTTTTGAGACGATAAATACAATACCGGTATTATAATCCATCGAACCGCTGCTGACAGCCAGAGCAATCGAGAAGGCATCAGCAAGATAGGTAGCTAAGAAGTAACCAAGGATTCCGGTAGCTATCCAAAAAAGTCTGTGCCTGAATTTAACGCCGCGGTTTATTTTTTCATACTCCTCGGCGAGGCTGTCAGTGCTGCCAAGTCGATGAGTAGCAATTAAGAAAGCCTCTTCATCAGACAGCTTCAAAGTCGTCAGGTTTTCGATTTCTTCATGCAAATGGCTTTCGAGCTCATCTATATCCGAACTGGCAAGAGTTTCTGATTGGGCAAGATTGCTGCGCCATTTATTTATTTGTTCATTTAGGTCAAGCATGGCTCATTCTCCCATAATTGTCTTAAAGTTGAATAAACAACTTCCCATTGGTTTTGTTGTTCTTTTAGCGCTCTGGTTCCTTCTTTCTTGATTTTATAGTATTTTCGTTTGCGTCCTGTTTTAGATTCGCGCCACTTTGACTGAATCAATTTCTGTTCTTCCAGTCGATGCAGCACAGGATAAAGCATTCCGTCGGTCCATTGCATCCGGCCGTTCGATAGCTCACGTACGCGCTTTATTATTGCATAGCCGTAGTTTTCGCCTTCTGAAAGAATTGAAAGTACCAACGGTGTGGCCGAAGCAGCAATTAAATCCTTTGAAATAGCCAATTTTGTATCTCCAAAATAAAATACATAAAACACCTATACATAATACCTCTATGTATTAGTTTGTCAACAAAAAATAAATTTTTTCTAAAAAATCTTCAAACCATTTGACTGTTTTACCGAGGCCGTTTATTCTTCATTGGTGGTGAGGTAATCTTTGTCAATATATCGGGGTTCAAAGTATAAAAGGTTCCTATACGGAAAACACATAATCCATAGTTGGTTTCACGAAATGAGGACATATATCATGATGTTCAGATTCCATTCGGTTATCGTTACTGTATGTTTGTTCGGCTGCCTGTTCGTCGTTTTTGGTTGTCAAAAGAAGCCGGGTGGTGGAAATGCCGACTCCTTCCCGGACAATTTGACTGTAGCTGCGCTTGAAACCCATATTCGATATATCAAGGCGGTTAATTCGGGCGAACAGAAACCCTCGGACGAGATTTCCAAACAATATTGGTCCGATGAGATTAAAAGGCTTAAACCGATTAAGGTTTACAGGCATAGAAGTAACATCGTTGTCGTTCAGAAGGCTTCGGCCAATATACAAGAGGGCAAGTACATCTCCATAATGATATCATCCTACGCCCCCCAAAGCGGAGATGATGGCTTCACGTTCACAAATATCGGGAACAGTGTGTATGATTTCAAAAGAGTCATAGGAAACTAACCTGCGGACGCCTCTGTCTGTCCGCGGCGAGCAGGGAATGCTTTTAGCCGGTGATTCTTATCGTTATAACTAAATCCCTTATGTGAAATAATTACGTTGCAGGCCGAGAGTCGGTCAGACAAAGTTCTACAAGCTCGTCGATTACTGCCGTGCCGGCGCACATTACCTTATCTGCCCCACCCCAGTAAAGCTTCAATGTCCCATCGTCCTCCGGCACAGCACCACAGGTGAACACGACATTGTGTACATAGCCGACGATTTCCCACGGGTCTTCAGGCTGTAAAATCCAGCGGTCACCAACACCGAGAATCTCAGCCGGGTCATCGAGCTTGTGCAAAGCAACACCCAGCCGATATACGTGACCATCCATCGTTGGAAAAACGCCGTGATAAATACTTAGCCAGCCTTTGTCGGTGCGAATCGGCGGAGCACCCGGGCCGATTTTCATCGCGTCCCAGTGGTAAGGTACGGGTTTCATTACTAATTTTGAATCGCCCCAGTGCCGCAGGTCAGGCGAGAAACTAATCCAGATTGACCAGGGACTAATGTCCGAATGAGGTCTGTCCAGTCTGATATATCTGCCGTTGATTTTTTCGGGGAAAAGCACGGTATTTCTGTAATCGGCCTGTGTGATAAAGGCCACTCTTTCGACCGATTTGAAATCGGTTGTTTTAGCTAAGCCGGTGCGAACTCCTTGCGCCGAATATGCGCTGTATGTTATGTAATAGTCGCCTTCCAGATGGGTAATGCGTGGGTCTTCGACGCCGAATTCCTCGTACTCACAAAAGGCCGGTTCTTTACTCGGTGTCATAAAAGGCTCTGGGCCTGCCTTAAAATTGAAACCGTCTTCACTTTCTGCTATCCCGATTATGGACCTGCCGGTATCGAGGTGTGAGCGAAACAGCATTATGTATCGGCCGTCAAATTTCGTTACGCCGGCGTTGTGGACCGTCTGAACCGGATAAGGAATATCGTCCTTTGTCAGGATGGGATTATTTTCATAACGAGTTATCAGCTTTTCTCTCATCGTTAAAGTTCCTATGCAAATTTATATATAGAAAAATCCTGTTCTTACCGTGTCAGGATGTATTCGGCCAAGTCGGCAATTTCTTTTTCGCTGAGGTTCGAGGTCTCGCCGTGCCGGTCGTCTTTATTGAACTTTGTCAAAACTTCTGTGATTGTCACGGCCCTTCCGTCATGCAGATATGGGGCCGTGCGCCATACTTCCACAAGCGTGGGTGTATCAAACTCCTTATAGTCTTCTTCGTCCGTGCTCGTGCCGACGTCGTATTTGCCCATATTGGTATAAAGCGGCCCCGAATGACACAGCGCGCAGCCGGCCTTCTTGAAGAGCTTTTCGCCGTTCTTAGCAGCCTTGCTCAGCTCGCAGCCGACAAGATACGGGCTGGCAACAGGCTTAAGAGACTTCAGGTACTCATCTATATACTGTGCTTTCCTCTCAGTAGTTTCTGCAAACTGGATGTAGCGAATGCCGCTGCGGACCGCAACTTCGGCATTTGCCCGAACACCGGTAATCATCGCGGGCGGAGTCTGATGTGCCAGGAGCAGACTCTTGGTATTCTTCGGATTGGCTACTCCATCGTTCAGCAGGTCCCAGTTCAGTGCACTTGCACGGCCATCGCCGGTATGGCAGCTCGTACAGCTATTCCACTTCTGGAAGGAAAGCGAAGCATCGTTGAAGAGGACCTTGCCCTTGCGAGCCATTGTCGCTTCTGTGGTTTTACCGAGCGGTATCGATTTGGCTCCGGCCCGGGTATCGGGATCGATATCGACTATGCCGATACTGTCTGTGAAATACTCTGCTATATACACCTTTGTATCGATGACAGCGAGGCCGCGGGACCCGATACCGGCCAGTTTCAATCTGCGACGAATGCCGAGAAGAAATGTAAGGTCGTTCGGCACATCATCTGCAGAATACGAGGCATCGGAAAACTTCCTGCCGGCTCTTGAATGGATTTCAGACGTGAAGTTTCTTGCCGTCCGGGCCGGGAGCAACCGCGAATGGAGCCCTTCGCGCTCAATTACGCTCAGCTCGTATGTACCGGCATGGGTTATCAGGATGTTCTTTCCGTCTGTCGTACAGGCAACGCCATAGGGATTGGCCGCACCGAGGTCAACGTCATCAACAAGAACGGTATTGACGAACTTGCGCCCCGGTACGTCGATGATGGTCATCGCATTTGTGTTTATCCAGCCCTTTTCGAGGTATGTCACCGGAAATTGATAACGGGCAAGCAAATGCGTAACATAAGCGTTCCTGCCGTCCGGCGAGATAGTTATCCCGCGAACATTCGTGCTGCCGTTGGGCAGTTCGATATTCTTAATGACCTTTTTCGCAGCCGTGTCGACGACCGAGACAACCGAAGCAACATAATCGGCGTTCGCGGCGCCGGCGGGAAGATGATTCGCAACAAACAGAAATTTGCCGTCCGACGTAAGCGCGGCAGCAACGGGTTCACGCGTTACGGCAATCGTAGCGGCCTGTTTTTTTGAACCAAGGTCGATGACGCCAACGTTGTTGTCGAACTGATTGCAGACATAAAGCGTCTTACCGTTCGGGCTTCCAACAACCGCAACAGGCGTATGGCCCACGGCGATACTGTCAGCCACCCTGCCGCTGCGAACGTCAATGACCTGCACCTTACCTGCAGCTACCGCAGAGGTCACATAAAACCTGCTCCCATCGGCAGAAATCGCAAGACCGACAGGATTCTCTGCAACGGATATCACCTTGGTGACCTTGCCGGAAGCGATATCAAAAACCGCAACCTGACCGGCAGTGGCCTCGGCAACATAAAGCACCTTTCCATCGCGACCGGCAACAACGGAAATCGGAGATAGATAATCACCCGTCTTTGCGAGACCCTTCTCACCCAAAAGAACAATCACCGTCAGCAGCACACACACCGGCATTGAACATTTTACAAGGTACTTTCTCATTGTATCGCATAGAGAATTGTTTCAATTTTTTCCTTCTCTGCGGAATATTTCCTCATAGACTTTTTCGTAGCCCTTCACCATCTTATCGATAGTGAAATTCTCTTCCACGCGCTGCCGGCACTTTTTGCGGTCTATCTGCCCGATTTTGCCGACCGCTTCCACCGCCTCATCGACACCATTAACCAAAAAGCCGGTCTGCTTATCCGCGATGACCTCACGACAGGAACCTAAATCCATTGCGATAACCGGTACGCCCGCCGCATTGGATTCGGCCATTACCAGGCCGAACCGCTCGGGAATAAGATTAAGATGAATAACCGCGTATGATTCTTTTAGAAGCGCATCACGCTGCACAGGATTAACGGGGCCAATGTATTGAATTGAAGAATTGTTTAAATGCGGCTTGAGGAGATTATCGAAGTAGGCCTGGTCCTGAATTATGCCTGCTATTATCAGGTCTTTGCCGCATTTTTTTGCAACTTCAATTGCAAGATGTGTCCCCTTATCGTTGTGTATTCGTCCATAATGGACGAGCTTGTCCCCTGGCGTCTCCCTAAAGGTAAGGTTGGAAAGGTCAATCCCGTTGTAAACGGTTGCAAGATAAGGCAATCCGGGGTCTCTGTCGGAATCACTGATGGAAGTATAGTAGGTATCTTTATTTTCGTGATAAATCCGCAGTATATCCTGGTCGGAAAAACCGTGTATGGTTGTCAGCATCGGTGTCTTTATAAACGGAAGGTAGGTCAAAGGCAGATAATCGAAATTGTTATGAATCAGGTCAAACTCATCCGCCCGCTCCATCACCTTGGAAATGTGCAAACACGTAGAGAG
>JAIVYN010000169.1:0-8625 GCA_048635425.1 Candidatus Aegiribacteria sp.
ACCTTTAGACGCGCCATCGCTCGCTGCTGGTTCTCGAACTGCCCACCCCAGGCCAGCCTGTAGCCGGCCGGCAAGCTGTCTTCCACCTCTCTCAGTTTTTGCTTTGCTTCTTCGACAAAGCTCCCAATGTCCCGACCTCTAACATTGCATTCAACAATAAGCCTTCTTCTGGAGTCTTCCCTGCTTATCTGAGCCGGAACCTCGACTTCGTGAATTGCGGCCAACTCTTCGAGCGGAACGTTGTAGCCCAGTGGAGAGGGAACCAAGAGCTGCTCGATAACATCAATATCAGCTCGTCTTTCAATAGGAAAGCGTACCTGTACGGCAAATCTCCTTTGCCCCTCGAAGACTGTGGTTGCGACTTTACCTCCTATTGCTGTTTCGACCAACAAATTAATATCCTCGATGTTTATCATATGGCGGGCTGCGGCTTCACGGTCCGGCTGTATCTCGATCTGGGAAAAGCCTGAGACCTGTTCCATCTTGATATCCTCGGCCCCTTCGATACCGGCCAGAATTGGCGCTATTCTTTCAGCAGTTTCGACCAGCGTATCCATATCATCGCCGAATATCTTTATGGCCACATCAGATTTAATGCCACTGATTAGCTCGTTCACCCGCAGCGCAATCGGCTGGGAGAAAGCAGGCCTTATCCCCGGAAATGAAGCCAGCTCCTCGTTGACCGCCTGGACAATTTGCTCTTTTGAACGCCCCAAAATTGTCTCGTAGCCTGGCTTGAACATTATCAAAAGGTCAGTTTGTTCGGGACCCATTGGATCTTCGGCGATTTCAGCCCGCCCGGTCTTGGAAACGACCGTGGCTATCTCCGGAAATTTAGCAAGTAGTCTTCGCTCGATCTCCGAGGCTTGTTTTGCAGAGCCTTCCGTGCTGGCAGTAGGTAAACGCACAATGTTTATTGCAATTGCTCCTTCGTCCAGCGGCGGCAGGAACTCTGTTCCAATCCTGGGCAGCACGGAAAACGCTCCCACCATAAGAGCACCAGCGATGGCAATGGTAATCCACCGCCCGCGCATGGCGAGTGAGAGTATAGGTGTATAAACCGCATGGATGATTCGAATCAACAGATTTTCACGACTCTGACCGGCAGAGCGTTTGATTACCAAAGACCCCAGAACCGGTACGATGGTCAGCGATACTACCAGCGACCCAATAAGAGCAAAACATATAGTAAGCGCTAATGGTTTGAACATCTTACCTTCCATAGCTTGCAGCGAGAATAGCGGCAGAAAAACAACCACAATTATCAGGATTGCAAACATAACCGGACGGGCTACCTCTCGTACAGCTTCGAAGGCGATAGCAATTCTTGACATATCCGAATTAGCCTTGTCTTGCATGTGCCTGGCGATGTTTTCCGTAACAACTATGGCGCCATCCACAATTATCCCGATGGCAATGACAAGTCCACCAAGGCTCATAAGGTTAGCTGTTACTCCCTGCCAATCCATTAGTATAAAGGCCGCCCCGGCCGTCAGGGGTAGCGAGATAGCAACTGTCAAAGCGGCACGGATGTCCCACAAGACAATGAACAGAACCAGGATGATAAATATGATCCCCTGGCCAAGGGCAGTTGACACTGTTTTGATACATGCCTGAATCAGGCTGGTTCGATCATAGAATGGCGAAATCTTCACCCCAGCGGGAAGAGACTTCTGGATTTCCGGTATCTCCGCGCGGACACGGTCCACCACATGCTTGGAATTGCTTGCCTTGAGCATAATGACCATCCCACAGACTGCCTCTCCCTGTCCATCTTTGGTTACAACACCATTTCTTGTTTGGTGGCCTATCCGGATCTCGGCTACATCCCTCAGATATACTGGTGTGCCTTTCTCTGCTTTTAGCACAATCTTTTCAATGTCGGGGATACCTTGAGCCAAACCCTTCGAGACCACGTTGAACTGTTCCCAGTCTCTGACGATAAAGCTGCCGGGGGCATTTGCGTTGTTCGACTCAAGAGCTTCCAGAATGTCGTTCAAAGAAATTGCGTATTTAAGTAGAAGAGCTGGGTCTGGAATCACATGGTATTGTTTGACAAATCCTCCGAAACTGTTGACTTCGTTCACTCCAGCCAATCGGCGCAACTGGGGGCTGACTACCCAGTTCTGAACCGTTCTCAAATCCATCAGGCCGTATTGGCTTTTGGTAAGGGCAGTGCCACATTCGGGGCATTTGTTTTCTATACGCGACCAAACCTCTTTGTGCGTTGGGCAGTAGTAGCCGGCCTCAAGTACGTACTGATATATCTCTCCAAGCCCCGTAGAAATGGGTCCTAATTCCGGTTCAACCCCCTCTGGCAATTGATCCGTTACCTGTTCCAGACGCTCAAACACGACTTGCCTGGCGAAATATATGTCGACGTCGTCCTCGAAAATGACGATAACCTGTGAAAGTCCGGTCTTGGACAGAGACCGAACCTGTCTGATGCCGGGCAGACCACCCATATCAATCTCGATGGGAAATGTTACCAGTCTCTCGACTTCCGTAGGCGTCAGTCCGGGAGCCTCAGTAAGAATCATAACCTGCTGATTAGTTACATCCGGGAAGGCGTCTATTGGCAGATGAGTCCAGGCGACAATTCCTGCTCCTAACAATACTATCGCAGCAAGGACCACCAGAAGTCTTTGGTGCAGGACGAAATGCAGTAATTTTTCCAACATAAGCTACATCCCTTTCATCAATCGGCGCAACCGGCGCCCATTTTCTCTCTTAAAATGTCGCTCTTGAACATAAATGCCCCACGAGTAACGATTGTGGCTCCTCTTGGAATACCATTTAGCACCTCAGCAAAGCCTCCCTGGTTTCTTCCCAGACGTACATCGCGGCGTACCCACAAGTCATCCTTCCAGCGTTGAAAAACGAAAGTCTTGCCCTCATCGGAAAGAATGGCACTTGAGGGAACAGCCATTATGTTGCCTTTGAGAGGAACATATATTTCGGCCTCTGCGAACATTCCAGGCTTGAGCTTGCGTTCTTCGTTACTGACCTGGACACGGACCTTAATAGTGCGTGTATGCTCATCTACCTGGCTGCCGATAAGGTCAACTATCCCCTCGAACACTTCTGCTTCAAAGGCCTTGACTCTCACCTTTGCGACGACCGATTCACCCGATGAAAGCCGTTCGTGAAGCACTGCAAGGTCTCTTTCGTACAGGTCGTACCAGACCCAGACATTGGAAAGATTCGCAATTGTATAGAGGCTCTCTGTAGTATCGACCAGTGCACCGGTAGAGACATTCTGGGCGATAATCGTACCGGCCTGTGGTGCTCGCAACACTAATTCCGCAAATTGACTGTTTTCCTTCTCGCTCTTAATCGCGCTTATTTGTTCAGTGCCCAGACCGAAGAGACGAAGTCTTCTTTCAGCCGCTGCGTAATAAGCCTGAGCAGCCTTAAGCTCATTTAAGGCGCTTAGGTAATCCGCCTTGCTGCTGATTTTTCTCTCATAGAGTTCCTTTTCCCGCTCGAATGTGGAGGTCGCTAACTCCAGCCTGGCCTGGACCTCCAGGAACTGGGCTTTTGCCTGGCCCAAATCAGCAGAGTGAATAACAGCCAGTACATCTCCTTTTGCCACGTCCTGGCCCAGCAGCTTTTCCACCCGTTTGACCTGCCCACCGCCGGTCGGCATTACATCTACGACTCTTGTCTTGTCTAACTGCACCTGGCCGGTAAGCTTCAATGTCTTTGTCCGTTCCACGTCCTGAACCAAGGTTGTTTCGACTAATGCCTTTGCCAGCGATGGTTGAAGTTTGACTACGCCTATCTCATACCGGCAGTGAACACATTCAATAATACGCATCCCATGTTCACACATGACTTCTTCGAGAGCGTTTAGATCGGGCGTTGAACCGACATCACGCATCGAAGATTGCTCCAAGCCTGGATTACATATAGTGCATTGAGATTCCGGCAGGTTGTGCTCGGTACACCAATCTCCTCTTTCTTTGAAAGCGGTTGCTAACGAAGGATTGCACCGGACACAAAGCGATTCCGGGACACCATGTTCCGTACACATAAGTTCATTGACCTGGTTTGAGTGCTTGTGCCCACCATCATCAAGAACACCGCCGGCTTCATCTGTACGACGCGGCCCAAAGTGCAAGTTCCCCGTAAGCCAGAGAATAGTTCCTGCGAGCACAACAAATATAGACAGCGCCATGCCAAAGTGATTTGCCTTTTGCAGGACACCTGTACCCGCGTTTTCTGTGCGGGCAGCACAGGTGCGGGCAGAATTAGTATTTTGACGTTTTTTTTGCAACATGATAAAACTCTCCTATTCGCTTTTCTCTGCTTTCGCTTCGAGGGGATTGTTAATACCCAGCAACGCTGGGTTCCGATCAAAACCCGCCGTTGGCGGGTCAAGTTTTTGACCTATTAGACGTTCGACATCAGCTTTGGCAATGTGGTATGACGTAAGAGCATCTATATATCTTGCTTTTGCCTCGAACAAGGTCCGCTGTGCGTCCAGTACATTCAGATAATCGAGCTTGCCGCGGCTGTAACCGGTCTTTGAAGCTTCAAAAACGCTTTGGGCTCCCTGTATTACATTCTTGTCAAGCTCAGTAGCCTCTGTATATGCGCTTAAAAGCGCCTGGTAAGCCTTGACTAATTTGATTTGTATTCTGGTATGGGCCGCCCTTTGTTCTTCTCTGGCCTTGGCGAGCTGGTAAGTTGCCGCCAGTTTTCCCCCCTGATTTCTGTCTGATATTGGCAATGGAATAGCAAAGCCAAATACTATTGCATTATCATCTGTTTCATTGAATCTCTGCAGACCGCCAATAAGTGTAATATCGGAAATAGCTTTGGCCTTTTCCAGTTCTAAAGCGGCCTTGTCCTTATCTATCTCCAGAGACCACCGTGCAATATCCGGATTCTGCGTAATCAAATCTGTGAACTTATCGATTGATGGAAGAGGTGATAACGAATCAAGCCGGCCTGCAACACTTTCAAATATAGGATCCTTGTTGGCCCACGTTGAAGCCAGTTGCTTACGAGCGAACTTATTATTCTGAACAGCCTGTTGATGCTGGATCTTAATATTCGAAAGTGCTACAGTGGCTTTGGTCTTTTCCAGCGGTGAATCTTTGCCCGCATCAATTCTTTTAGTAACGGTGTCTACTAATTCTTCAGACAGTTTCAGTAATTCTTCAGTTAATTTCAGCCTTTGCTGTGCAGCCAGCACCTCAATAAAGGCCTTGGTAACTTCGGTAAACACATCCAGTCGTCTGGCCTCGTAATCCCATCCTGCCAGCTCTTTTTCCATTGATGCCAGTTTTGTTCGCTTACGGCGTTTATCCCCCAGCTCTATCAACTGGCTCAGTTGTATCGTTGTTTCTGCGGCATCAAAACCGCTGCGCTGACCCGGCCCGCCAACTTCCTCAACTTCGACCTCAAGCTCCGGATTTGGCCAAAGGCTTGCCTGCAATTGCCTCGCTTCCAAGACACGAACATCCCAGGAAAAAGCCTTCAGCTCAGGATTATGCATCAATGCTAAAACCAGAGCCTGTCGTAAAGTGACAGGACCGGCTGGCTCGGCAATTTCAGGAACATCCGTAGTTTCCATCGGTGTGGCGGGAGGTTGGAAAGTGCTGAATTCCTGTACCAACGACCGGCGTTCCGGTAATGCAACTTCGTCATTGTGCTCCATACAGCCCGTAACACCAAGCACAAATAGCACAACTAAAAACGTTAAAAATCTCATACACATCACAGTAATCCTAAAATATTTAACTTGCCAGCTCGCGGGTTCTCTGATGAATTCCAATTGACGGAGTAACGGAGTATCAGAAGAAGAATGCAACTAACCGGCTATTACACAGTAAATGTTTTGAAAATGTCGGAAAAAGAGTTGTCTTTAGTGGATCACACCAGCAGGATCACTGTGCGCAGAGGGGTAAAGTAAGAAGTGGCAGAAAAAGTATTTGAAGCTGAATTATATGCGGAAAAATCGAACTTGTCGGTAAGTACAATCATGTTTGCGACTGGAGCCGGGAATGTGGGATTCAACTGTGTAGATGCACGGGAAATCTTCGCTAAGCCAATGGAAATCGCGACATCTACGCAGGATCCACAATGTTTGCCTATTTCATGCTCAGCTTCAGAGGAAAGCTGATTTTGGTCTGAAGGATAGGAATGAACCGGGTGGTCACACCGTTCGTGAAAAGCAGATTCGAGCTCAATATGGCCGTCCGCACCGAAACATAGGACGGTCCCATGTGTTAAATTGCCGGCTATTAAAAGGCAAATAAGCACAATAAAACATTTTTTGTACATCTGTTTTTTGGCCAACTTCACAACCATTCCACTATTTTATCACTTTTAGGCCCAAAATAAAAGGCCCGTGCGTGCTATCCTTCTGAAAAACTTCTATTGGGTATATACGTATTTACACACAAATTGTTTTGGACTATATACTATATAAGATACAATCAGACACTTACGTGGCACAAAACCGCCAGTGCCCAAAGCAAGTCTTCTTTAGCTACGACCTTCGTTTCGTACCTTTCATTTATCGGTATCAGATGGACATCTGTTTTTGTCGTTCTTATGAGCTTGCAGGTAACGCCTATTTGATTTGCAACACGAGCAATGCTAATTTGACCCTGCGCCGCCGGCACCGAGGGACTTAATATCACAACGTCACAATCATTTATCCTTGGTGACATACTGTCACCGTCCAGATGCAGGGCAAAACTGTCAGGGAACAATTTATGAACCTCCTCGCATTGGACAAATTCAACTATCTGCTCCTGCTCTTGTCCACAAACCTGAATAAGATTAGCCTGCTGCTTCCTGATTCCGTCCAGCAAAGGCCTCGCCTTCAAATCAACCGACACCGTGCCATCTACAGAACCAACAATCTCCCTGCCTATATGCTTTTTCACCAGCTCATCAAGCTCTGTAATAGCTTTTTTCGGTTCCGGGAGAAATGTCTGCTCCCAAAAATGCACCATCCCCGCCGCGGTTCGACCAAGCACAGGTATCCATCCAGGCCGGGCCGGTTTGGACGGCAGAACTCCGGAGCGAAATCCCCCTACAATCCCTTTTTGCTCGCATAATAGCTCAATAAAAGCCAAAACCGCTTCTGTCATCTCAGGATTGTCTGTAAACAACTTGTCTAACCTTTGTAAAAGTCCGCTATTTGGCCCAGATGCAGGTTTTTTTCCAGTGCTTCGGCCGGTCAGCAGCCATTCCAAATCCGCTCCTGTAACCTCACAGATTTTCAGCAAAACCTCTATCGGAGGGATTCTGTTGTTTTCGTAATAGTTGTAAGTAGAAGGACTTATGTTCAAAGCCCGGGCAAATTTGCTTTTGCCTCTACCGCCTACATATTGCTCACGCAGGGACCTGATTCTCGCAATTATCGCTTTTTCGTCATATTTGCCCATAAATTTTACGCTATTGTAAATTTTATAGTTGCATTATTTTCGCACATGCGTTAATTTTGAGTAAAATAATTTCTAAGATTTTGTATTTTAGACCTAAATACGAATTTTGTCAAGAAAGGAATTGTAAAGAAAATGGCAAAATCCACAAGAAAAAAGGTAAAAAGTGCAACATCATCGAAAAAAATGAAAAAAATGGAAAAATCTACAAACGAGCAATCAAAAGCAGCGGAATACGTAGACCACCTTTTGGAATTACATAAGCTGCAAGGAGTGTTGTTGGCCCAACTGTATAAGGAAGTTTAATAAACTCAGCGATGCCTCCGCGAGAACTCAGTTTGCACGTTTGGACAAGACCTTTCAGGACAAGAGATTAAGAACTTTCGAGACAAACGGAGGAGATAGCTGTCCGTAGAAAACAGAAGACAGATGACGGAGGGCAGCGATTTACGATTTGCGATTGTTGATTGCCGATTTTATTTTATGACTTTGCACTTACTGGGCGTTTTGTGTTTGTACGTTGGGCTCGGCGGCGTCTTGTTCGCCGGGTTTAAAAGGCAGCGGCTCGGCAAACTGAACGGCAATTCGTCGCAAAAAGCTATTTACGTTATCAACCCGACAAACATGGGCTGAACGGGTGAAATTTGCCATATCAAAGGAGTCATCCGGGCCATATTGGGGGACACTAAAACGAGCTGTTATATGTTGGCCGGGGTAGGGACAACCATCGTTGGCGTAGCAGGTAAACGCAGCGCCCCTGCTGGAGACATCAACCATCTGACCCTGTGCAAGCGCCTCGTTAGGGTCCTCGGCAAACCAGATTGGCCAATAATAACGCAGTCTTT
Source organism: Candidatus Aegiribacteria sp. (assembly GCA_048635425.1). Taxonomy (GTDB): domain Bacteria; phylum Planctomycetota; class Phycisphaerae; order Sedimentisphaerales; family Anaerobacaceae; genus NIOZ-UU13. The sequence goes on from JAIVYN010000169.1 coordinate 8,252, forward strand.
GTTCTGTTCTTCGCTCGTTTGGCTTGTCCATTATAAACGCTCCTCAAATCTCTTGCTTTCGTTTAATGATTTACGAATCGACAGATTTGATGGCCGACTTTACAAGGTAATGCCGAGAAAATCGCAGTTGAGCTAACTGATAAGGGTAGTTTGCGGTTTTTTGGCTTCTTATTGTGGAAAACCGGTTTGAAGCATTTTTTATAACTTTTTTAGCCTTTAGCGAGGATACTCCTATAATCAAGCGTCGAGTTAAAACGGAATCTGGTAAAAAATGATTTTCCTTAGACTAAAATGACCAATTCGATTGTGTTATAGATGACGAACGTTCGTCATCTATAACACAATCGAATTGGTCATTTTAGTCTAAGGAAAAT
>JAIVYN010000170.1:0-8561 GCA_048635425.1 Candidatus Aegiribacteria sp.
GTTCGATAAGTCCCTACACTGTGCAGTGGACGGTGATTAGTGAACCCAATGAAGGGACTGGGGTTATAGAGACAGCGGCTGCCGAGGACACGAGTATTACCCTAACAGCCCTGGGCGAGTATGTCTTTCAGTTAGAGGCCTTTGATGGTGAATACTCCGGTTCGGACACGGTCACAATCAACGTGTATAACGATAATTGTGAAGCAACCCAGTCACTGCCGGACTATGTGCCCCTGGTAGGGGACCTCAACGGGGATTGCCGGGTCGATGAAGCTGATATGGCATTGCTGGAAGAAAACTGGCTGCAGGATAATTTATTGACTGAAGAGTGGTTCAAGGTCGATTAACTGGTGTCACTATTGATTGGAGCTTACCGGGGCATTTGATATGCGTATCAAACGCCCCGGCTCATATTTTTATGTATTGTAAGGATTCCTCTGTCCGCAATGGCCGCGAGACTACGAGGTCGTGCCATTGAAGCTAAACGACCTGCAAATTCCGGTGTTGCGGGATGAAACATCGTCGTCAGATGTAAACTTTGTCCATCATTCTTGGGAAGGGTATGCACTGTCGGATATGTTTTTGAGCGGCCAGCCAGGCGATGGTTCTTTCGACGCCGAGTCCGAAGCCGCCGTGCGGCACTGAGCCGTATTTTCGCAAATCCAGGTACCATTCGTAATTTTCGATATCCAGGCCCTGTTCGTTTATTCGCGCGACCAGCAGGTCGTGGTCGTCTTCTCTCATTGAGCCTCCGATGATTTCGCCGAAGCCGGCGGGGGCAAGCAAATCGAAATTCAAGACCACCTTTTCATTGTCCCTGTCGGCCTTCATATAAAAAGCCTTGGCCTCTTTGGGATAGTGCGTAACAAAGACGGGTTTGTCGTGCATTTGTGAAATAATGGTCTCGTCCGAGCCGCCGAGGTCTTTGCCCCACCGAAATTCAGCAGCCAATTCGGCGTGCCTGGGATTGTTTTCGATTTTTGTATCTGTCTCGACAAGAGCGGTTCGCAATTCAATCAGCTCAGCGGCAATTTTATCTTTCTGCCATTGTTTTATTTGGCCTGCCTGCTGGGTTTCAAGCTCGCTGATTCTGGTTTCGTATTGCTGCTTTTGGTTTTGCAGCTCCTTCAACTGCCCGGCGAGAAAGTCCCGCGTCCTCTGGCTTCTCAGGATGTCAACCACCTCGGTATAAGTTAATCTGTAAAAAGGCGGTTTGATTTTTTCAAGCGATGCGATGTCGGCCTCTAATGTTTCGAGCTCGCTTTTGTTATTTTGCAAAACTTGGGCGATTATAAAGGAGACGAAATTTTCAGCTAATTCGAGCAGGCCGCCAAGGTCGATGAACGCCACTTCCGGCTCGACCATCCAGAACTCGGTCAGATGCCTTCGGGTCTTGCTCTTTTCCGCCCTGAAGGTCGGCCCAAAGCAATAGACCTTGCCGAAGCTCATCGCCGCTGATTCGAGATGCAACTGGCCGGTCTGGGTCAGGTACAGGGGGGCGCCGAAATAATCGACTTCAAAGAGCGTTTGTTCTTCTTCACCGGCTGTGGCTGTAAGGATGGGCGTGTCGATTAGAATAAAACCGTTGTCATTAAAAAATCTGCGGATTGCGTCGATAACGGTATGCCGAATCTTTCCGATACACCACTGCCGCTGTGAGCGAAGGTGCAGGTGACGGTGCTTGAGGAGAAAATCTGTGCCGTGCGATTTCGGCGTGATAGGATAACCATCCGCCGGCGAGATTATTTGTGCATCGGTTACCGCTAATTCGTAGCCGCCGACGCTTCTTTCATCCGCCCGAACGGTGCCGGTAACGGTCAGCGATGATTCCTGACCAAGGTGTTTTAGCTGGCTGAAAAGCTCACCAGGTATTTTGCTTTTTTCAACGACACACTGGCAAAGTCCAGTGCCGTCGCGGAGGACTAAAAATTGAACTTTGCCGCTTGAACGGCCCTTGTACAACCAGCCGGCTAATATAACTTCTTTGTCAACAAAGTTAGATAAATCGCAGATTCGGGTAAAAGAATCTTTCATAAATCCAGTTTCTCCCGTAAGTGGTTGAGCAGTTGGTCGGTTGAGACTCTTACCTGGTCCATCGAGTCGCGGTCGCGGACGGTGACAGTATTGTCTTCTTTTGTCTGGCCGTCAACGGTGAGGCAGAATGGTGTGCCAGCCTCATCTTGCCTGCGGTAGCGTCGGCCGACCGCGCCCTTTTCATCGTAGAAGCAATTGAAATATCTTTTCAGGTCGTTGTAGATATTCTTGGCTATTTCCGGCATACCTTCTTTTTTAACCAGAGGGAAGACAGCGACTTTCACAGGTGCAAGGGCGGGATGAAATCTTAAAAGGTTTCTTGTTTCGCCGCGAACTTGTTCTTCGTCATAAGCATCGACCAGAAAGGCAAGCGCACTTCTGTCGATGCCGGCACTGGGCTCAATCACATAAGGTATGTATCGCTGTTTCTTCTCGTCATCGAAATAAGACAGCGGGCCTTTATTGTAATCCTCGGCTTCGGCGACCAATTCGATATTCGTCAGCTCCCGGTCGTTTTCGTACCATTTATTGAGCGTCCTCATGCCGCGTTGATGCTGCCGCAGGTCGTAGTCCGTGCGGTTGGCGATGCCTTCAAGCTCCTGCCAGTCGCCGCTGCCGAACGGGAACCTGTATTCGACATCCACGCAGCTCTTGGCATAATGGGCAAGCTCATCGGCATCGTGCTCGCGGAAGTGCAGGTTTTCCTTCTTCATACCTAATTCGATATACCAGTCGAACCGTGCCTGCTTCCAGTGCTCGAACCACTGCTCATCGGTGCCCGGCTCACAGAAAAACTCAAGCTCCGCCTGCTCGAATTCGCGTGTCCGGAAGATAAAGGCCTTGGTCGTTACCTCATTGCGGAAGCTTTTGCCTATCTGGGCGATGCCGAAAGGTATCTTTACTCTGGTGGTATCGAGCACGTTTCTGAAATTGGCAAAGATTCCCTGAGCGGTCTCCGGCCGAAGCTGTATCGTCATCGAGTCATCAACGTTGGCACCCATCCGGGTCTCGAACATCAGCTTAAAAGGCATCGGCTCGGTAAACTGTCCCACCATCCCGCAATTGGGACATACCTTGTTGCTCAGGTCCTGCGCCCTGGCCATAGCTGCATCGATTGCGATATGCTCGGTATGCTCCTGTGTTTGCTCGGTAACTTTTTCCTTGAGGTGGTCAACGCGGGTTCGGGTATTGCACTTTTTACATTCGGCTATCAGGTCGGCGAATTTGTCGGCGTGACCGCTCGATTTCCAGACCATCGGGTGCATAAGGATACTGCAATCGAGCCCGACCACGTCGTCGCGCATTTGCACGACGCTTTTCCACCAGGCCTTTTTGACGTTGTTTTTTAATTCGACCCCGAGCGGCCCATAGTCGTAGCAACTCGCCAGACCGCCGTAGATTTCGCTGGACTGAAATATAAAACCCCTTCGCTTACACAGCGACACGATGTCGTCGAGCTTGGCAATTTTAGCCATACTTAGTCTCCAAAATTATTGATTGGGCTTATTATATAAGCGAATCCGCCAATTACAAGAACTGAAAGCGGCGGTTTGAATATCGAATCCTTCGGCCGTGCTCAGGATAGGTAACGAACAATGAATATCGAATTATGAAATTAGGGAGCTTAATGAAAATTTTATGGAATTTTTATTTGGCATTTTGTGTTTTTATGTTAACATTACTTATAGAGGTTAACGTAGGTTAACTTGATATACTATGGTTAACGAACGAGCTTGTGATTTAATGCTATATTATATAAGTACTTACGAATAATTGGAGCCTTTTTTATGAAAAAAGATGAATATCTTACAATTCCCCAGTTGGCCGAGATTTTAGGCATTAGCAGAATCGCCGTGTACAGGAAGGTCAAAAAAGGCCAGATAAAAGCTGTAAAGATTGGAAGAGCTTACGCTGTCCCTCAGAAACAAATCGCAGCTATTTTAGGAAAGACCCTAAGCCAGCAGGATAAAAAGGAAATTGACCACGCCGTAACAAAGACCGTTAAAGAGTATGGCCATACACTGAAGCTTTTGGGCTCTGAATAATGAAGACAATAACCCTACAAGAGGTCGAGTATATCGCTTTCAAATTGGCCAGAAAGAAATTCTCTTTTGACGAGCCGATTCCGGATTTCTCTACCCGTTTTCCCAATGCCCTGGAGAGCTGCTTAGCTGTCCCTTTTCAAAGGTTCTCAGGCAAATCTTTATATCCGACTCTCGTAGCCAAAGCGGCTATGCTTTTTTACCTTCTTATCAAAAACCATCCCTTTCAGAACGGCAATAAACGCATCGCGATGACAACGTTATTCGTATTCTTATACAGGAACGGCAAATGGCTCAAAGTCGATACGCAGGAGCTTTATAATTTTACGGTATGGGTCGCTCAAAGCCCCCGCACCGTCAAGGACGAAACCGTCAAAGCCACCGAAAAATTCCTAAAAACACATTTGGTAAAGCTGGAAAAATAGACCAACACCACACCGAACTTAACCGCCAATTACATAGACCCCGTCCTGAGCGAAAAAAGCCTGCCTTGAGCCCATTCGGCTGCGCTCAGGGTAAACTCCGCCGAAGGGTCGAAGGGTTTCATAATCAATAATCAATTGAAACGGCCGGGCGGGGGACAGTATTTACTTTAGCAGCCTATTGAGTTCATCGGCCATAAGGTTTGAGTGTGATTGGATTGCGAGGGCGGCTTTTAGTCTGACTTGATTGGCTGTTAGAGATGCTGCCTCCTGGGCAATATTAACGTCTGAGATTCTCGACTCGCTGGCGAGGAGATTTTCGACCTTTAAATCGAGGACCGAAGCGGTGCTTTCAAGTCTGTTTGCGGCGGTGCCGATGTCGGCGCGGTAGGCAGTCAGGTTACCGAGAGTACTGTCTATTGCTGCACTGGCTGCTTGAGGGTCGCTGATCAGGTCAACAGGATCGACGCTGATGTCGCCGGGTCTGGCTATAGAGATTATTTCGCCGCCACCGAGTGAAATTGCTATAGGCGAACCATCTTGTTCGAGCAGCTCAATACTATTGAAGCTGGTAGTTTCGGTAATCTGGGTATTCAGCTCAGCAAGCTGATTGAATTCGTTCTGCATAATGCTTATTTGCTGGTCTGAATAAACGCCGCTTGAAGCCTGCATTGCCAGTTGCTTCATTCGGACGAGATTGCCACTCATAAGACCGGCGGCGCCGTCGGCGGTTTGAATCATGGAAACGGCGTCATTTATATTTCTGGAACTTTGCTGTGCTACAGCTATTTCGCCACGCAACTGGTCACTTATTGCCATGGCCGCCGCGTCGTCTTTGGCGCTGTTTAGGACAAGGCCGGAAGAGAGTCTGCTGACGGATTGAAACAAATCCTCTTGAATTTGGGACACATTTGTACCGAGATTTATGTTGTTTATTGCAGACAAACTTCGTCTCTCCCCACCCCTCATAGAAATTTGCATTGATTAGCCGAAAAACCGGCAAAAAAAACGGTTTTTTCAACTATTTATAATATAAGAAATAATATCGCAGGTTCCAAAGAAACAGCCGATAATTATTTCAACTTTTGGTTTGGCGGGTGCTGTGGTTTTAGGTATGATAGAATTTGAATCTTCAGGGTTTGTCAGGACAGATGTATGAACAAGAATATAGTAATAGCGGAAGACATAATCCGAGAGTTTTGTGAGCGGCATTATATTCGCCGGTTAGCCATTTTTGGCTCGGCGCTACGCGATGACTTTGGTCCGGAAAGTGATGTGGATATGTTGGTGGATTTTATGCCGGGTCATACTCCTGGCTTTTTCAAGTTGTTCGAAATGGAAGAAGAGCTATCAGGCTTATTAGGCGGTCACAAGGTGGATATGCGGACACCGGAAGATTTGAGCAGATATTTCCGCAATAAGGTTGTCGCAACAGCACAGGTGCAATATGTCCGAAATTGACAACGTTCGTGTTTATTCACGGCTATTTTGATATCAACCTTGATGTGGTGTGGGAGACAGTCACCGAAGACCTGCCATCCCTGATTGTCCAGCTTAAAAAGATTGTACCCAATTAAAAGCCTCAGAAAAATTCCTGAAAACACATCTCGTAAAGCTCGAAAAATAGCCGGTTTTTCCGTAGCAGGTTAAATTGAGAGTGTCATTGCGAGCGAAGCAATCTAAAATATAACGGATGAGGTTGCCACGGCCCTTCGGGCCTCCTAAGAAAATAAACGGTTTTCGTATTGCGAGGGTCGAGATTGCCACAGTCGCCTGCGGCTCCTTCGCAATGACATTGTAGGTCCATTTTCTTATGCATACTTCCTGAGAATCAGGTGAGGTGCTCGCAATGACATTTAGCAAAGGTTTTCAACATGACACAAGCGACGGATTTGTTTTTTTGAGCTACTCCGAATAATGTGTATGTGTATTGGGCGTTTCGTACGATCGAGAAAAATCGTTCGTGGCCCCAGAGGCACAAATTTCCCCCCGCCTGCCCCAAATTTGAGCCTCTGCCCAAACGATTTTTCTCTCCAAACAGCTCCAAGGCCCTGATCTGTTTGGTCCACCTACGCATTAACCGGATGAACCGTTTTTTTGAGCTACTCCGGCAATTCTACGCCAAGTTTTTCAAGGGCTGTTCGCACCTGCGACCGGACTTGCCGGGCAAGTTCGATTGCTCTTTTAGCTTCAGATTCCGTTACCTCTTCTTCTTCGCCGGGATAGCGAGCCGTAATGGCATAAGGAGTCAGTTCTTCCGCACCTTTGAGGGTATCTGTCCACTCTGCATATTCTGCGCAAAATTCCAGCAGCCTCCTGATATTATGAGTGTATGGGAAATCCACATTATGATAAACCAAAAAAGCTTTAAGGCACTTTTCGGCACATTGTTGGGCGTGATAGGCGATTAAACGATAAGGGCTCTGAGCGCCAAGGCCAAGTGCGTGAGAAGCTAAATTCAGGTCTTCGTCGGCGAGACTCATCCACTGCGTCACCTTTTTCAAAAATTCCGGCTCAATTTTGCTCATAAAGGACTTTCCCTTCCTTGTAAGCGTATCTTCCTACGGTTCCCGGAATGCGAGAATCTCGCTGGTATTCTTCAGGCGTTAAAATTAGTACGTCAAACGCATTATCCAAGCCGCTCAAGGCCCTGTCCATTTCGAGCATTAAATGACGGCGTTTGCCTTTGAATGTACACACAACCAGTATGTCAACGTCGCTGCGGTCATCGGCTGTGCCTCTGGCCTGTGAGCCGAAAATGATAATTCGGCTGGGGGCAAAACCATCAACCAGCCGTTCCCTGACCTGAGATAATGTCTCATCACTTATCATAGGTTAGCCTTTTCTTCTTGTTTTATTATATAAAAAAAAGTTGCGCATTACAATTACCGGTTTCGATTTCCTTTCTGATTTTCACAAGTATTCCCTTTTAGAAATAGTATGAATAAGAGATTGCCACGCTCGACCCCCTGCTTTCTGGCGAAAGCAAGAAGGGGGCCTCGCTCGCAATGACGACGAACACAACCCTATGTCATTGCGAGGAGCCCTTCGGCTACGCTCAGGATAAACTCCGCGCCGAAGCAATCTCAACCGTAAACGCTGGAGATTGCCGCGCCAACCTCTGGTTGGCTCGCAATGACTAAACACGCTTCTTTTAATGGATTTCCGCCATAGCGGATATTCGATCTCGGCTGCGCTCGGAATGACATTTATACCGTGTAAGTTGAAGCTGCGGTAGTTCCGCCTCGGCCGGTCCAGTTAGTGTGGAAGAACTCGCCGCGCGGCTTATCAACGCGCTCGTAGGTGTGGGCGCCAAAGTAATCGCGCTGCGCCTGAAGCAGGTTGGCGGGCAAGCGCGCGTTTCGATAGCCATCGTAAAAAGCTAATGCGCTGGACATAGCCGGGACAGGAATCCCCATCTCAACTGCCCTGGCAACCACACGTCGCCAGGCAGGCTGGGCAGCTTCGATTTCTTCTCTGAAGTACGGGTCGAGCAGCAGATTGCTCAAGCTTGGGTCACGCTCGAAGGCATCCTTGATCTTCCCCAGAAAGATTGAGCGGATAATGCATCCGCCGCGCCACATCAGGGCGATGCCGCCGTTGTTGAGATTCCAACCGTATTCACCTGCCGCAGCGCGCATGAGCATATAACCCTGCGTATAAGAGATGATCTTGGCTGCATAGAGAGCATCGCGGAGATCGTTGACGAAAGCCATTTTATCACCTTCGAACATGAGCTTGGGGCCGCGCAGGATTTTGGAAGCAGCCACACGCTCGTCCTTAATGGCCGACAGGAAGCGGGCCAGCACGGCCTCGCTGATCAAAGTCAGGGGGACGCCCATATCCAGTGCTGAGACGGCGGTCCACTTGCCGGTGCCCTTTTGCCCGGCGGTATAAGTCTGGAGTTGAGTCTTGTGTCTGCCGAACAAGGACTTTTAATAGATCGGTGCGTGTAATAACACCTTTTATAACACCGTCATCAACAGCAGGCAGAATGCGCTGCCTGTTTCCGATTATCTTATCTTGAATTTCCGGAAGATCGGCATCTGATCCGACAACCGAC
>JAIVYN010000171.1:0-8473 GCA_048635425.1 Candidatus Aegiribacteria sp.
GCGCTGAATTGAATACAGAGTGTTCGGAAATGGCCTTCATTGATGATGCCCAGGTCGAAGGCCCTGCGTATCCAGGCTTGCATACTCAGACCATGTTTTCGTTTAAGAATGCCCAGCTCCTGGAAACTGAGACTTCGACGATGTTCGCCAAGCTCCTGCCGCGCGACGGTCACGGGAGCTGAGATCATGACACTGCGTGGGCACGGTGACTGGCCGGATTATCCTCCACTGAGTCCCGTTTCCTCAGTTGCCTTCAGTCCAGATGGCAAGTACATCGCCTCATGGATAGTAAACTTCGGGAATGTTGAATTTGTTGATAACACCATCAAGTTGCGGGACGCAGTAACCGGCAAGGAAATCAAGACCTTCGGTGGGCACACGAAATATGTTGGCGATGTTGTGTTCAGTCCGGATAGCAGGCGCCTCGCATCGTTTGAAAATAAAGGGACGATCAAAGTGTGGGACGTGGAGACAGGCAAAGAAATCATGACACTGAAGCACAGCGGTCTAACCGGGCCACTCGCATTCAGCCCTGACGGGGCGCTCATTGCCTCGGGAGGCACAGACGGAATGATCAAGCTCTGGGACGCTGAGACGGGTGCAGAAGTGATGACCTTGAGGGGGCATCATCTATGGATTCTCTCTTTAAAATTCAGTCCGGATGGGAAGCGACTCGTATCAACAGGTAGAGACAGAATTGTGAAGCTATGGGATATCTCAACAGGCACAGAAGTTATGAGCCGGCCACAGTTTCGCGGTTCGGCGACGTTTAGTCCGAACGGCAAAACGATCGCTATTGCCGGTGAAGGTGGCATCACGTTGCTGGAATCAGAGGTACCTGCCGACGGGTACAAACTTCGTCGAACAGGCTCAGCTGCGCAAAAGCTTGTGGATAAGTTGCGTGACGAGCACAGCCTTTATTCAAAAGTCATAGAAAAACTCAATGCTGACGAGACCATCGAGGAACCCATACGTAAGATCGCTTTACAGATTGCCAATGCCCGGCTGTGGGAGGACGCAGAGAAGCTAAAGAAATAGAAGAGCCGGGAGATATTTAGCTCACCTGATGGGGAGAAGTGGGGACAGATGGCAGAGGACAGAGAACAGGATATCGGGAGAACAGGAGAACAGGAAATCAGGAGAATTTAGAATTGAGGATTTTAGAACCTTCGACTCCGCTCAGGACAAGCCCTTTGCTCCATCCACTTCGTTCGGGGCAGGCTTTTGTTGCTCAAATTCACCGCACCAGTGGTCGATGCCAACTTTGACCCAATTTATCTTTAGAACGTTTGGCCTGGGTGCATATCTTCGGCATTCGCCCTGTTTTTCCATTTTTTCGTTATAGAACCGACATTGGCCACATTTTTCATCCGGCTGCATATGTCACCTCACGGTAATTTAATTTCTTCTGATGTTCTTGGAGCCTATTCAAATAACCCGCTCTATTGCGTCCGGCTGCAAAGCCCGATGCCTGCGTTGTCAGCCAAAAATGTTCTCAACGTGTTAGTCTAAAGGCTTTTTGCCTTCCAGTCAACACTGTGTCCTGAGCGAAAAAAGCCTGCCCTGAGCGAATAAAAGCTTGCCCTGAATTAGCCGTAGCCCTGAGCGCAGGGAGTTTACCCTGAGTGTAATCGAAGGGAAGGGGTGGCCGAAGGGTCGAAGGATCTTGCAAAATTGCCCCCTCAAAACTATACGCCCTACGCCGAACGCTAAACTCTGTCTTTCATTGCGGGTCTGTATCCCAACTCTTTTTTATACCCTTCAGGGTAGTAAATTCCCGCGTGTAAAATCATAAACTATTATTGTAAAGTACTTACCCGCGCACAAACGGGAATTTTCAATCGAGAGCACTATAATCAAGGTCATAAAATGATTCTCAAAAAATGGGAGCAAGAAATGCTTCTAAAAATCAGTTTTTTCCTTGACGGGAAGGTGGCTAATTTGGTATAAACAAAAATAGTAAACCCAGCCTCTGCCGCAGGGGCTGGGTAAAGGTTGTGCCTGCACAGATCCTGCCCTGAGCCCATTCGGCTGCGCTCAGGGTAACCTCCGTCGAATGGACGGGCGTCTGTGGTTTAAGGTCATCCAGCCTGTCTCGGCTTGGCTCGTCAAGGCCGAGTGAGTCAGAGCAGGGCCGAGCCAAGACGGGCAGGTGCAATTCCTGCAGTTTTCCAAATAGAGGAGGAGTTAATATGTATCATGCGAGGCAGAGAGTTGAAAGAGAGAACCCATACCTCGCAGTTAAGATTCTTACATTTCAATTAACAACCTAAATTTATTTTTTAAAGGAGGATTATTATGTGTAAGAAATTGATTTATTTTGTTTCTTTTGTTTTGGTGCTGACTCTGGTTTTGATGAGTTCAGCTCAGGCAGACCTCATCGGATATTGGAAATTAGATGAGTCATCGGGCACCATCGCGGCCGATAGCGCCGGGGGTGACAATGATGGCACGTTAATCGGCGACCAGCTCGAATGGGTGGCAGGCAGGGCCGGCGGCGCTCTGTCATTCCCTGGGCTGCCGGATGATGCCCGCGTGGAGTTCCCCACAACGGGCATGTCGGCGACGGCGGGAACGGTCGCCATGTGGGGTTACCTTGCCGATCCACAGCCCGAGACGGACGGCCGGTACTTCTTTGGTCATACGACCCAGCCGCAGTGGAACGATCGCGTCCAGATCTATATGCAGGAAGGAACCACGCCCTCGAGACTCCTGGACATCGGGCTGGGCAGCAACCATGCGCACGATGTGGACATCATGGAATTGCCGTTGGAGGAATGGCTCCATGTAGCTCTGACCTGGGATTCAGGTAACTATGCAGTTTACGTCAACGGAGAAGAAGTGTCGAGTGGAACCTACGCGGGGCTGGCCGCTCTTCATCCCACCGCCAACATCGGTAACGACGGAAGCTCAGGGCCATATGAAGGTTTTTGTGGTCTTCTCGATGAGGTGCAGCTCTATGATAACGCTTTGAGTGCCGTTGAGGTTCTTTCGGCTATGCAAGGTGAGCCGTTTCCTTTAGCCTCAGGCCCGAGTCCAAAAGAGGGCTCCATGATTCTGGATACATGGGCGAACCTTTCGTGGCGTTCGGGAGAGTTCGCCGTCTCGCACGATATGTATATGAGTGATAATTTTGACGATGTGAACGATGGCGCCGAAGGTACGTTCCTGGGCAACCAGGCCGGAACGTTTATTGTTGCCGGCTTTCCAGGATTCGCCTTTCCGGATGGTCTTGTTCCGGGCACGACATATTATTGGAGAATCGATGAGGTCAATGACACCGAGCCTAATAGTCCATGGAAGGGTAAAGTCTGGAGCTTTTCGATTGCCCCCAAGACCGCCTATGACCCCGACCCGGCTGATGGTGCCGAGTTGATAGACCCGGATGCAGACCTTAGCTGGACGGAAGGTTTCGGTGCGAAACTGCACACTGTGTACATGGGCGACAATTTTGACGATGTTAATAACGCTGCCGGGGGTTCTGCTCAGGGAACTACGACTCATAGTCCCGGCCCACTTAAATCGGGTAAGACTTACTATTGGCGGGTCGATGAGTTTGATATTATCGACACGTATAAAGGTGACGTCTGGAGCTTTACTACTCTGGGCGCCGTCGTGAGCCTAAAGCCTTCTAATGGCGCTGTGGATGTAAAGCAGACACAGATTCTTAGCTGGTCGCCGGGAGATTATGCCGCTTCGCATGAGGTCTATTTCGGCACAGATAAAGAGGTCGTACGCGATGCCGATACCGGTTCGCCGGAATATAAAGGCACTCGGGACCTTGGTTCCGAGAGCTATGACCCCGGAAAGCTTGAGTGGGATGCCACTTACTATTGGCGAGTTGATGAGGTCAATAACGCCAACGCCGACAGTCCGTGGATAGGTCCTGTCTGGAGCTTTACGACGGCCAACTTCCTTCTCGTGGACGATTTTGAATCTTACAACGACCTTGACCCCGCCGACCCCGAGAGCAACAGGATATTTAATGCGTGGCTGGACGGATACGACGACCCGACAAACGGTTCTCTTGTTGGTTATGAAACTCCTCCTTTTGCAGAGCAAACTATCGTTCACGGAGGCAACCAGTCGATGCCACTCTACTACGACAACAGCGTTGGTTACTCCGAGGCGACATTGACATTGACTTATCCGCGTGACTGGACCGAGAATGGTGTCAACACGCTGACGATCTGGTTCAGAGGCGATGCTGCTAACGCTGCTGAGACGTTGTATGTTGCTCTCAATGGCAGCGCTGTGGTCAATCACGATAATCCGAATGCGGCACAGATAAATAAATGGACCCAATGGAATATCCCCCTGCAGGCCTTTGCCGACCAGGGCGTGAATCTTGCCAATGTCAATACGATTTCCCTTGGTCTTGGTAACAAGAACAACCCACAGGCCGGTGGTTCAGGTACGATGTACTTCGATGATATTCGTTTGTATGCTCCGGCACCGTAAGCCGGGATTTAAATGGCAACTAAAATTACGTGATTGATCCCGTTAGATAACTTCGTATTTTTCATATCTAAAGGGGTTGATATAGCAGATTTGTATCAATTCGGGGCCTGTACTGACTGATTCGGTATAGGCCCCTTTTTCTTGGAGCGATATCAAAGCTGTAAGTTAGACCGGCTCAGGATTGTCTGTAGGACGGCTATGGGAGGTGTTTTATCGTTCTACAATGACCAAACTCAAGCCGAAGGGTATCAGAGGTAGGGTAAATGGATTTTAATGCAAATTAGAATGAAAAGGGCAGCTTTATGGGCGTTCTGTGGGATTGTGTGAGTTGGCGTAAGTAGGCGTGGAATATAATAATGGACGAAAAAAAGAAACATTCTTCAGAATTTTGCACCTCGGCATAAATAACTTATATTTTTTATAGATTGAGGTGTTAGCAGTGAGGAATTGAAAGCCAGACGAACTACTTAGTTTACAGAATTGGGGGGAGATTATACGCGGATGGAAACGATTAAACACTTTAGTGTACATGTTGAAACAGGTGATATTTACGCTATCGAGCAGTCATCGGACGCCAGGTTAGTCGGTAGCTGCGGCCCGCTGGCAGAGAATAACTTGAAGGATTTGAACAGCTACAATTACAGCAACGAGCAAAACGGCTGGATACAAAGAAACAGGAAACGGTTAATTTTGTGGTTCCCCTGATAACAAGTGCAGGAAATGTTCCAAGCGGTGATTGATGCTACGCCATCCTAAGCAGAACAATCCAGATTGTGTAGATCTACCATGGTGAAACTCTTTTCCTTCCCACCATCATCGCATCCAAGCCGAGCAGAAAAAGCGAGTAGGGTATTCCTGGTTATAAGGTTCGCAAAACCTGTTTTTTGATTAGCAAAAGGATAAAGTTGCTGCCTGAACACGCCGATGGATAGTTATGCACAGTTAAGTTTATTTTCTTGTGAGAGGAGATAAATTATGGTGAGCGAAGAAAAACCTCAAGTTCCGGAAGAGTCCGAACAAACATTGCTCAAAGAGCCCCAACAAGCAGTGTCCGAAGAGCCTCAAGAGATATCAATAGCTGTGGAGTAAGAAGATGGTCTTGAGCTATATGGTCTCAGATACTGATTTGGTAAAGGGCGAATTAAGGCAGCCAGAAATGGAAGTTGAGCAGCCAAGGAGAAGAACTGTGCAGCCAGCAAGGGAAGTTGCCAAGCCAAAAAGGAGTATGCCGTCATCCAAAAAAAGCGTGAAACTCAGGCTTTTCTTGATGGTCATAGTGATTTTAGGTATAGCCGTCTACTATCTTTGGACTGCCGATCTAATATCACCTATTTTGGAATCTTTGCCCACCAATAAAGTATTGGTAAAGGCATCCTTGGAGCAAGGATGGCTAACGTCGATAGTGTACAGCGAGGAGAACGCATCTGCTATGGTTTCTGACAGAATCGTTCACGAAGGAGATATGGTAGACGGTTATAAGGTCGTTAAAATACACAGAGACAAAGTTGAGTTTGAGAAGGACGGAAAAATTTTCACAAAACAAGTAAACAAATAGCCGAATCCCACCTGCTAAGAGGTTGATTAGCAGGAGATGTTCAATTATATCTGCTGTGTCGCGCTGGAAACGACGGCTTGAGATTAAATCCTCAAATTCAACCACGGAGTATTTATGTTCCTTCGAAGATCAAGTAAACGCAAGATTACTATTGGTGACCATAAGCAGGTCGAGCAACTGCTACGGCATCTTGGAATAATCGCTCAGCAAGTGGACCAGGGAATAACTATAGTTGACCTGAAGGGAACCATTTGCTTTGTCAATGTGCCGTGGGCAAAGATGCATGGATACAAGACGAGCAATGAACTGCTTGGCAAACAGATTAGCGCATTCCACACCCAAGAGCAGGTGAAAGCCGACTTGAATCCTTTGTTCAAGGAAACCAAACGTAGAGGCAGGTCTACTTGCGCGGTAGAACACATGCGAGCAGACGGGGCAACATTCCCGACGCAGATGAAGATGATTGTTTTGAAGAATGAGAAAGGCAAGGCCATTGGGTTTATAGTTATCATTACAGATATCACTGAACGCAAGCGACTGGAAGAGACGGCGACAGAGACCACTAAGCAGGGGAAAGAGCCGAAAGAGCAAATTGAACAACTCCAACATAACATTCACGAGCGTGAGCAACCCGAGGGACACATCAAGCAGCAGGCTGATGAGCTAAGAGCTGCCAACGAGCAACTCAAACATCAAATCGCCGAGCACGAGCAAGCAGAGGAATGCCTTAAACAACAGATTGCTGAATCAACGGCCGCTAACGAACAACTCAAAGATCAAATCGTCGAAAGCGAAAAGGCCAGCAAAGAACTCATGGAGCAGCTTGACGCGCTAAAAGACACCACTGAAGAAATCCAATACGAAACCACAAAATGCAGCCAGGGGCAAGAGATACTGGGAGCAAGTACCGACAATACAGAAGATTCGGGAAAGCCAATCACACTCTCCGACGATGAAAAACTTAAAGCCGTAGCTGAGCTGGCCAAGCGGCTGAGATAGGGTGTTGGCCAAACTCAAGCCGAAGGGTATCTGAGGTGGGGTAGAAGGATTTTATTGCAAATCAGAACGAAATACTGCGTTTTACTTACTTCAAATTAAGGTTCTGTTATTTTTATACCGATAATGTGTTTACGAGCAAGATAAGAGGCCCTGAGATAATAAGGCGAGCGGCTGGGAGGAACGCTCGCCATTTTTCTTTCCCTCAAGCTTTGCCGTTAACAAATATAAAAGCCCCTGCGGTGCGGAGGGAGGAGGGAAAAAGCGTGAGTCCGCAGGGATTTTTACACTAACGATATGTTAGTAAGAACGTATCTACGGCGTTCTAAGTTTTCGTAACGTTACCGTTTGCTCCCTCAAGCTGAGCTTTGGACGATGTAAAGGTTAATGTTTTCGGCGTTTTTTCACTTTTTAACATCTTCCAAATGCTCCATGGTTTGCAATTTTTTATCCTCAGACACGTGTTTCCTACGGACGAACAGACAATGGCGGTTGTGCCATAGAATCTTCACTGCCTTATCCAGCCTGTAATGTACAAGCTTTTTTCGCGGATCAGACCAATGAGATTCACAGCAGTCGCAAACACCGCGTTGCTTGTTATACCACCAAAGTTGAAAGCCCCCGAAAGAGCGATATTGGTCGTCTTTGATGCCCAAAACGCACTTGGCATAGAGTAATTGTTTTATGTGCGTTTTGTCTTTGACCTCGATTTTTTTCATTTTTGCCTCCTCAGCGAAAGGACGCCGCCAAATCGAGCTCGCTTGTGGCTCACAAGCTATAAAAAGAAGGCTCAAGCGGTGCTCTTAAGCCCGCAGGCAAACGCACACCGAATTTCCTGCGTTCACGAACTTAAACATTTAACACTACTGGGTGAGGCGCTAGAAAGCTCAGTATAATAACACTATTTACTCGCAAAATTTATTATACCCGTTAAGGGCCATAAGAAATATGCTTTCCAGTATATTATCAAGAGATTTTCCTTGACGGGAAAGTGGCTGATTTGGTATAAGCTATATTAGTGAAGTTTGTTCCTGCTCAGTCGAACATCTGTGGCTTCGAGATCATCCAGCGGGCGCAATTCTTGTAGTTTTTCGGTAGAGGGGGAATTATTATGTGAAGCATATAGTCTTAAATAAGAACTTTGTGCTTGGTGAGAGGAAAACTTTCCATTTCAATCAATAATTGATACTTGGGTTTTGAAGGAAGGAGGTAGCATTAGGCCCAGAAACCATTTTGAATCAAGATATTTAGTCTAATAATAAGAGAAAATTACAGTCAGTCGCTCTGGTGTGTGGCCAAAGCAAAATTTCTAATCAGTTTTAAGTTAAAATTAGGAGGAACAAAAATGTTAGCTAAGAAATGCTTTTTGGTGGGAATTGTCACTTTGCTCAGCGTGAGTTTGGCGATTGCGGACCCACCTGCAGTACACCCAACGACTGGAGAACCACTGGTGATAGACTG
>JAIVYN010000172.1:0-8463 GCA_048635425.1 Candidatus Aegiribacteria sp.
AATTGTCCCACTCGGAGTTCTATCCGCACAGGCAGAGCCGTTTTAGGATCGGCCCATATCTTCACCTCTTCATTCGGGCCCCTGGAGACAAACCCGATAGCTCTTTGGCCATCGATTTCCTGCTCGCCAAGTTCCTCGTAATTATCCTGCAGCTTAACAATTACCTGTCGAAGAAATTCTAGGTAGTTTCTTGTTCCTTCCTGAAGTGGGCCTTTTATATCAACATAAACTGCTGTTTTTTCTTCGGTATCGAGTGCAAGCATTTTTGCGTCATCAAGGTTAATAATTTGGATCACGTTAGGTATGTTCGATAAGATCCTTCTGATTCGTGAACCCACAACTATCTCATGCATAGGAGGACTTGTTTCTTCATCGCCTATAATGACGTCGAGAATCACAGTCCTCGCATTAAGGATAGGCTCGATGACTTTGGCAAACGTGACAGATGGCCCCATCATATAATGGATGGCAAGGCCAGCTACGATGAGCACCGCGGCCGCAACGGCCATTCTTGTGATTGAACTTTTCATAATTATTCTCCTTAGCTTGAGGCCTGCGGTAGCCTTTTGGGCTGCTTTTAGCCTCACATTTTGTTCTCGTACAATCTGGTTCATAATATTATTTTCAAGGTTTCTTTGGGCCACTGTCCTGCCATTGCTGACTAAGCGCTCCTGAAGGTTTGTTAGCTGCTTTACTTCGGCCTGACAAGAGCGGCAGTCCTTCAGATGGTCTGTGACTGCTTGTTTTTGGGATTCGGCTAACAGTCCTTCAAGATAGGCAACCAAAATTTCTTTACATTCTGCACAGTTCATTTTTGCACCTCATAACTTTCTGTTTCCTTTGGCTGCTGTAACGACTTACGCAGCGTGGCATAGGCCCTTGATAATGTTTTTGTAACTGTACCCAACGGCATATCGAGCTGCTCAGCTACCTGTGAGCATGAGCTGCCGCCGTAATATCGCAGCAGAACAACTCTACGGTAGCTTTCAGGCAGCTCGGCAATTGCCGCCTCGAGCCCGTAATCCTGAGATAATTCCGGGCCGGCAGCTTCTTGCGAGAACGAACGGATAACTTCCCGCTGCTGGTGAAGCATTTCTTTTCTCTGGTGCTCTTTCGCTACACGGTCGGCGATACCGAGCAGCCAGGAAAAGAATGACCCCGGTTTTCTTAGCTTGCTCATATTGAAGTAGGCCCGCACGAGAGATTCCTGGGCGGCTTCTTCGGCCTTGTCCTTGTTGCCCAATTTACCGGCCAGATGGGCCAACAAAACCGCCTGATAGCGCCGCACTATATAGCGAAAATCATCCGGATGGCCATCCAAACAACGCTCAATATAGTATGTATCATTCTCAGACATAACAGCACCTCAATAAATTCCTAATTATCCGTGTTCTCGCTATATAGTGCGTGATTAGCCGGTTTTGCGACATAAAAAAATAAAATTGCTTTTTCAGCAGCTTCCCAGAGACCTTTTCTTCTTCCCGTTCCTTTGGGATAGTATTTTGAAATTGGGTTTGATTGGGTTTGTTTTTTCTGAGTCCCCGGCGGGATATATTTTCATAATCCTCTATAACATATAAGCTTACGCTCATTTTGGGCCTTTCGGAAATTGGCTTTGAATTGGGTTTGTTTTTTTGGGATGCGAAATCATCTTTTTTTCTGTAATCCTTTGTTACAAATGAGTTTACATTCATTTGGGCTTTTTGGGAATTGGGTTTGATTGGGTTTGAATTGGGTTTGTTTTGACCAAGTGTCCAATCACTTATATTTTCATAATCCATTGTTAAAATAGAACTTACGTTCATTTGAGCATCCAGTAAATTGGGTTTGTTTTGCATAAAAAGGTCGATTTGTAGAGGATTCTCGACAGATGTAGAGGTGCGAGAGAGTGAAGAGTGAGCTAAAGTGACTAAAGTGAGCTAAAGTTGGATTCTCGATGCTCATGATTGGCAATTGGTTAATTTAGATAATATGGTTAATTTGGTTAAATGGTTCCGTCCAAGGAAGGCCTGATTTACACTTCGTTTCGATATTTACGAACGATGCTTTTTGGCGTGTATCTGCTGATACGAAAACGTGCGGTTCTCCGCTATATCTTTCGCCTGCTGGCGGTTTATGTTAGCCTGCTGGCAAACATACGTGTATTTTATCATAGCTTCAAACAATGTCAACAAAAAAATGACCAAAAAAGCACTTTTTTTGGTCATCCTGAATCCCTGCTTGTCTTAGACAGGAAGCCAGACGTTTTTATTCAACACTATTCATCAAGTTCCCACCACAAACTGGGATAGTCCTGACCTTCGAGGATCCACCAGATATCGTCGGTGCCGTTTTCAGTTTCCTCCACGAAGTCCCAACCGACATCGGTAAAGGTACTTGCCATCTGCATCTCGGCGGTCGTCTTGCCCGTCCCACCATCACTGATTGACTGGCCACTGGTTTGAATATCCCAGAAGGAATCGGAAACCGTTCCATAATTGTCTCCCACGAGACCGCCGACATCCGTTGTTCCCGAAACGCTACCCGTGGCATAGCAGTTAGTGATTCTGCCATCATAATTATTATATCCTACCAGACCGCCGACAGCGGTCGCTCCCGAAACGCTGCCTGTTGAATAGCAGTTGGATATCGTAAAGGGTGGTGGTTCGGGATAGCCCGGCTTCTCGCCGTGGGCTCCCACGAGGCCGCCGACATACATATTCCCAGAAACAGTGCCGCCTTCAACGTAGTTGCCGGTGACAGTTCCGTCTCTCAGGTAGCCGACCAGCGAGCCAACGTAATCTCCTGTTCCCGCATCAACGTTAGGGTCAATCAATCCCAAATCTTTGATTAGTGCATTTTCAGCATCAACGTACCCAAAAAGTCCTATACCGTTTCTATCTGTAGAAATGTAACTGAGGTTTGAGATTGTATGGCCGTTGCCGTCAAACAAACCATCGAATGGTTTATTATTAGGAGAATACCTATCTTTCCAGTAGCCAATGATATTAAAAGTTGTCCCCGTATAGTCGCTCAGATCGATATCCGCCATGATCTTGAAGTGTTTATCCCAATCGCACGGAAAAAGCCCAATGGTATTGAGTTCCTCGGCCGTGTAGATCAGGAAGGGATCAGTTTCTGTCCCGCTCCCTACCAGTAGGCTGAACAAATTTTTTGGCTCGATGGGTTGTCCCGGCTGGTTCTCCCACCACAGCCTTGGATAATCTTTGCCTTGGTCAATTGTCCAGACGAGAGCACATCCCCAACCTGCAAACGTACTTGCCATCTGCATTTCGGCTGTTGTCCTGCCTATTCCACCAGCACTGGTCGTCTGCTCGCTTGTCTGCGTATCCCAGTATGAGCTGTATGCACCTCCGCCCATTCCAACCAGTCCGCCGACATCCGTTGTTCCTAAAACCCTACCTAATGAGTAGCAGGTGAATATCGTTCTGAGATTGTGCCCGACGAAACCTCCGACGTTTTCGTTTCCTGAAACGCTGCTGGCCGAATAGCAGTCCCTAAGTGTGCCTCCATTTTCTCCCACCAGGCCGCCGACTTCATCATTTCCAACAACATCGCCAGTCGCATAGCAATTGGTGATTGTGTCGGAATTATATCCTACCAGACCGCCGATTTTATCATCTCCTGAAACGCTGCCGGTTGAATAGCAGTTGGTGATTGTCCCTCTAAAGTTATATCCCAACAGTCCGCCGACGTAGTAACTCCCCGAAACAGTGGCCGTTGAAAAGCAGTCGGTGATTGTGCCCCTATTAAGGGCTCCCACATTAAGGGCTCCCACCAGGCCGCCCACACGCCGATTTCCCGAAACGCTGCCACCCTCAATGTAGCAGTTGGAGATTTTTCCCTCGCTTAGGCGGCCAACCAGCGAACCAACGTAATTCCTGCCGTTAATATTGGGGTCAATCAAACCCAGATCTTTGATTTCTGCATTTTTACTGTAAAGGGACTCGAAAAGCCCTATGTAGTCTGTACCTGTTGAAGTGTAGCTGAAATTTGAGATTATATGATTGTTGCCGTCAAACACACCTGCAAAGTCCCGAATGATATTTAAGGAAGTTCCCGTATAGGCGCTCAAATCAACATCCGCCGTGAGCTTGAAGTGTTTGTCCCAGTCTTTTGGTTCAGCTCCGATGGAGTTCATTTGCTCGGCTGTTGAGATTAAGTATGGGTCATCGGCCGTTCCAGTGCCGCCGCTGTATTTTGGATGAGTATCTGAAGGCATTTCGTCGGCTGTGTCCCCCATCAAAGGCCGATACCACGCTGGACGTTCGGGCTTATTCGGCAAGGCCAGGAGCTCTCGCCACTTCTCATCTGTAAGACGATCCTCCATGGGGTGTTTAAACTCATAATATGACATCACCGGTCCGGCGGCCAGAAAGGTGTAGCCATATAGCTGTGGGCATGCGACCACGATCAGGTCAACCTTGCCAACCGCCTCCTCCAGGACCTTACGTTCGTTAATGCATGTGTGGACATCCGCTACTAAAGTGGTCCTAAGACCATAATCGGAAACACCCACCGCGAGGTCCTCCAATTCCTCGGCCAAGGAATCGAGGTACCATTTGTCTTGTTTTGACAGAGGCTGGTTGGTCAATTCTTTTATTGAGATTTCTATCAGCCTATTCAGCATCTCCTCGAGTGACTCCATCCTCTTTCTTGCCTGATCAGAAAGAGCCGCCAGATCGCTCAATCCATTGGAGGTCATACGTGTCAAGGCCAGCAGACGTCCGAAGAACTCCGGCACCGGTTCAACATAGCAATTGGGTGTTGGAGGCGGGCCAATATATCCGCTAATTGGGACAACCCAGCCACTTTGCTTGGCATACAAGATCGTATCGTGCCGCAGTTCTGTCCATGATGCCAGGGTGGCGTTGAGGGACCGCTTAGACCAGGCAGGGGTCCGCATAAAGGCCGGATATCCATCCTTATAATCCTTGATTAGGGCCTGAAGACTATACAACCAGCCCCAATAAAGATTACGATTCCATTCCTCCGGGCTCAGTGCACCAAATTCCTCTGCCAATTCATTGAACTTATCCCAATAACCCCCATAGTCTGTATCACCTTCCTGAATCAGGATGTCCATGGCCTGTTCAGAGCCAAGAAGGGCCATAACATCCAGGCCACGAGGATAGCCTCGTAAAAGACCGAAATCCGTAACAACACCTGTAAATGGCAGGCCATTAAAATCACCTGTATAGTTACCGACCTCAGGATATAGCAGTTTCTCGAACATATAGGAATCAGGGATAAATCGCTGTCCCATAAAACGCATGCTTTTGGTCTTATCGAGGATCTCGTTCAGCGTCTCTTCAGTTATTGGAGGCACCACGACGGCATTGCCTGTTCCGCCGAAAATCCGAGGAGAGGGCAGAAGGGCCAATTCCGTCCTGAACTCATGGAAGTTATCGGGGTCATCCAGGTCGGATAGCGTATATTCTTGTCCAAAAACACTATTAAGGGCCCATAGATAATCATAGGGGGTCAGATCATCGGCCAGACCCACATAGAAAGCCGTAACCGTGTACATCCGATTCCAGACTTCGCCGGCCGAGCGTTCATCGACCTGCTGGGTATCAAGGGAAATGGCCAAAAGGCAGGCCTGGAGGGTCTGTATCCTGGCATCGTACTCGCTGATTAATCCATCAAGCCCCCCTTTGAGCAAAAAGGCCATGCGCCCATACCACATAAGGGTTTTGAAGTACTTTTTGAGGAGTTCGCTTCGCGTGTAATGACCGCGCGGTATGTACTGGGAGTAGTCCTCTTCATAGATAAAAATATCGCTGGGAGCAAAGCCATAGTGCGCGTCGATCTTAGCAAGTTCGCCGGCGACCTCATCGGACACCATTTCCGGGACGGTGATCGACGAGCCGATCAACTGACCGGCCACAGATAGATAGGCTATGTTTCGCCGGGCAGCTTCCTTGAGGTCACCTTCGAGCTGGTCATAAAGTCGAAGGGCATCATCGAGGAGGGTGTCTGTCAGCTTAAGGATATCAGAGTAGAACTCCTTCTCTTCAATCTCTTTTAGGGTCTCGTCAAACTGGATATGATACAGGTGCAGGAAGGTATCTGCGGTAACAAACCTCGGAATTCCATTATCATGTAGATACTTGTACGGCTCCACGATATCTTCGCGACCGAAGTAATGTTCAATGACAACAAATCCATTTTGGCTAATGGAATCCCTGACCGGGTCTAAGTTCAGTTTTTGATTCATACTCTCATAGTTTGTGAGCATGCCAAGATGTAACGGCAATTCGTAACTTACCGTGTTAGGCTCGATATGGAGTTCCCAGGGCTCATAATAAGCGGCAAAGTTCGGCTCAATCGGGCCAACTTCGTTTTGTGCTTGAGCCGGTAAGGCAGAGAAATAAAGAATCACCAAGAATAGATAAATTGCCCGCCGAATTTTTCGTTTTTGTACTCCCACCATTTTTTTTATCCTCCTGCCCCCATTTTTGGGCACCAGGACAACCGGTGCATTTCCGGCTGCCGAACCCAACGAATCGAAATGACCAGACAGGATGTTTCCTCTAAGCTGATTGATATTTAGTGTACCAGATTATGGCCGTCCCCGTCAAGTGCAAATAGTTATTCTCGACTTGCCAGAGGTCTCATCCAGCCTGACGGGGACAATTCGGCAATTCGACTGGCCGGGTGGGTGCTAATGCGAGACGACGGAGGACAGAGGACAGAAGACGGAAGGAAGATTAGAGAATTAGAGATTAGAGATTGGCTTCTGCGGCTTACCGGCCAGAGAACGAAACTTAGATGCAATTAGTTTGTCGAATTGCCCAAAATTAAGTGATAATACAAGAATTAAAATGGTTGAGTACACAATTGCCTAAGTTAAATCACTGTATTAACTGAAAAAGAGATTACCTATCTGATTGTCAATTCTTTCTTGACGGGGGGGGAATTTTTTTGTATTTTAGGAGAGTACAATAGCGGCTGGGATTCCTCTGAATGACGAGAAGTCCGGGATGTTATACGGAAACCGCATAAGAGACCTAATAAGAAGGAGAACTGGCCTAAGTCGTTTCTAAGGGATTATTTATGGACTTTGGGCAAAGGGGTATTATACTGACACTCGGAGAGGTAAGGAGTTTTATACGTAAACCATATATACAAAGTTATGTGGCTTTTGATGCGCTCACTATACTGGATACACAGAAGATTTTATCATGCCAGAATCTGTCAAATTTCGATTTGATATAAGATTAATATTACTTGGTTTTTTTGTGGCTCTATTCAGTGCGGGTATAGGGATAGGAGGTGGAACACTGTTAGTTTCCATACTAATGTCCGTATTCGGTTTTGATTTCAGGAAGGCCGCAAGCACCTCATTAGCAACAATTATACCGATCAGCTTCATAGGATCAGTCAGTCATTTTGTTTTTCTTCCCGAAATTCCAGACCTGCGATACTATTTCACATTTATTCCCGCATGTGTGCTTGGGACAATATTAGGGATAAAAATAGTGCGGAAACATCAGAACGGGTGGTTTAAATTCGCATTTTCATCGTTCTTAATTATTATCAGTCTGAGAATGCTGAAGATATTTGACTTCCCATCTTTGATTTTTAGCGGACTGCAGAGCATTTTATTTTCGAATGAATGGTTAATCATAGTTCCAATCGGAATTTTTATCGGAATTATTGCAGTGACTTTGGGAATTGGCTGCGGATTACTCATCGTACCATTTTATGTAATTGTAATAAATCTCAATATACACGAAGCAATAACCTTATCCCTTACCACTATGTTTTTTCTGACGCTTTCAGCGACCATTATTAACAATAGATTTAAAACGCTTGATATGATTCCGCTAAAGAGTTTATTCATACCGGCTTTGACGGGTGCAGTTGTCGGGGCGATAATATCAGGCAACCTTCCTGCCCCCATACTTAAAATAGTATTTGGTATGTTTCTGCTCATTATTGCATGTAACTATATAATTCAAGAAATAGCTATGCATTTTAGGCCGGCAGTATTAGTTGAAAAATTCCTGGGAAAGGGTTAAACAGACATTATGGATTTATATGCAGAATTAAGAGAAGCTCTGAGAAATGAAATACAAAAACACAATCTCTCAGGACAAGATATCAGTGTAAGATGCAAAGCTCTTTCAGCTTCGGAGGCAATAGGAAAGCCCGAACACGATGCCTACCCGATAATAAAGGGTAAAGAAGTCATGGTTGAAGCTGTTTTTGAATGAGCGAAAGGGCAGCTAAGGAAGGAGTCCCGGGACGTGGGGAACCCCCTGCGGTGCAGGGGGCTAACCAATAAGGAAAACCCTGGCTGTGGCAGGGTTTGTTTTTTAATTGGCTCATCCGAATAATGGGTAGGTGTATTGGGCGTTTCGGACGATCGAGAAAAATCGTTCGGGGCCCCAGAGGCACAAATTTCCCCCCGCCTGCCCCAAATTTGAGCCTCTGCCCAAACGATTTTTCTCTCCA
>JAIVYN010000173.1:0-8351 GCA_048635425.1 Candidatus Aegiribacteria sp.
GTTCCAATTACACCAAGCACCTTTCCATAAATATCGTAGCCAAGCAAAAGCGTTGGTTCCCATCCAACAAACCTACTTTCTCTTATAAATTTATCACCTTCAACTATCCTTCTTGCAGTTGCAAAGAGCAATGCCCAGGCAAGGTCTGCAGTCGTTTCAGTGAGGACACCCGGGGTGTTGGTTACTTTTATACCCCTTTTTTTTGCTTCGTTTATATCGATATTATCATAACCCACAGCATAGTTTGCTATTACCTTTGCCTTGCAGCTTTGCTGCCTGCTCAGGAGCTGCTGCTGGAGTTTCTCTATGTCCTTCAGTGATGTTATTTTCTTATGGGACATTCTTTCTAAGTGTACCTTTCGAGAATGCTTTTAATCTTTCTGGCGTTGAGGTGGCCGTAGTAATCGTTGTTGACCATCATAACGGGTGCGAGGAAACAGGTTCCGAGGCAGGCGACTGTTTCAAAGGTGTATCGCATATCTTCGGTCGTCTCGTTCGGCTCAATGCCCAGATTCTGCCTTATCGCCTTTATGATATTGGGGCCGCCCTTGACGTGACAGGCGGTTCCCCGGCAGCATCGCACCGTATGGCGACCGTGCGGGACAAGGTGGAACTGCTCGTAAAATGTAGCGACGCCGTAAATCCGGCTGGCAGGAATACCGGTACGGTCACTGACGGTCATTAAAATGGGTTTTGGCAGGTAGCCGTAGGCCTTTTGAACTTGCTGGAGGATGGGCACGAGGTCATTCGGGCCGGCATCCGGCATTGATGCCAAGATTCCGTCGAGCGGTTTAGTGTCCAAAGAAGCCGTATTGCTGTTGCTCATATTTAATTCCCGTACGTCTTGAAGCAAAATTAAGACAAAATAACTTTTGATTCAGGATACGATTCCAATTCCTGTTTCAGTGATTTTACTGTTATATTTTTTCCTTTCAAGAATTCTTTTTTTTCAAGACAAGTCAGGAACCCCTTCATCTTTTGATTTCGTCATTCCGGCTATTTCTGATTTGTTCAAGAATTTCCTGCCCACCAGCGGCTAACAGTTCTTGTGCGAGTTCCCTGGCGCAAGATTTGGCCTCGCTGATGCAACCGGTTTTTGAGCGCTTGATATATTTCTTGCCTTCCACATCAGATATCATTGCATCAATATTTATGTTATCGCCTGAGATTTGAGCATACACTCCCAGAGGTATACTGCATCCGCCGTGCATAGATGTAAGTATAGATCGTTCAGCTTCGACGGCAATCCGAGAATGTTTATCATCAAGTTGTGAGACAAGCTCGGCAAGCTCACCATCTGCGGTGCGAATCTGTACGGCCAATGCCCCCTGTGCCGGGGCGGGTAAAAACTCCTGGGGCGGCAGAATTGCAGAGATTTTATCGGCCAGACCAAGCCGGTTCAAACCTGCGCAAGCGACAACGGCTGCATCAATCTTCCCAGAGGCAACCTTTGAAAGCCTTGTTTCGACATTTCCCCGCAAAGGAACACATTTTAGGTCATCTCTAAGCCGGCGCAACTGCGCAATGCGTCGGAGGCTCGATGTTCCCACGGTTGCCCCGGCCGGCAGAGCAGCAATAGAGGCTGCCCGAGATGATGCTATCAACGCATCGGCAACAGATTCCCTTTTGGGTACCGCAGCAACTATCAGCCCTTTCGTGCAGGCCGTGGGCAGGTCCTTAAGACTGTGAACAGCAATGTCAGCCCTGCCGTCAAGAACCGCATTCTCAACTTCAGAAGTGAAAAAGCCTATGGAGCCGGATTTATAAAGAAAGTCTGCTTTGTCGCGGTCGCCTTTAGTCGATACTTTCACTATGGAAATTTCAATGCCGTCGCTGAGATTCTTTAGCAAGTCACGGACATGGTTGGATTGTACCAAAGCCAGCTTACTGGCGCGGCTTGCCATCTTGAGGGGTCTCATTCTTAGCCTTCCACAATTCATTCTTTGACGTTTTTTAAGTTTTTACACCAAAACCGGAGCAGATTCAAGCATTTCCGAAACTTCTGTCTATACAAAGGCCAAATCGGAGAATTGAGGGAGCTGTGAAAAACTAAGTGGCAATTGTAAGTCATATTCAGTATAATTCTATTCATCTTGGGTGGTTTTTCCGATGCCGGAAAGGTACGAAGGGTATATTATGACTCAATGTACCCAGTGAGTAAGTTATATCTGCCAAACAATCAATGAAAAACTGTATATCCAGTATTGAGCAGAAGATTCTGGCTGTTCTTCAACAGGGATTGCCGAAAAGTCAAAGTCCATTTAACGATATGGCCCAACAGATAGGTATAGATACAGGGCAGTTGCTGGCAGTTTTGAAAGACTGGAAACGGCAGGGTAAACTTCGACGAATAGGAGCGATAGTGAATCATTTCAAAGTGGGCCTGGGCGCTGGAGCAATGGTGGTCTGGCAGGTGGAGCCCGAACGAACCAGGGAAGTGGGCGAGGTATTTGCCGGGTTTAGGGAGGTTAGTCACGCCTATGAACGCCATGCCGATAAAAACTGGCCTTATAGCCTGTACACGATGGTCCACGGGAAAAGTGACGAAGATGTTCAGCGGACAGTTCGACAAATGAGCCAGGCATGCGGGATTTCAAACTACCGAATACTGGTTACTGAAAAGGAGCTCAAAAAGGTGCCGCCGACATACATTACACAATCGGGTGCGCAAAATACTAAAGGTCTGTAACATGATAAATGCGTGGTGGTTACTGGTAGTTATTCGGCGCCATCCCCAAGCTCGTCCCGATTTTTCGGGACTCGCTTGAGGCTGCCACCCATCAAATTAGATATTACAGAATACTAAAGGACAAGGGTAAAGATGTTAGGTCTGCCAATACCGGAAATAATCATATTTGCATTTGTGATAGCGCTATACCTGGCAGCAGCGATTGTAGGCATTCTTCAGTTGCCGGCCGGCGGCGAGAAATATAAACGCTTCCTTTTGCCTCTCGTCTCGCTGGCGGTGACGCTGGAAGCCGTCATGCTTATATTTAGGGCCGTGGCGATAAAAGCGGTGCCACTGACAGGACTGTTTGAGTCGATGATTGTCCTTACTATTGTATTTGGCCTTATATACCTCTTTTTCAGTATTGCTATCCAGCAGGTATGGTTCGGTTCGGTAATGGTGTGGGTGATTTTCGGCTTGATCATCTTGGCTGCGATTGTTGCCGAATCGGCCTCGGAGGCCCACGCCGCAGCCGCTACTCCCTGGGCGATTGCCCACGCTATTGCAATGATTCTCGCCGGTGTAGCAACAATGCTCGCAACCGCCAGCGCCCTTCTCTACTTGCTCGGCAGACGCAAGCTAAAGCAAAAAAAGGTCATGCAGGTGCTCGGCAAGGTGCCCAATTTCGAAAAGCTCGAACACATGAATCTGCTGGGGCTCAAGGCTTGTTTTGTCCTGCTGACATTTGGGCTGGTCAGTGGAATCATAATGGCTGCAGTAAACTCAGCGGCACTTGGAATACCTGCTCATGCCTGGCTGGCAGACTCCAAGATCGTTCTTATTATAGTTGTTTGGACGCTATTAGGGATAATTCTGGCTTTGCGGCACTTTATTACACTAAAGGGCAAGAAGGTGGCGTACGCGACCTTGCTGGTCTTCTTTTTGATTGTATTTGCGATAGTTGGAACCACGCTTTTTTGTGGAACAAAGCACGATTTCGTCAAGGACAGCGGCCAGACGGTTGAAGCGATAAAGTAAGAGCTTATCCGAATAACCGGGTCGTTATGAGGCCGAGCGAAAAGTTCGAGGCCAAGGCGGCAGGCCAAAAATGCTCGGAAACGTGGTTTTCTCCACGTTGAGAACGTTTTTGGCCGACAACGCAGGCATCGGGCTTTGCAGCCGGCCGCAATAGAGCGGGTTATTCGGATAGGCTCTAGGTGTGACAAATGAAGATTGTAGTTTTAGGACTCAACCACAAGACTGCTCCGGTGCAGATTCGTGAGAAACTGGCGTTTGACGCCGTGGAGACCACCAGGGCACTTTGCGAGCTGAAAAACAGGTTTCGCCAGGCGGAGTTTGTCCTGATATCGACGTGCAACCGTGTTGAGCTGTATTGTGCCGACAAACGTGCCGGGGGGGCTGATGCGGATGACCTTACTAAGTTCATCTCGGAGTTTCATAATATTAAGCCGGAGAAGTTTGCTGAGTTCCTGTACTCCTACAGCGATGAGGATGCGGTCAGGCATCTGCTGACGGTCGCATCGAGTCTGGACAGCATGGTGGTGGGCGAGGCACAGATAATCGGGCAGGTCAAGGAGGGCTACAAGCTGGCCTGTGCGGCCAAGAGCACGGGAAAGATTCTGAATCACCTGTTTCACTGTGCCTTCGCTACCAGCAAGAAGATATATACAACTACCTCAATCTCATCCGGGCGAGTCAGCATTGCCGGCGTTGCGGTCGAGCTGGCCAAGCAGCTCTTTGCCGATATCTCATCGGCGAAAGTGGTTGTTATCGGGGCCGGCGAGATGGGACAGTTGATCGTGCAGCACCTTCTTCAGGTTGGGGCCAGGAATATAACGGTCGTCAACAGGTCTTACGACCGCGGTCGCAGCGTGGCCGAGCAGTACGGCATCACGGTCCGGAAATGGGAAGAAGTGCAGAACCAGCTCATTAGTGCTAATATCGCGATAGCCTCGGCGGCGGTACAAGATTACCTTTTCAAAAAGGATGCTTTCAAAGAGATAATGGACAACCGTCGGGAAAGTACGCTGCTGATTATCGATATTGCAGTACCGCGAAACTTCGAACCTTCAATAAATAAGCTGGATGGTGTGTACCTCTATAGTGTTGACGACCTTTCCGAGGTAGTCGAGCAGAATCGCAAGGCTCGCGAGCGGGACATCGCCAGGGGCATGGAAATCGTCTTTGAAAATGTTGCAGATTTTATGGACTGGTTCAGCGCCAGGGATATAGGGCCTCTGATAGGTCAGATGAAGGAAAAATTTGCCCAAATCAGCAAAAACGAGATAGAGGGGTTCTTTGTCGGATCCAGGCAGGATGCCTCCTGCAAAGATGTTATGGAGGCAATGGTGAACCGCGTTGTTAATAAGCTGCTGCACTGCGTAATTAAGAATGTCAACACTATAGCTAAAGAGAATGGCGCTACTGAGGCTGCAAAGCTGGTTGACAGCATCGTACGGCAGGCTGAAAAGATATCGCCCGAGCCAGACAGTAAGGAGGATAAGTAGTCGTGAAAGTAGCTTTAGGGTCAAATCAAATCCTGAGACTTTTATTTTGGGAAACTACGATAAAATGCAACTTGACCTGCGCGCATTGTAGGCGTTTGGAATCTGACGAATCGGCTTTTAAGGATTTAACAACCGCACAGGCGAAAGATTTGATAGCACAGTTGGCCGAATTAGGCAAAAAGCAGCCTATGATGCCGGTCCTGGTGTTTTCCGGGGGTGAGCCGCTCTGTCGTGATGACTTATTTGAGCTGGTTAGCCAGGCGAAAGCGGCGGGGATTACACCGGCCCTTGCAACCAATGGAACATTGGTAAATGCAACAGTGGCCAAACAAATACGTGATAGCGCAATCGTGAGGGTTGCAGTGAGCTTGGATGGTGCCACTGCCGAGGTTCATGACAAGCTGCGGCAGTTGGAAGGCTCCTTTGAAAAGGCACTTCAAGGTATCAAATGTCTTCGTGAGGAAGAAATACCTACTCAGATAAATATCACATTGACTAAGCACAATGCCGGGCAATTAGAGGATATTTACGAGCTTGCCAAATCATTGGGTGCAGTAGCAGTGCACATATTCATGCTGGTTCCGGTTGGGTGCGGTCAGAAACTGGCTGAAACAGATATGCTCTTGCCTGAGCAATATGAACAAAAGATGCTTGAGATATGTAGATTGGATAGCCGTAGCGAGCTGCAAATGAAGGTAACTTGTGGCCCTCACTATGAACGTATTATCAGGCAGCAGGGCCTATATCAGGCCCGTAAAAAGACATCGCACGTTAGCGGTTCTGTCCCAGGCAGAAACGGGCACGGTGGTGCTTCGCGCGGATGTCTTGCAGGGCTTGGTGTGCTGTTCGTAGGTCATCAGGGAGACGTGTTCCCCTGCGGATATCTGCCAATAGAATGTGGTAATGTTCTCAAACAAAAACTTGCAGAGATATGGTACAACAACGAAGACCTTGCGCGAATGCGTAACAGCAGCAGTCTCGAAGGCAAGTGTGGGGTGTGTGGCTACAGGGATGTGTGCGGTGGATGTCGCGCCAGAGCATACGCTGCGACGGGTAATTACATGGCAGAAGAGCCTTTTTGTGCATATATACCACCCGAAGTAGTGAGTGGTGAGCAGTGAGTAGTGAGTATTCAACTCACCAATTAACCAATTAACTACTCACGTCGAGCGCAAAAGATGATAAATATTACCAAATTATATTGCGACCAGGTTACGCCAGGCGATTGGCTTCGCTACGGCAAAAAAGGCTCCAGTGAGTGCGAAGGTGAAATTGTACCAAAACAAGCATCTGAAAGACGCCCTATTGTCGTCTGGAACATTACCAGAGCGTGTAATCTCAAATGTGTTCATTGCTATAACGACAGTGGCGCCGGTAAAACTTGTAATGAATTATCAACAAGCCAGGCAAAATCTGTCCTGGATGACTTAGCGCAGTTCAATGTGCCTTCGGTGCTGTTCTCCGGGGGAGAACCATTGATGCGGCCTGACTTGTTTGAACTGATTGAATATGCAGTTCAGAAAGGCTTACGTGCAGTTATTTCAACTAACGGTACACTTATCACTGCTGACGTAGCTAAGAAAATAAAACAAAGGGGAGTTTCGTATGTAGGTATCAGTCTTGACGGAATAGGGCAAGTCAATGATAAATTCAGGGGAGTACCCGGTGCGTTTGACATGGCCGTGCAGGGCATAAGAAACTGCCGGGACGCTGATGTGCGAACAGGTCTCAGATTGACTCTAACCAAAAGGAATGTACAGGATTTAGAGGCCTTGTTTGACTTCTTTGAAGCTGAGAATATCGAGAGGGCTTGTTTTTACCACTTCGTGCCAAGCGGCAGAGGAAGGGATATCGGAGATGATGACCTCAGCCATGCTCAAAGCAGAGATGCAATTGAGATAATATTAGCCAAAACAAAACTGTACAAACAAGCCGGCAGAAAAACAGATATATTGACAGTTGACAACCATGTTGACGGTGTTTACCTGTACCTGAAATTGCTTGAGGAAGAGCCTTCTCTTGCAGCCAATGTCTGGAAGCTGCTTCTCTGGAACGGCGGGGGAATGTACAGCAGCGGAGTTGGAATCGGATGCATTGATTTTAATGGCAAGGTGCATCCAAATCAGTTTTGGGGACACTACGACTTAGGAGATGTGCACGAAAGGCCTTTTAGTAAGATTTGGCTCGACACCAATGAACCTTTGCTCAATTGTTTGAGGAACCGCAGAGAACATATCAAAGGCCGCTGTAAGCTGTGCCGATTCTTCGAGGCCTGTGGCGGTAGTCTTCGCGTCCGGGCAGACTTGTATTTTGACGACCCCTGGGCCCCGGACCCGGGATGTTATTTGACAGACGACCAAATCGGTCTGGATATAGAGAAACAGGAAGAATTACGGCAGGCTGGAGAGCTTTTCCAGATGCCAGATTAACTTGCGCGTGTATCTGCACTTCGGAGGGATTGCCACACGGTTGACTTCAGTATGGTTAGTGAAACTTTCTAATCAACGCAGATTCTTGAATTTTAGAGGCTAAGGGACAAAATAGGGCAATAAAAGTTGGATTATTTCTCGTGATTGGGAATATTTACTTACATTTTCGTGACGTGAGTGATAAAATATGATTGATAAAAATAGCAAAGATTTGCTAAGGGACTACTTTAGCAAAGGAACAAGTTGGAAAATCGCATCTTAGTGTATCGGGATTGTCCGAGAAGATCTAAGGAATGGAGTACAGTTTCAGAAGGTTAGATGGTGGTTGAGACTATAGACAAACCGAGTCGGTGTACGCAAGAGGTTCTTGTCGAGCAGATTCTTTGGCTGATACGGCTTAGGTGGATTGCTGTGGGGGGTATAGTAGCTGCTGTTCTGGTAGGCAGTTATGTCTTTCCTTATCCTTTGTTGCCAACCGCTGCCGGTCTCGGGCTTTTCATAAGCTATAATCTTGTTACTGAAGTTGACGGCACCATTGCTCTGGAGTCCGAGCCGGGTAAGGGAACCACAGTAATAATCCGAATCCCGATAAGGCCCAAAAAAGACTTGATTGGCGGTAATCACAGCGGGGAAGATTTCACTAATAGTGCGGAAGCTATCAAGGAGGGAACCGCTTAGTTTCGATATCTTCCGGTAAAAAGTAAGAAGAAGAAGATTGGTATGAAA
>JAIVYN010000174.1:0-8149 GCA_048635425.1 Candidatus Aegiribacteria sp.
GGTTGCAGACGATCCATTGGTGTAAGTTCAGCCATTATTCGTCTCACCACCTTGTTGGTCTGTTTCTGGGTGATCCAAATCTATTTGTCGTATCTGGAGCAGCGAAAATTCATCCTTGTCGGTGGCAAATGTGCGCTGTCCCAAGCCAATGTACAGATCGCCTGGTTGTTCAACCCACTCGGTCTTGCGCGCCAGTAGAATGGTACTATCTTCGCTGGCTTCCGAGTTTGGGTACCGTGTTGGTATCAGGCCGGTTGTTTCACCACCGTTGACCCAGGTGAAGTGGGCGGGAAGCCAGACTACATCGCGCAAGTCGGCTGGTGGTTCAATTTGGATTCGCTTTATAGCTGTGAAAGGCACCCAGTAGTATTTGCCGTCAAAAATAGCCTCGAGTATTGGGCCAAGCCTGGAATCAGCGTCTGAAATCCACTCGAAAGGCTGACCATCGATAGAACCGGCAATGGCGGTTGCCTTGTCAAATGCTTGCTCTCGCAGTTTCTGCGACGCTTCGTATTTTCCTTCCGCAATCATTTGGTTGGCTTGTACTAACCAACTAATCCACTCAGCCGGCTCGCCGAAAACGAGCGGTGAGCGTTTGCCGGCAAATATCTCAGTCCGCAAAGCCTCGCAATTGAGCGCCGCTCGGCATACCTGGGCCATGAGCAAATTCATGGGGTCGAGTTCCGCCGCCAGGTTTAGCTGAGTCAGGGCTCGTTCCCAATCTCCCTGGACAGATAGCAACTGGAAAAGGAAAACCCGAAGCTTGGCATTAGCAGGATCAGAGCGTATCTGATCCTCAAGAACAGCAAGCGCCTCGGTAAGCTGGCCGGCTTGCAGTAATTCTTCTGCTTGCATGTCAGTACCCTCGGTAGCTGTACAGAATATATCCCCACCGGCGATGTCTTGGAGGACAGGCCGGTAAACAGTCGTTAGCCTTCAATGCAGCAGTATCAGCCGCCCTTATTGGTCTCCAAGTCCCAAAAAGCGGGTATGGCGCCTTCCGACTCTGGAGTGTATATCCATTCTATCTTTCTGTATTTAAAGCTTACCTCTTCGAGGGGTAGCGCTTCCCCGCCCTGAGAGGAGCCACCTGGGCGGACCGCCGTGACAATAGCCTTTGTCATTATGTATTCCATGTATTTCTCCTTATCCCCCCCGGCGCGGCACAGCTCCACACTCACTTTATCTACCTCCCTGCCGGTGCAGCAGAAAAGATTCAGCTTGGGCGAGGCTTTGTCGAGCGTCTTCACAATGGAGAAGTCTTGGTGGTCGCACCGCTCTGCGCTGAGGCTACCACCACTGCTGACCGCCCCTGAGGAGGTCTGTGAAACGCCGTGACTGAATGACAGCAGTTCAATCCAGTCTTTGTGCTTGTCGTCGGTGCTCTCACCTGGTATTTCTTCAATCTTCAAAAAACAATCAAAAGCCATCTTATAAACTCCTTACAAAACTTAGTAATCCTCTCGATTTCGATTCTTAACTTAGCAGCCTAAAACATCTTAGGAGCTTCACATTTAAATTAATCCATTATCCTCCGCCTTTAGCCGAAGGCAGCTTGGATACTAATCGCAGCGAAACAGACAAGCCCTCGAGCTGGTAGTGCGGCCTCAGGTAAAATTTGGCGGAGTAGTAGCCTGGGTCTCCTTCCACATCTTCGACCACAACTTCCGCCGCTGCCAGAGGATACCTGGCCTTGACTTCTTCGGAGGCGTGGGGGTCGCCGGTAACGTATTGCATGATCCATTTGTTAAGCCAGTTTGCCATATCCTCGCGTTCTTTGAAAGACCCGATTTTATCCCGCACAATGCACTTTAGGTAATGCGCGAACCGGCACGTTGAGAACAGATACGGCAATCTCGCTGCAAGATTTGCATTTGCGGTTGCGTCGGGGTCGTCATATTCGGCCGGCTTTTGCAGCGACTGGGCCCCAATAAATGCCGCATAATCTTCGTTCTTCCAGTGTGATAACGGCATCAGGCCGTTCTTCGCTAACTCCGCTTCCCGTCTGTCTGTGATGCCAATCTCCGTTGGGCATTTCATATCAACCCCACCATCATCGGTGGGGAAAGTATGGCAGGGAAGCCCTTCGACCATTCCGCCGCTCTCAACGCCGCGGATACTTGCACACCATCCAAACTCCTTAAAGGACCGGTTAATATTCACACCCATTGCGTAGGCTGAGTTTGTCCAAAGATATTTTGAGTGCTCGCCTCCGGCTGTCTCCTCTTCAAAATCAAAGTCTTCGAGAGGATTCGTTTTGGCGCCGTAAGGTATCCTGCCGAGAAATCGCGGCATTGTTAATCCGATGTACCTGGAATCTTCAGACTCGCGCAGGGACCGCCATGGGGCATAGTCCGCCGTTTGGAAAATTTTCGTTAGATCGCGTGGGTTGCTAAGCTCTTGCCAGGAATCCATATTCATCAAGGTGGGGGCGGCCGCGCTTATAAATGGGGCGTGGGCCGCAGCGGCAATCTGGGCCACCCCATTAAGTATTTCAACGTCCGGCGGACTGTTATCAAAATTATAGTCACCGATGAGACAGCCGTAAGGCTCGCCGCCCGGTGAACCGAACTCTTCTTCGTATAGCTTCTTGAAAAGCGGGCTTTGGTCCCAGGCTGTACCTTTGTACTTCTTAATGGTCTTTGCCAAATCTTTCTTGGGGAGGTTCAGCACACGTATCTTCAACGTTTCGTCCGTTTCCGTGTTATTTACGAGATGATGCATGCCTCGCCAGCTACCCTCGAGTGCTTGAAAGTCCTCGTGATGCATGATTAAATTAATCTGCTCAGACAGCTTCATGTCTATCTCAGCAATAATCGCCTCGATTGAGCTGACCGCATCTTCGGAAATGAGCGTTGTTTCTGACAGGGCTTGTTCAGCTAAGGTCCGCACTGCCGAATTGATGGCCTCTCTTGCGTGGTCGGATTTCGGTTTAAACTCTTTCTTCAGGAGCAAATCGAACTCACTTGGTTCTATTGCCACAGCCTCAGCGGCCTGTACTTCTTCTTTTTCTTTCTCTTTAGCCATCGGACTGTTCCTCCTTAGAAGTGTCGGTAGATTCATCTTCCTGTTTTGGTGCAGAAGTCAGGGCACTTAGCAGGGCCTTGTCTTTAAGGACCTTCGCCATCAGCTCTTCGGCACCACTTTTACCATCCATGTACGACAAGAGGTTTGACAATTCCGTCCGGGCCTTCAACAGCTTGTTTAAAGCGTCAACCTTACGCGCCACAGCCGCTGGGGAGAAATCATCCATACTCTCAAAGCTGATATCGACGCTCAGATTGCCTTCGCCCGTAAGTGAGTTAGGTACTTGAAAGGCAACTCGGGGTTTCGTTGCTTTGAGCCGTTCGTCAAAATTATCTACATCAATCTCAAGGAACTTGCGATCTGCAACGCCAGGCAAACTCTCAGCCGGCTTACCGGATAAATCAGCCATCACACCCATTACGAAAGGTAGGTTGATTTTTTTCTCTGCACCATACAGCTCTAAATCATACTCTATCTGCACACGGGGGGCTCGGTTACGAGCTATGAATTTTTGACTACTCTTCTTTTTTGCCATGCTTACTCCTTTCTCAACAAGAAATACTTAGCGCCGAAACCATCGGCAATCTTAAACCTGCAGAATAGCAGAATATTGGTTACTAACCCGATTTTTCAGTACCTGAATCGCTACTGCTAACTCCACCAATCATTTCAACCTGGCTCATGCCATCCGGACAAAAATCCTTAACGACTTCCAAAAAGTTTTTCGAGACTAATCTTTGCGCTCTGCGCAGAAGTAGGGGGACCGGGCTGGATGGTTCGTGACGGTCGAAATACTGGCAGACTTTATCGAGAGCCAAAAGGGCTTCCTGGGCGGATTGGATATCACCCGAAAGTGATATTGCGCCTTTCTTTTGTTCGGTACCAGCTACTGCGGCGCCCTCATCGACAGCTTCACCGTGCCCCCGCTTTGCCAGATATTCCTGAACACGTTTTTGGATATTTCCAAGAACTCCTCGGAAACCACTAACGTCCGGAGTCTGTCCTTCTGAAGCGCGTTCAGAGAACACACTCATTATAGCGGCTATATGTTCAATGGCTTCTTGGGTGGCTTGGGAGGTAGCCAGGAGCTCATCCGTTGCGGTATCCTGAAATGCCGCATCAATTACTGCCGTATCGGGAGCTTTTGCTTTCTGGTCATCTGAAACTGCAATCTTTCCTTTTGCAATCTGGATGTCTCTCAGATTAAACTTGCCCATCTGAACTGAATTACACAAAGGCACTTCTGACAGCCGTTGCTTGAATTTCATAGGGTCCTGTGCACTGACCGAAGTTGGGGACAACGATTGTAAAATATTGATTCGTTCAAGAGGGTCGTTATTATCCTCCGGGTCAAGTTGAGGGTAAAGATGGTCCCAGAAACGTTCCAGCAATCCGCGGAGCAGAGCCAAGCCGTCACGCAGACCGTGGATCCCCTCTAACTTTAGAAGGGAAATAGTTAGGTACATTGCAACTCTAAGGTCTTTCGAGCGTTTTAGCAGCTCGGAACTTTTTTCACGAACCTCCCGCCAGTTTGGCTCTTCCGCGGTTTCCTCCACACCCGCCACGACCCCACCGGCGTCCTTGGTTCGCAGCATGTCTTCGAGAGCCAGGAAAGAGGCGTCGTAGGAAAGGTCTTCGCCGCAAGGGGACTCGGCACTCACCTCGGAAAGCAGGTTTTGGATGTCAGATTCGTTCATGGCATACTCACTAAATTAGATTTACTGCGATGCACTGGCTTTACAGCCAACCCAACTACATCGGATTAAAAAACCAAGAACATTAAATAATCACGGTCAAAATCGCCCATAAACATCAAGTACGACGAGTGTTCTTCACGTGCTTCTCTGAAAGTTTCGAGCACTATCCACCTAATCACTGCTTATTTTCGGACTACTCACAGGAAGACTTGAACCTTCCAGAGTAGAGCACATCGCTCCGGTACTCGGGAGATTTTCTATATAGCCAATAAGAAATATTTAGAAATGTTACTACGATTGGGATAGAGTGTCAAACTTTTTTCCCTTTTTCCAAAAAAATGTATAACTTTTTGCTAAATAATACTTTATGGCCCCATTAAAGAGATGTGAGTTAGTCGTAATACCTCTGTTGTAATTCGCCGCAGGTTATCCCGGATTTACTAAATTTAAACAGGTCTTCAACCAACAGAGTATGAAAAGAGCGTTTTGTTTCATCTTGTTATCAGAGAGGAGGGAATGCACTCTGAATCCGTTCCATCCGGGCCGGCCTTTAGAAAATACGTAAGCAAAAAATATAAATTTTACGAAATTCCTCTTGACTTTACTGTGCACCTAAGCAAAATGGCACATGTCCCAGTGTATTGCAACATTACGAGAGGACATCCAAGCGGTTCAGATAGCTCTGGCAGGCATGCTCTGGAACCGTGGGCCGAATACGATATACGGAAGGACATTTTGGGAAATGGTTCAGCCATCTGGTTCATGCCTTAATGTAGTTAACATTACAAAAAGCAACTGTCCCTAATTTTTACTACATAATATTTACAAAGTAGGAGATCCAGTCATGAAGAATCACGAAGGTTTCTGTGTGTTGCGCGTATTAAATCCGTTGGTGCGACGGCGGGATATGGTCGAGAAAGAACTCCGGATAAAGCCGGCCATTCCGCGGGTGGGGCCGGAGGGCGGCCGAGTTCCCCCGGAGGTTGAGTCCGCCATCCAGCGGGCCCGCGGCGGCGGGCAGCCCTTGGAGGACGCGCTGAAAGAACAGATGAGCACCAGCTTGGGTCACGATTTCAGCGAGGTGCGGGTCCACAGCGGCCCCGGAGCGGATGAACTCAACCGCCAGCTCAGCGCCAGAGCCTTTACCATCGGCTCGGACATCTTTTTCACACGAGGCGCGTATGATCCGGACTCCATTAGCGGCCGGGAGTTGATCGCCCACGAATTGATTCACGTGGTGCAGCAGCGCAACGGCCGCGTCCCGAAGAATGGCGACGGCATGACCGTCCTCCCAGCGGCTAATCCCTCAGAGTACGAGGCGAATGCCTTAGCAGATAAAGTGGCAGGATCTATCAATGTAAGGTGCAAACCGATAGTTCAGAGAGTAGGGACAGAAGACTGTGTGGTACAGAGAAACTTAGAAAGCCGGGTCAAGAACATTGACGGTCGACTCGGCCAAAATAAGTTTTGTTTGAATGCGGTATTGATCTGGATATATGATGAGCTACATATATATGATACCATTGCTACGCACCCATCCAAGCCCAACGACAACGAAGCAATGTGGGACGCGAATAATAAGATCAAAAAATTGGTTCTAAACGGGAACGCGTTCAAATATACGAAGAAGAAGGATGTGTCCGTCAACGCAGGAGATGTCCTCGTATTCTATGACGGATCTGTGAGGCACGCCTGCATCGTGATAAGCAAGCAGGTCATCGGCGGGTACAACCAAGTGGGATGGTTCAAGAATTCCCCGGCTACGAACTACGATCTCGCCCCTTTGAAGGACTTAGAGCCTATCCGAATAACCCCTGAATTGCCGACATATTCAAAGGCAATAGTGCCTTTGAAAGGATTCAGGGATGAAAAAACGAAGAACAAAAAGCAGATACAAGATTTCAGACGAATTATGGGAAAAGATAGAACCACTGCTGCCCAAGCATCCGAATACGCATCGTTTTGGCGGTGGCAGGCCGCGAACGGCAGATCGCAAGGCCATGGACGGAGTCTTTTTTGTGCTGCGAACCGGCTGTCAGTGGAACGCATTGAATGAAACTGGTATTTGTTCAAGCAGTACAACCCACTCACGATTTCAGGAGTGGACCGAAGCCGGAGTTTTTGAGAAACTCTGGGAGTTGAGTCTGCAAGACTATGACGAGTTAAAAGGGATTGACTGGTCATGGCAGTCGATGGATGGAGCCATGACCAAAGCCCCGCTTGGCGGGGGAAAAAACTGGCCCAAACCCTACGGACAGGGCCAAAAAAGGCGTTAAGCGAAGTTTGTTGACGGAAGCATCCGGCGTACCGATTGGCTTGGAGATTGCCGGTGCAAATAGGCATGATTGTAAAATGGCAGAGGCTACGATAAAGAGTATTCCGGTAAAACGTCCTGAGCCAACGAAGCGAGAAGCTCAAGGTATGTGTCTGGACAAGGGTTACGATTCTGGTGAGGTTCGAGATCTGGTGAAAGAGTTTGGCTATACAGTTCATATTCGTTCGCGTGGCGAAGAAGCACAAGCTATTAAACAAGAGGCTGGCTTCAAGGCTCGGCGTTGGGTTGTGGAACGGACGCATAGCTGGATGAACCGCTTTCGTCGCATCTTGACGCGATGGGAGAAGAAACCCGAGAATTATCTGGCTCTGCTTCATTTTGTTTGTGCTGTAATTACGTTTCGTTGCTCCGGGTTATTAGGATAGGCTCTAAGCTAATGAAAGGCCGATTTCTGAAAAAGACCTTCGGGAATGAGCGATATCCCTTTGTCCTTTCCGCTTTTCTGCACAATCTTATCAAGAATACATGCCCACCCACAAAATCCAAAGGTTTTCCTTGACGGGAAAGTGGGTAATTTGTTATAAATTAAAGAAAGTCGGTTATTTGTCCGCACAGTAGGTCATCTGTGCCTTTTGGATCTTTCAGCCTGTCTCGGCTTGGCTCGTCAAAGCCGAGCGAGTCGGAGCGGGGCCGAGTCAAGACGGGCGGGCAAGTTTCTTTTTAGTCTTTCGATAGAGGAGGAGTTATCATGTATCGTGCGATACACAGAGTTGGAGCCAGAGCTCTATGCTTCGCAATTGTGATTTTTACATTTCAATTAACAACCTATATTTAATTTTTGAAGGAGGACTATCATGTCTAAGAAAGTGATTTGTTTGGCTTCTTTTGTTCTGGTGCTGGGCTTGGCTTTAACAAGAACGGCTGACGCTCAGACATATTTCTCTGACGACTTCGAGAATCCTGCGGAGTCTGAGGACAAATG
The DNA here is from genome assembly GCA_048635425.1 of Candidatus Aegiribacteria sp. Taxonomy (GTDB): domain Bacteria; phylum Planctomycetota; class Phycisphaerae; order Sedimentisphaerales; family Anaerobacaceae; genus NIOZ-UU13. Next base: position 7,982 of record JAIVYN010000174.1, read on the forward strand.
GGAAGTGGTCACCGGGGATTGGCAGGTTGCCGATGGTGTATACCACCAGCTCAGCACCGCTGATCCGTGGTTAACGTCAATGGTTGCAGCGGATAAATGGAACGATGAATGGGTAGAATACACTATTGAATTCATGGTAAAGCCACTTACTGAAGGAGATGCTCCTGT
>JAIVYN010000175.1:0-8085 GCA_048635425.1 Candidatus Aegiribacteria sp.
AATCTTTTGGATCCGAAGCGGGCCTTAAGTTGTCCTGCAATCTCGGGGCCGCAGTTGGTCGGGTCCTCATCGCGGCAGTGGATTGTGCCGGTCGCTACCCCGAGATAACGCAGTACCGCGTTCATAGCGGACACCAAAATGCCTCGATTGCTTACGTCCGACAGGTCCAGAGACAATAACTCTTCTAACGTCCCGTTCCACTCACAGGGTGTGCCGGTATCCGTTAGTGCGGTTAGGAAAAGAAGATTTTTTGAAAAAACCGTTTTTACCATACACACGGGCAATTCTACGCTCAGGTTCATTTGAATTCTGTAATTTCGGTATAACTGCCATTGCTGTGTTCAAGGCTAAAGATTGAATTGAGCAGCAGAAGGAGATACAGAGTCTTGCTAATATAGCCTGCAGCAAGATGGGCAATCCCACCTTGCTGCAGGGTATGTAAAACTAATACCGATGTACGTGTTTTTCTCAGCGGCATCCTTCTTGATTCTACGGAGCAAAGTTACGACCGTAACCTCTGCCACGTTGGGCTCCGGGGCGGCCACTCCAATTGCCTCTGCCGGCTCCACGGCCTTGATTGACGCCCACATAGTCATTGATGCCTTGGCTTCCACCACGTCCTGCACCGGGACGGCCACTCAAATTGCCTCTGCCGGCTCTACGGCCTTGACCGACGCCGACACAGCCGCTGAAGCCTTGGCCTCTGCCGCGTCCTGCACCAGGACCGCCCATCCAGTTGCCTCTGCCGGCTCCACGGCCTTGACCGACGCCGACAAAGTCATTGAAGCCTTGGCCTCTGCCGCGTCCTGCTCCGGGACGGCCACTCAAATTGCCTCTGCCGACTCCACGGCCTTGATTGACGCCCACATAGTCATTGATGCCTTGGCCTCTGCCGCGTCCTGCACCGGGACCGCCTATCCAATTGCCTCTGCCGGCTCTGCGGCCTTGACCGCCGCCGCCCCAATCGCTGTAGCCTTGGACTTCGCCACGTCCTGCACCGGGACGGCCACTCCAATTGCCTCCACCGGCTCCGAGTCCAATACCTTCACCTTTAGGCTCGCCATAGTAGGGCAGTTGTGGATCGACAGGCGCGTCGAGGGAGGCAGGTGCCTGAATCCGTCGGTCTCTACGGGCGGCTCTACGGGTCTCGGATGTCTGCCCGTTTGCAGAGACGGCGGTAAGCCCAATTGCAACAACGGCAGCCAGAATGATACCCAGTGACATTTTTGTTCTCATTTCTGTTCTCATTTTTGTTCTCCTTAATTCGTACCGTTTCAGTTCGATTCTCATTGCTAAGCAACGCTGATTCTTCTTTTCTTTCTGATTAAGTGGCATCGCAACTCTCGAGTTTTGCATGTCCACATATTTAACGAAGACAAGGTGTTAGAACCTGCGGACAATTTTTGATTTCTATTCAAAAAAAATGCGTAATAAAATCAACTCATCGCAACCAGATAAGGATGAGTCCAAGATAACGGATTGACAATACTATGAAGGAGGGGCTACATTATAACATGCAGCCCCTTTTTGGAACATCTCTTTTAAGGTATTGAAGAAAGCCGGCTCACTCCGGCGAATCATATGTATCCGGCCAACGATCACGATTCCATCTTCTTTTACCCAGGCCGCCGTTGCCTCCAACCCATCTGTTACCGGGTCTTCTATTACCCTTACGTGTCATGCTGCCCTCCTGGTCTGCCAGGCACGTACCGTCGCCCAGCCCAAATTGGCCCGGGCATTCCGTCCCACCCGCCTCAATGTTTCTTTGAAAGGCGCTGAGGTGGTTGTATGAGCCGTTGAGCAAGTTTTGAAAAATCCGTCGCACAGTTCGCATGGAGGTCTCTTGCAGTGCCAGTTCCAGATCAGCAATGTCAAGCTCTTCGATAGACACGCCCACCTTCAGTGCCTCTTCCAGCGAGATCTCACCAGTCAGCACAAGTTCATCGTAAAGACCAACAAAGTTGGGATTGGTGAACATGCCTACTGCATCGTCGACAACTGGGTCCACCAGGCCGTACCTTGTGATGAGGTTCTTGATGGCGTCCATGTGTCGCTGTTCAGATTCGCTTATGTTTGCGAAGATTTCGGCGCCCCAGAGTTCGTACAAGGTCAGGTAGACGTCACGTGCAAGCTTCTCCTCTTCACGCATGTACAAGATATGTTGCTCTTCAGCCTCTGTCAGTTGAACGGCAGCCGGCAGGGGCCGCGAAGCTCTTTGCTGTTGCCCGGTGAGATTTGCGACTGTTATACCAGCCAGTACAGTTAGGATAGCGCCAGTAATCAGCAGTGTTTTGACTTTCATTTTGTTTCTCCTTACAATCATTTGTTAATCAATCTGTTCATAACATCCGTATTTGGTTCCGGAACCTTTTACGGTCATGCCTTTAACGGACTGAGCCAACTCAAGCCTGCGGTATTTCTTGTTTTTTTTGCTTGAACTTGAACTTATAGAAATAGTATAAGGACATGTGTTTTAACAAGGTCCAGGAGTTGAATCTCTGTCATGACAAATGACAAATCCAATGACACTGAACTGATGACTCGTCTCGCCAAAGGCGATATGGCCGCCCTTGGTGATTTAGTAAGGAGACATCAGGACAAGGTTTTGTCGCTCTCTTACCGTGTCCTCAGGGATTGGCACAGAGCTGAGGATGTTGCTCAGGAAACGTTCCTGCGGGTTTATAGGGCGGCGAAACACTACAAGCCGAAAGCCAAGTTCACTACCTGGCTTTACCGTATTGTCATAAACCTTTGCTTCGATGAACAACGCAAGCGAGCCAAGGCTGAAGCACCGCTGGAGGATGCGGGTCTGGCAGTACTGGCCGAACCGGACTGTAACGTTGCTGAAAGAAAGGAAGTTGTAGAATTGGTAAAAACAGCCGTTAATGAGCTGCCGGAGCGACAGCGGCTTGCGGTGATACTACATCGATATGATGGCTTGAGTCACGCAGAAATCGGCGAAGTAACGGGCTGGACAAAGTCGGCAGTCGAATCGCTGCTGGTTAGAGCATATACAAATCTGCGGGAAAAATTGAATAAAATGAAATATTTTGATGAATAGTCCGCAGTTTTTAGGATTCGAGACCGTTTAAAGCATGGGTAAGTATCATGAAACACGTAAATGACATTGAAATGATAGAATATGTAGCCGGCAAACTAACAGCATCCAGAAATGAAGAGGTGCGAGAGCACATGGCGGCATGCGAGGAGTGTTCCGACCGCTGGCGGAAAGCTGTTGAGGTGTGGAACGCGCTCGGACAATGGAGTGTTGATACGGCTGATCACGATGTGGCGGGGAGAATCACAGCCATAGCTGAGGAGGTAGAACGAGGTCGGAAACAATACCGCAAAGCTCGTGATCTGCGGATAGGATTTCTACCGGCGGTGGTCCGCGTGGCGGCATCTATTATCATTGCCGTCGGCGTTGGACACAAACTGGGCAAGTACAGTGTTACGGGCGATACGCCTAAGGCCGCAGTCTCACAAAAAAGGCCGGAATATCTTGCAGCACTGTCTCTGGAATGGTCGAGCGAGTTGGCATGGTTTATATTAGAGGACGACTCGCCGAATATGGGGGAGGAGCGATGAATCGAAAAAGAACAGCAATTCTTGCGATAGTTGCGTTTGCTTGTGGAGCAATCTCGTTTTTCAACACCCGCTTAACGGCACTTAGCGATCAAAAGACAGAGCACAGGCCATCAGGACAATGGCTGAGTGATGCATCCCGCGCCGCCATCGAACTGGAGGAAAAATTTGATGAGGAGTTAGATGGACTTATTAAGAATCTTGTGGAACAGCAGAAATCCCTCGCGTTGTCACTGGAGGACCCTTGCACACCGAATGAGGTTGTTCTGGAGCACACTGAAGCTGTAATTGGGGCACATGAGCATCTGATAAGACGAGTAGGTGAACATGTAGTCGAACTTCGCGGTAAACTGCAGGCGGACAAACGCGATTACCTGATGCATCTTTGCGCTGAGACTGTTCGAGGGCCGATGAGCAGACTGGGTGGTCGGGCTGGTGGAGGCGGCAGGCGAAACGGAACCGTCGGAGGCGGGCCGGATGGACGGGGTTATGGATACGGCCGTGGTGGTGGCGCCGGACGCGGAGGTGGAGGTGGTTACGGAATGCGTCTGAGAGTCAGGGACAGGTTGGCACGCAGACTGAGACTTAATGAAGAGCAAGCCAAGCTATTACAGGAAAAGGATCCAGATTTCGAAGCCAATTCTATGAATTTACGCAATGCCTTAATGACCGAGAGGGAGAAGCTATTGTCAATATTCGAAAATCCCAACAGTAGTGATGGAGAGTTGCTGCAGCAGATAGAAAAGTTCATCTCGACATACAGTTGGATCGAAAGGCGAATTGCCGAGCATGTACTGGTGCTGCGTCCTTACCTTACTGTTGAGCAGCAGAAATGGCTGATTGGACTGTGCCGACGGTTTGAGAGTAACTAATAATATGTAGTAGTCACTACTTCATCTGACAAACAATATTATTTTGCTCAATAATTGTTTGTAAGCAATTGTCCAGTTTTTTTAACCTCCGCTACGTTACGCTGTCATCAAACCATTATTTTTTCATAGGCCTTATACGCAATTTTCTTCATAATACTTTGTAAATATACACTTTGCATCAATTTTAGCCTTTGGCAAATTGGGTTTGTTTTGGGTTTGTTTTTTTGGGCCTGAAGGCGGTTTCATTTTCATAATCCTTTTGTGAAAAAGCGTTTGCGTTCATTTTTGGCGTTTCGTAAATTGGGTTTGAATTGGGTTTGTTTATTCGGACTGTGAAATCATCTTTTTTTCTGTAATCCTCTATAAAATATAAGTTTACGTTCATTTTGGCTTTTCGGAGATTGGGTTTGATTGGGTTTGAATTGGGTTTGTTTTGACCAAGTGTCCAATCGCTTTTATTTTCATAAGCCGTCTGTAAATAGATACTTAAGTTCATTTGACTTTTTCTGAAATTGGGTTTGTTTTGCATAAAAGGGCAGATTTGTAAAGAATCCTCTACAGTTGTAGAGGACAAGTAAGTGAAGAGTGAGCTAAAGTGCCTAAAGTGAGCTAAAGTTGCATTCTCGATGCTCATGATCGGTAATTGGTTAATATGGATAATATAGGCAAAATAGGCCATCAGTTTGCGTGTTTAGTCAGTCGGATGCGCAGCTCGTATCGGTTGCGTTAAGCGTAAAGCGTCTTTCAAGACGTAACCGAAAGACAATAAACGAAACGAGCAGCGTAACCGCAACCGGATATTCGATACTGACGAATCTGGGTTGGCTGGCTCTAAGTCCTTGCCACTCGGTGGCTTACGACATGCAAACTGAAATGTCATCTTCGCCTGCTGGCGGTTTATGTTTGCCTGCTGGCAAACATGCGGGTATTTTAACATTTTTCAAACATAAGTCAACAAAAAAACGGCCAAAAAATAACTTTTTTTGGTCATCCTGAGCCCATTCGACTACGCCTTCGGCTGCGCTCCCCCCTTCGCTATCCTCCTTCGCCAAGGCTACTAAGGAACCGGCTACGAAGGAACCAGCTACGGAGGGCAGGCAGGGCTTCGGCTAATTCAGGGTAAACTCTGTCGAATGGATCCAAACCTCAAATGACAAAAGACAGCAAACACGTGCTGAAGGCCCGCCGGAGGCTGCCACAGTACTTCATCTGATCCCTGGTACAACGGTCGTGGACGTTGGGGCTTTGCTCGTTACCGGTTTCCTTGCGGGGCCCTTCACGGGATTTCATGTTATGCAGCATCGGCATAACATTTTTCGGCTGGCTCCTCCGCAGACTCAGAGCGCTGTAAGCCATCGTCTTTGGTGCGGCGATGGTAAGAAAGTAAAGCCGCTCTTTTCGTTCTAATTTGCGTTAAAATCCCTTTGCCCTACCTCAGATACCCTTCGGCTTGAGTTTGGCCATTGTAGAACGGTAAAACCCCTCTTAGAGCTGTTCTACAGAAAATCCTGAGCTGGTCTAACCTACGGAGTTGATAGGTTCGGACAACGCTCGATAATCAGCCTCAAATCGTGTTCAAGTCCGGGATAGAATTGTAGGTGCCCGTATGCTTGCCATGAGCGATGTTTCTCGGTAGCGCCTGAACATCAAGCCAATAACTTGCAAGAATAACCATACTGAATTACAATCCGGAAGTCGTGTGAATGTAATATTAGATGAATCCAACAATCGGAGAAATAAATATGAAGGTCATAGCTTTTAATGGTAGTGCCCAGAAGGACGGTATAGGAAATCCTATGAACCGGAGCGTGTCAAGGCTTGTTTTTCATTTTTTTCTCCTGACATTTTCCGCCATTGAGCAAGATGCCTTCATGCTGAACAGAATATGCCATAAACGTTTCATTACTAAGGTTTTACGGTAAATCAAGAAAGTGCGACAGTACAGTTAGGTGACTTGTATTGCAATCCATTTGCTGACAGTGCAGTGAATATTCTCTTGACTAAGAAGGATGTTGTGTTGTAATATAGGCTAAATACTGGACATTGGAAAGGTTGGCATAGAATAAGTATCTTGCCTATCTTGTTTGTATTTTCTCCAGAATCGATGGTGTCCTATACTATTATTTGAAAGCTGTCTTTTTGATTATTATTCCGTGCCAAAGGTAGCTTAACTTGTAAAAAATATCTAAGGGGAAAGGAGAAGGGTAAAGTGAAAAAACAAATAACCATGTCTGTAGTAATTTTGAGTGTAATGATGTTCGCTCAGAATGCCTTTGCTTTGGTCGAGGAGTTCAACAGCAACGATGGTGGCTTTAACGTATTGAATACCGGGACGGTCGAGTTCCCGTGGCACTGGGTAGCGGGGAGCTGGCTAACCGAGGGGACCGAGAACCAAGGTACGCCAACCTCTTCTATGTTGAACAGCCCGATCTTTACGGTGATGCAGGATGGTCCTCTCCTCATGAAGTTCGATCACCGGTATAGCTTTGAGTATAGCGGCACGATTCGCTGGGATGGCGGACAGGTTCGCCAGAGCATAAATGGTGGGTCTTACGTAACCGTCTCTGGGGCAAATTTCATAGCGAACGGGTACAATGGGATTATTGGAGGCAATAACATCCTAAACGGTCAAGAGGGCTTCAGTGGTAACTCGCAGGATTATTCCCAAAGCAACTTCATAACCAGCGAACTAAGCCTGGGCACGTTCAACGCTGGGGATCAGCTTTCGTTGCAGTTCGTTGCTGCGTGGGACGAGTTTGCAAAAGGATCTGTACCCAATTGGGAAATTGACAGGGTTGAGGTCCCCCAGATTCCAGTTCCAGGCGCCATTCTCCTTGGCACCATAGGCACCAGCCTTGTGACCTGGCTTCGTCGCCGCAGAATGCTGTAACATTAGCAAGCAGATTTGTATTCACAGGGCAGCCGCAGCCACAGACTGTCCCCAATTGATGAGAAGGTTTAAAGACTACTGAAAAGTGGTTTTGCGCTCGTAGAATCGCTGAACTTATCTCGTCCCTACCTCAGTTACCCTTCGGCTTGAGTTTGCCCATTGTAGAACGCTAAAACACCTCTCACAGCCGTTCTACAGAAAATTCTGAGCCGGTCTGACCTGATTAGTGTCAGACCTGGAGTTTACTTGTTGTTTCTACAGTTGATTCAAACTGTAGCAGCACTTTATGGTGTCACGGCCCGGTTGTAGATGCGAACATCATCAATCAGGCCGGACCAGAAGGACCCTGGTTCCATAGCCGTGCCGGCGCCGATGTACAGACCGTTTTCTAAGCCCGCCAAATTAGTCTGCTCATCTTCAGCCACAGCGATGTCATCAACGTAAAGCGTTCTGTGCGAGCCATCCCACACGAGACCTATACGGTGCCAGTTGCCATCGGTGATGACTGTTTGTGACAGAAGTTCGGCACTGCCCCTGCCAGAGGCTTTAAGCTCCGTCATCAAGTTTCCCTCTGATGGGTCCGCGCAGAGCCATCTGGCCCCACCCATTTGCGACAAAACGGCTTGGCCTGGAGCACCGCCTTTAATCCAGACAAATACGCTGAACTTACCATCCGCCGGGTTCAACACGAAGGGCGTGTTAAACCCGGCGGATGGTAAGTTCAGCGTATTTGTCTGG
>JAIVYN010000176.1:0-8137 GCA_048635425.1 Candidatus Aegiribacteria sp.
TCGGCCTTTTCTTCTACTGCTTTGGTTTTCGCCTCGACCTTTTCCTCCGCCGTTTCAGTCTCAGGCTTTGCCTCGGGTTCGGGCTGGGCTTTTGCTTCGGCCTCGGCCTTGATTTTTTCTTCGGCTTTAACTTTAGCTTCGGTTTCTACTTCGGCCTTTTCTTCTACTGCTTTGGTTTTCGCCTCGACCTTTTCCTCCGCCGTTTCAGTCTCAGGCTTTGCCTCGGGTTCGGGCTGGGCTTTTGCTTCGGCCTCGGCCTTGATTTTTTCTTCGGCTTGGGCTTTAGCTTCGGTTTCTACTTCGGCCTTTTCTTCGGAGGTTTCAGCTTTGGCTTTTTCTTCGGCTTCTTTGGTCTTGGCATCTTCTTCAGCTTTTGCCTTTTCGGCTGCTGCCTCGGCTTTGGCTTTTACTTCAGCTTCTTTGGTCTTTGCTTCGGTTTCAGCTTTAGCTTTTTCGTCTGCTTTTTTAGTCTTGGCTTCAGCTTCAGTTTTTATCTTTTCGGCTGCAGCCTCGGCTTGTTTCTTTGCTGCAATTCTTTGAGTATTGTTGAACAGCTTGCCTTTGGCGCCGGCTATGGCCCGGGCCTTTGCCTGGCGAGCGGCCTTTTGTTCGGCGTATTTGTGTTTGATACCATGGCGAAGCAGAATTTGCGAGACCGTATCGGATGGTATTGCTCCTTTGTCGAGCCAATACTCTGTACGCTCGCGGTCGAGGACAATCTGCTTGGCCGGGTCCTTCTCAATCGGGTCGTAATGGCCCAGCTTTTCAAGCACTCTTCCGTCACGCGGGGTGCGGGATTCGACCGCATTGATTCTAAAGAACGGTCGATGCCGCCTGCCTATCCTCGTCATTCTTAACTTTACTGCCATAATTTTTTCCTTTCTTTAATTTATAATCAATTCCCGTGAGATGCACAGTGCAAATCACGAAACACGTTTGCAATGTAATGCGTAGCCGTTTATGAAAATCGCGAAGTTTGCAGGGTCAATCTGTGCGTCGGATGCGATTCTTTGTATCTGCTCATCAGTTAAATTGCCGGCGTTTTGTTTTTCATCCGGCGTCATTATCGCCACTGCCTTTCTCAATTGCTCCAATTCCTCTGCGCTCGGCGCTGCCAGTATCGCCAGCTCGCTGTCGCCCTCGATATCCTTGAACTGGTTTCTTATCATCATACCATAGTCGCTGTTGGAAAAACGGGCAACTTTTTTTAGGTACTGCTCAATTGAAATTTTATTTATTATCGCCATTTTTATCTTCGCTTAGTTTTGCCTCTTCGCTTTATGATTCTTTTTCTTTTCGAGCGCTGCTTTATTTTTCTTCCACCGGCCATCATCTGGTTCAGCGCGCCCATGTTAAGTCCCCCTGAGAACATGTTCTTAAGTCCGCTGAGGCTTCCGCCGCTGATTGCCTTCATCATATCTCTGCTGCGCTTGAACATCTTTACCAGGCCGGAAACATCCTGGACTTCCACACCCGCCCCTGCGGCGACTCGTCTTCGTCTGGAAGAATCTATAATATCCGGGTCGCGACGTTCGACGGGTGTCATCGAATAGACAATCGCTTCGGTTTGATTGAACTCAGCGCCGTCGAAGTCCAGGTCCTTTAGCTGCCCACCCATTCCGGGCATCATTTTGAGCATATCTTTCATGCCGCCCATTTTTTTGACGGCCTGCATCTGCTTTAGGAAATCGTCAAAGCCGAAACTTCCTTTGGCCATTTTCTTTTGCAGCTTCTCGGCTTCTTCAGCTTCGAAATGTTCCTGAGCCTTCTCGACGAGCGTTACGACGTCGCCCATCCCGAGGATTCTGCCGGCCATACGGTCGGGGTGAAACTCTTCGAGCTTGTCCAGCTTTTCGCCTATGCCGATGAACTTGATGGGCTTTCCGGTAACGGCTTTTACGCTGAGTGCAGCTCCGCCGCGGGCATCGCCGTCGAGTTTTGTCAAGATGACGCCGTCGAGCTCGAGGCGCTCATTGAACTCTTTGGTTGAATTAACGGCGTCCTGGCCGGTCATCGCATCGCAGACTAAATAAATCTGGTGCGGATTGACCGCTTTTGCAACGTCGGCAATCTCGGTCATCATTTCCTGGTCTATGTGGAGCCGGCCTGCGGTGTCGAGCACGATTACATCGTGGTTGTTTTTCCGGGCGTGCTTTAAAGCATTTTTTGCGACCTTTACGGCGTTGTTGCTGTCTTCACTGTAAACATCAGCATTTATCTGACGACCGAGGACAATCAATTGCTCGACAGCAGCGGGTCTCTGGAGGTCGTCGGCCACTAAGAGAGGTTTTTTGCCCTTTGCGAGGAGGTACTTGGCAAGCTTGGCGGCGGTGGTGGTCTTGCCGCAGCCCTGGAGGCCGGCTAACATAATTACGGTAGGGCCGGGTGAGACAAAATAGATACGGGTATCGACCGGGCCCATCAACTTTGTCAGTTCGTCGCTGACGATCTTTACCATAACCTGGCCGGGATGAAGACTCTTTATCACATCAGCACCGATGGCCGCTTGCGCAACGTCCTTGCAGAACTGCTTTACGACATTGTAGTTGACGTCCGCCTCCAGAAGGGCCTTGCGGACATCCCGCATAGCATCCGAGATGTTTGCTTCGGTAATGCGTCCTCGGCCGGCCAGCGACCTGAAAACAGAGTTAAATTTCTCGGTTAATGATTCAAACATAACTCGATGCTTCCGCCTTCGCTGAAGCTACGGCGGACAAGCGATACTCGATGTCGTAGCCCCTTCGGCAAGCTCAAGGCAGGCATGCCGGCGACGGCTAAACGACCCCCACATTTTTGGGGGTTGACCGCAATGTCGAACTTTGAACATTCCGTCAAAATGAGAATTGTAAGGCCGCCGAGGCGATTCTGCAAGAACAAAATCCGCCAATTACCGCCTCGAAGGGTGTAAGCCCAGAGCCTTTGAGTATCTTCACAGCGATGCAGAGTTATTATTCTATTTGAAATATGGGGGATTTTGGCCGGTATCGAATTGCGATAAGTCCAGCTATTACAGGACTTAACAAAGATGAAGGAACTTGCAAAGCTTCGAGAGATTTCTTTTTATTATAAGTTTATTGAAAAATATTCTTGCAGATACGAGAAGACTAAAGTATACTATTATGCTTAATTTCGGGTTCATAATGTCGGGCTTCTGCATGACGGCCGATCGGAGGAGAAGTCAAACGAAAATGAACCAATAAAGCATAGTATTATAAGTAGCTGCATATTGCAGTCTGCTAAGTTTTTTCGGAGGAGTATTATGTCTAAAGATGTTTTTTTGTTTTCTGTTTCGCTGATGGTCGGTTTTTCTATCGGCAAAGCCGGACACCTTAGCCGGCCTGTTTTTTTAAGAAATTTCTTTTAGAAACAGTAAATTTCACTCGGAGGAACAATTATGTTAGAGACAAAGTTTTTAAAACACATACTCTGTCTGGTGGTGCTGCTTAGTATTTCGGTCATTATCGCTGATGCGACTGAAGGTGAAGGTGTAATGACCGAAGAGGACACACCGGTATCTATCACGTTACTTGGTAGTGACCCGGATGGTGACACGCTGACCTACACTGTTGTAACCGGGCCATCTCATGGGCGCCTGAGCGGGAAAGCGCCAAAGCTGACCTATACGCCCCAGCCGAATTTCAACGGGAAAGACAGCTTTACCTTCAATGTCAACGACGGGACGGTGGACGGCGTTCCTGTAACCGTGTTAATCATGGTAAAGGCGGTCAATGACTCGCCAACAGCTAATGATGACAGTGTAACGACGCAGGAAGACACGTTAGTGTCGATTACTTTAGCCGGCTGTGACCCTGACGGGGATGCGCTGAGCTACAGCGTGGTAAAAGGTCCATCCCACGGAAGCCTGAGCGGGACGGGGCCAAATCTGACCTATACGCCAAATGAGAATTTCAACGGGTCAGACAGCTTTCTCTTCAAGGTCAACGACGGGACGGTGGACAGCGCTACAGCAACCGTCTCGATTACGCTGAAGCCGGTCAACGACCCGCCGACAGCCAGTTACGTCGGTGCAACGGTACAGAACAACCCGCCGGCAGCCAAGGACAACAGTGTGACGACGGAGGAAGACACGCCGGTATCGATTACCTTAGAGGGCAGTGACCCCGACGAAGATGAGTTGAGCTACACTGTTGTAGAAAGTCCGTCCCACGGAAGTCTGAGCGGGACAGCGCCAAACGTGAGCTATACGCCAAAACCGAATTTCAACGGGTCAGACAGTTTTACTTTCAAGGTCAGCGATGAGACGGCCCAGAGCGATGATGCAATTGTGTCAATTACAATAATGTCGGCCAACGACACGCCGAGCGCCAAAGATGACAGTGCGAGGACGCGGGAGGACACGCCGATAGAAGCGATTGATGTGCTGGCGAACGATACCGACGCCGATAACGACCAGCTCACGACGTCTGCTGTTACTCAGGGCAGAAACGGTTCGGTAACTATCAACGCTGATAACACGCTGAGCTATAGTCCGAAGGCAAACTTTTGCGGCACCGATTCTTTCACCTATACCATCAGTGACGGCAAAGGCGGAACTGATACAGCTACGGTGAATGTTAAGGTCAAGGCGGTCAATGATACACCGACAGCCAATAATGATAGTGTGAGGACGCAGGAGGACAAGCCGATATCGATTCGCTTGTCTGGCAATGACCGCGACGGAGATTCGTTGAGCTACAGTGTTGTAAAAGGCCCCTCCCATGGGAAGCTGAGCGGGACAGCGCCAAAGCTGAGATATTCGCCAAAGGTGAATTTCAACGGGTCAGACAGCTTTACCTTCAAGGTCAGCGACAAGAAAGTGGATAGCGCTGCTGCAACGGTGTCAATCAGGGTAACGGCGGTCAATGATGCGCCGATGGCCTACGACGACAATGTGACTACGCAGGAGGATAGATCGGTGTCGATTACCTTAGCAGGTGGCGATGCCGATGGTGATTTGCTGACCTATCGTGTGGTAACGAAGCCATCTAACGGGAGCTTAAGAGGGACAGCGCCAAGGCTGAGATATTCACCAAAGGCGAATTTCAACGGGTCGGACAGTTTTACCTTCAAGGTCAACGACAAGAGGACGGACAGCGCGGCTGCAACCGTATCAATAACTATCAAGGCAGTCAATGATGCGCCGACGGCCAATGATGAGAGGGTGACGACGCAGGAGGATAGATCGGTGTCGATTACCTTAGCGGGTGGCGATGCCGATGGTGATATGCTGACCTATAGTGTGGTAACGAAGCCGTCTAACGGGAGCTTAAGAGGGACAGCGCCAAGGCTGAGATATTCACCAAAGGCGAATTTCAACGGGTCGGACAGTTTTACCTTCAAGGTCAACGACAAGAGGACGGACAGCGAGGCTGCAACCGTCTCAATAACGGTAAAGGCGGTCAATGATGCGCCGACGGCCAATGATGAGAGGGTGACGACGCAGGAGGATAGATCGGTATCGATTACCTTATCGGGTAATGACCCTGACGGAGATTCGCTGAGCTACAGTGTGGTAAAAGGGCCGTCCCAGGGGAGGCTGAGCGGGACAGCGCCAAGGCTGAGATATTCGCCAATGGCGAATTTCAACGGGTCGGACAGCTTTACCTTCAAGGTCAGCGACAAGAGGACGGACAGCGCGGCTGCAACCGTGTCAATAACGGTAAAGGCAGTCAATGATGCGCCGACGGCCAATGACGACAGTGTGTGGACGCATGAGGACATGCCGATAGTAGAGATTGATGTGTTAGCGAACGATACCGATGTTGATGATGACCCGCTTAAAATAAGCGCTGTTACTCAGGCCAAGAACGGCTCTGTCAGCATTGATACTGATAACACGTTGCGCTATGCCCCCAAGGCGAACTTTGGCGGCAGCGATTCTTTCACCTATACTGTCTATGACGGCAAAGACGGAACTAATACGGCCACGGTGAATGTTAAGGTCAAGGCGGTCAATGATGCGCCGAGTTTTACTTCAACACCTCTAACCAAAGCTACAGTGGACGCATTATATACTTATGATGTTGATGCCACGGACCCGGATGCAGGAGATACGCTTACTTACTCCTTAACCATAAAACCGGCAGGTATGACCATAGATGCAGCTACCGGCTTGATAGAGTGGACACCGGCGAGTGCCCAGGCGGGGGCCAATGATGTGGCGGTCAAGGTCATAGATAACGGCAGTGTTCCAGCTTCTCAGACCCAATCATTTACCATCGCAGCTTCTCTGCCAAGCACGCCGGTGACAACTGTCTTGAGCACAACAGATGACTGCAACAAAAAATGCAAAACAATATTATCAGCAGCCTGCAAAAGCGGCATCGTCCTGGCCAGTGACGACAACAGGGGGGAAACCGACTCCGGCTTATACACATCCTATGATTTTTCAGATGTATCTATTCCCGCAGGTGTTGAAATAGCATCGGTCGTTGTTTATGTGGAACACTTCGAGCAAAAACAATTTCCCGCCGGAAAATTACAATGGGCCGCCGGCACAGGCTGGCCGAATAATCCGGAGATCTGGGCCTCAATAAATGCTCCTGTGTACGAAGGAGAACCAAATGAGGCGACAGACTTATGGGACGTAACAAGTCTCGTGGACACGCCCGAAAAGGTCAATTCCCTTCAACTGCAAGTCAGAAACAATAACGACGTTATCAAGAGAAAAACATTGGTAGATTGCATCTATGCCGTAGTTGAATGGAACTAAATGTGGCATTGTAAGAAAATTGAAAATTGCATTTGGCATTTAGTCAAATATCAGGTATAATATATGTAGAGCGAGCATAAGTGAGGGGAAAACAAGCAGGGGGCCTTAAAGAGTCCGATATGTTTTTTCGCTTATGCTATGCTTGTTGTTTGTGAGATATAGCGGATAGAGCCTAAAACGGGTTTGAGTGATTGCCCGTTTAATTGCTAACATAATACTACTCCTTTCTTCTATTTGGGGGGCTGGTCACCACACGGTCAGCTCCCAATTTTTTTACCAGCCATATCCATTCTGCAAACAAACCGAACATCTCAATAATTTCCTTCTATACTCCACTCCTTCCGTCGTGTCACTTTTAGATTATCCCTGCTATCCGAAAAAAACACTTGAATAGTTGAGCTAAAAAACGCGATTCCTTCGACCCATTCGACGGAGTTTACCCTGAGCGTAGCCGAACGGGCTCAGGGCAGGCCCATTCGGCTGCGCTTCCCGCACTAAATGACGGCAGGAGCCTATTTGGTACGGGACAAGCAGGGCAGGCTTTTTTGCTTCAGGACAGGCTTAGCGTAAAAATCCGGAGCTAATTACCGGTCTAATGGCTGTTAAGTCCTAAAACTATTTTGTTTTTGGTCAGGCAGGGGACACTCCAATAAAAATTCATCCATCCGGCGGTATTGCTGTTAAAAACTCTTGACTTTTGCAGGCAAATAGGATAAAATTATTTTTGTAATAAGTAGTTCCGGGGGGTGATCAAAATCGGAATGGGGGGTTCTCAAATTTCCCCAATTGAGCACCCAAGTTAAATGTCGTCGTGCGTATTGAGTGACGCGTATCGCGTAGAAGAATCGTCGTGTGTATTGCGTGATGCGTATCGCGCAAAACAAAAACGCAATACGATACTGACAAGTCCGCTTCTGTTTGGCGGATACGCAATACGAAATATTGAGGGAGGATAATGATGAAGTTGAAGTTGTTAATATCAGTAGTTTTCTGTGCATCGGCTGTTCTGGTTCTTCCGTCCGCAGCAACAGCCACCCCTGTTGGTACTGTGGATATAGCATTTACCGGTCATGGAGCCAGTGACCTAATTGAGGCTTGGGCTGCCGGCTACGAAAATGCTTTAGGCTACGCGGGAGTTTATATGCTCGAAAAGAGCTACGGTACGAATGAAGGCAAAATGTGGTCCGACGGGCCGATTGGCGTTTTCTGCATTGAATGGGCGGAAATAGTCTCAAGCAATACATTGAGGTACGATGTGATTATGCCGCAAGATGGACCTGTGCCAACGACACTTTTAGAAGGTACAATGGGACTGACCAAGGCCAAATATCTGCAGGAGCTTTGGGGCAGGTACTTCGACCCATCCTGGGTGGGCAGCGGTTCATTTACCTACCAGCAAAATACCAAGGCCGAGGCTTTTGGGGC
>JAIVYN010000177.1:0-8112 GCA_048635425.1 Candidatus Aegiribacteria sp.
CGTGTTGAAGGCAAAGAATAGCGTAATAGACCTTAAAAGTCAAAGGGAAAAAAGAATATCTCTTCGACTACGCTCAGGGTAAACTCAGAAGCATATGTAGCATTTAATATTTCGTATCTCGTGAAGAGTCAAGTGCAAGTGGTGCGAAATACAAAGACAACCCCGCCCACAGGTGGCGGGGCTAATCGGGGTGGGGTAGGGGGGAAGGGGATTTCGGATTTGTGATTTGCGATTTCATATTGGTTGATTGGTACATCTCTGGTGTGAGCGGACCCCGGGTGGAACCCGGGGCTAAACGAGGCGGAGGCCCTGGCCCCCGACAGAAAAGCAAGTGAGCATACACCGGGGACAAGCTCCAGGGCAAGCAACCCCCGACAATGCCAGGGCGGTTTTTTAATTGGCCCCCAAATAAATCCTTCGACTACTTCGGTAGAACTCAGGACATATACAAAAATCGCTTCCATTCGACCCATTCGGCTCTGCTCAGGGCAGGCTTCGCTCAGGACAAGTATTTTTTGCTTTTGCCGTCAGGCATTCTGCGGATTGACAGCATTTGGCCAAGTCGGTAAAATGCTTTTATGAACAGACGACAATTTTTAGCTACTTTGGGTGCAGCGGCAGTCCCGCACCAATTAGGTGTAAGCCTAAGCTCAATTGGTGCGGGATTAACTCTGCCATCCTGTGCTTTCGCTGCTAACCCCGCAGCAAAAAGCAAAAGGCCCAATTTTGTCTTTATTTTCGCCGACGACTTAGGCTGGGGAGACCTTGGCTGTTACGGAAATCGCCAGATAAAAACACCCAACCTGGATGAGCTCGCGAAGAAAGGGACATTGTTTACACAATTCTATGTCAACGGCTCGGTCTGCTCACCATCGCGAACGTCGATTATGACCAGCCATTTCCCGTCACGCCACAGTGTTCACGGCCATTTCGCAACTGGTAAGCAAAACAAGGCACGTGCAATGCCGAACTGGCTCGATCCCAAGGCACATACCGTGACAGGGCTGCTCAAGAATGCGGGCTATACAACCGGTCATTTCGGAAAGTGGCACCTCGGCTCCGGTGACGGCTCTCCGACGCCCGGCGATTACGGTATTGATGAGCATTGTACGAGGTCTTCTTCCGGTCCGCAGCTCGAAGGTACGTCCGACCCGTATTTCCGCGCCAAGTCCACCGGCCAGATCGTTGACAGGACCATTGAGTTTATAGAAAAGAACCGCGACAAGCCCTTCTATGTAAACGTATGGACGCTTGTCCCGCACGCTACGCTCCATCCCACCGACGAACAGATGAAACCTTACCAGCGATATGCGGCCAGAGCTGTCCCATACAGGGGCGTAAAGCAGATTTACTATGCTTCTATCTCTGACCTGGATAACCAGGTCGGCCGACTGATTAAGAAAATCGACGAGCTTGGGCTGGGCGATAACACACTGATTGCCTTTTCCAGTGACAATGGCCCCGAAGACCTGGACATTCGCAACGCCGTCCATAGTGGCATCGGCAGTACGGGGCCTTTTCGAGGGCGAAAGCGAAGTATATACGAAGGCGGCATCCGTATGCCCTTTATCGTTCGCTGGCCCGGCCATACGCCGGCCGGCAGGGTTGACGACACAACTATTATCGCCGGTGTTGATTGGCTTGAGTCTGTTTGCAGTTTAGCCGGCGCCAAAGTTCCACGCGACCTCAAACCTGATGGTGAGGATATGTCCGCTGCCCTGCTCGGTAAACCTAAGCGGCGCAGCAAACCTTTGATGTGGGAATGGCGATTCCGAATTTTCGGCGATATGGTTCACAAATGTCCGATGTTAGCCATTCGTGACGGAAAGTGGAAGCTGCTGATGAATCCCGACCGCAGCCGAATCGAATTATACGATATTCCTAAGGACCCGACAGAGCTGGATAACGTTGCCGAGAATCACCCTGCCGTAGTAAAAAAACTGTCACAACAACTCTTGAAATGGCAGAAAACTCTACCACCCGGGCCTGTAGAAAAAGTGGCGGGTTCAAATGATTACCCCTGGCCCAAAGGGCAGTGACCAGTCGAAACAAGATATCGGGGAAATCGTGAATCTAAGTTCTTATGGAGAAAAACAGTGGCTCAAAGAGCGGTAATTCTGCTCAGCGGCGGCCTTGATTCAGCTACAACTTTGGCCATAGCCGGCAGTGAAGGTTTTGAGTGCTACGCCTTGACCTTTCGTTATGGTCAGCGACATAAGCGAGAAATCGAAGCCGCAAAGAAAATAGCCGAATCTCTGGGAACGATTGAGCATCGCATAATCGATATTGACTTAGCTCAGTTCGGCGGCTCAGCCCTGACCGACTCAACTATTGAAGTACCTAAGGACAGAGCCGATTTAGATAAACACCCTTCGTCTGCGCTCAGGGCAAGCTCTCGAATTCCACCTACCTATGTGCCTGCCCGCAATACGATATTTTTAAGTTACGCACTTGCCTGGGCCGAAGTGCTGTGTGCCTTTGACATCTTTATCGGCGTCAACACAACCGACTACAGCGGCTATCCCGACTGCCGGGCTGAGTTTATCGCCGCCTTTGAGAAAACCACCAACCTCGCAACCGCAGCGGTAGTTGAGCGTAAGGGCCGATACAAAATACACACCCCGATTATAGATATGACAAAGGCCGAAATCATCCTTGCCGGCACAAAGCTCGGCGTCGATTTCTCCCTGACGCACAGTTGCTACGACCCGGACCAGCAGGGCAGAAGCTGCGGCCGATGTGACTCCTGCAGATTAAGATTAAAGGGCTTTGCCGAAGCAGGGCTTGAAGATCCTATTGAATACCGAATAACGAATATCGAATAAAGAATGTCGAAATGAAAGTGAACGAAATATTTTATTCCTTACAGGGCGAAGGTTTCCTTGCCGGCGTTCCCAGCGTGTTCGTGCGTCTTGCCGGTTGTCCTTTGCGATGTAAGTGGTGCGATACAAAATATGCCTGGGACCAAAAAGCAGGACAAGATTACAGCGTCGACAAAATCGCACAAACTATTAAGCAATGGCCCTGCAGGTTCATTGTAATAACCGGTGGCGAGCCGATGACAAATTCGGACCTGCCGAAGTTAGTACAGGAGCTAAAAGCCGCCGACAAACATATAACAATCGAAACCGCAGGAATAGCATTTATGCCGGATTTGGCCTGTGACTTGATGAGTATCAGCCCGAAATTGAGCAACTCGGCGCCGACCGACCCTGAACTTGCCTCCATTCACGAAGATTCACGCCTGGACATAGCCGTCTTGTGCAAGTTGATTGATAGCTATCAATTTCAACTCAAATTTGTCGTCGATTCACAGGCCGACTTACCCGAAATCCAGCAGACCTTGGAGAAACTTGGAAATGTCGATTCAGAAAAGGTAATGCTGATGCCGCAGGCAGCTACAAGAGATGAACTTTTAGCCAAATCACCAATGGTAGCTGAAATGTGCAAACATACCGGCTTTGCATTTTCTCAGCGTTTGCAGGTTCTACTCTGGAATAATCAAAAGGGCAGATAATTGTGTTTGGCCATACCCTGTTTTTGAAGCGTTTTATCTAAAAGTTTGACATATTTAACGCAGCCTCATATCATATTAGCCTAATTCGACGGGACTCCAAGGTATGGACGAGGTTATGCCTCGTCTTTATTGCTATTGATTGAAAGGTTCTTTTTTTATGGCGAAACAAAAAGTAACTTTGAAAAATAAGCCGTTTGTATTAATCATTCGCGACGGATGGGGTCACAACCCAAACAGCGATGAAGATGAATATAACGCCGTCAAGTGTGGAAATACTCCTGTAGATGATATGCTGATGGCCGAGTATCCAAACTGCCTTGTCCACACCAGCGGCGAAGACGTGGGCCTTCCGGACGGCACGATGGGCAACAGCGAAGTAGGACATCAAAATATCGGCGCCGGCAGAATCGTCCCCCAGGAATCCGTAAGAATCAGCAAAACTATTCGCGACGGCTCCTTCTTCGAGAATAAAGAATTTCTGAATTTAATCAAATCCGTGAAAGACAACAACGGCAAAATGCACGTTATGGGCCTGTGCAGTAACATCGGGGTACACTCGCTGTTAGACCATCTCTACGGCCTGCTCGAATTAGCAAAAAGAAACAACGTAAAGGATGTTTTTATCCACGCATTCACAGACGGCCGGGATTCACCGCCGGACAGCGGAGCAGGATACATAGCCGATATTGAAAAAAAGGCCAGGGAAATAGGCGTAGGCAAAATCGCAAGCGTTATGGGCAGATTCTATGCGATGGACCGCGACAGCCGGTGGGAGCGTGTACAAAAGGCTTATGAATGTATTAGGATAGGCAAGGGTATCAAAGCAGTCAGCGCGGCAGAGGCGGTTGCCAAAAGTTATGAAAAAGAAGTAACCGACGAGTTTATTGAGCCTACGTGCATTGTCAATGAAGACAACGAACCACTGGCCACTATCGACGACGGTGACGGTGTAATATTCTTCAACTTCCGCGGCGATAGGCCCCGCGAAATTACACGAGCGTTCGTTGAGCCGGACTTCAAAGAATTTGCCAGAACAACCAAACCAGATATATATTTCGTCTGTACGACCGAATACGACGCCACGATACCTGCGGCGGTGGCGTTTCCAAAGCTGCCGAAGATGAAAAATATCTTGGGGGCGTACTGGGGTTCACTGGGTCTGAAGCAATTTCGCTGTGCCGAGACGGAAAAATACGCGCACGTTACTTTCTTCTTCAACGATTATACCGAAAAACCGTTCAGTGGTGAAGACCGGCAAATTGTGCCTTCGCCGCGAGTTCGAACATACGACCTAAAGCCCGAGATGAGCATTTACGAGGTTACTGACGTTGTACTGGAAAGACTTGACACCAACAAATACGATGTGGTAGTGGTCAATTTTGCCAATCCGGACATGGTCGGCCACACCGGCATATTGTCCGCAGCGATTAAAGCGGCTGAGGCGGTTGACGAATGCGTGGGCAGGATATTGGACAAGGTCAAAGCTCTGGGCGGGGCAGCTATAATCACCGCCGACCACGGTAATTTCGAAAAGATGATAGACGGCAGCCCGGACAATCCACACACCGCCCACACTATTGGCGACGTACCGTTAGTCATATTCGACAAACGCTACAAAGGCTGCGAGCTCCGCGAAGGCGGCAGATTAGCCGACATAGGGCCTACCCTGCTGGAGATGATGGGCCTGCCGCAACCCGAGGAAATGACCGGCCAATCGCTGCTTGCGAAATAAGGAGTAGATAGTAATGAAACTCGATTTAAGCAGTCTCTGTAAGGCCATTGAGTCTTTGGAAAAAACGTTAAAAGTTGCTGAAAACAAGGAGTTGGCTGCCGGCCTGGACGACGATGCGAAAGACGCTATCAGAGCGGGGGGTATTCAGAAGTTTGAATTCACTTATGAATTGTGCTGGAAGTTTATGAGGCGGTGGCTTGGAATCAATGTCGGCTCGACTTATGTTGACGGCGTAACAAGGCGGGAGCTGTTCAGATTAAGCGCAGAAAATCGGCTGATTTCGGATGTTGACCAGTGGATGGAATATCACGATGCCAGAAACGAAACAGCTCATACTTATAATGAGGATACGGCGGATGATGTTTTCGAGACATCGCGTATTTTTCTTGCCGATGCAAAAAAACTGCTCGAAGCGTTAAAGGAGCGTAATGCTTGATATTGCTCCGCAGCATCTGGAAACAATAAAAGGCATACTTGCCGAGTATGTCGGTGAGTGTGAGGTTCGTGTGTTTGGCTCAAGGTTTGGCGGGACGGCGAAGGATTATTCCGACGTTGACATCGTGATTGTGGGAACAGCCAGAATCAAGCGGAGGGTCAAAATGCTTTTGCGAGAAGCATTTGAGAAATCAGATTTGCCGTTTAGAGTTGACGTGGTGGATTATAACGCTGTTTCTGACTCGTTTAGAGCGATAATAGAAAATAATTACGAAGTCATACAAAAGAAAAAATAGAGATTCAGAAAACTTATATCCCTCTATGTGATAAAATTGTTTGTTATGATAATTCTATGCCTGAGCCAAACAGGCACTAAAAATTGCCAGAGCCAGGTGATTTTGCCTTTTTATACCGCAGGCGGAGAAAATGACCGGCAAAAGCCTGATAGAAAACTGACGCAAAAGAGTATTTAATAAAAGTTCACGGAATGGAGAATCTTATGTTAGAAGTATTCCCTGAACCTATAAGAAGCTTACCCCAAGCGGATGTTCCTCTACGTGGGGCAAAGGCTTATCTTTCGCAATCAGAAAATCACCAGATTGTTTTCTGGAAGTTTGATGAGGATGTTGAGGTCCCGGAGCATTCCCATGAAGACCAATGGGGCGTGGTTTTGGAAGGCAAGATAGATTTGGTAATCGAAGGAGTTAAGCGAACTTATACAAAAGGAGACCGCGTTTTCATACCAAAAGGTGCAAAACACTCAGCCAAAATATATGCAGGCTATGCCGATATTTCGTTTTTCAATGAAAAAGACCGTTACAAAAGGAAATGACCGGCAAAAGCCTGCTTGTAAAATAAACACACAACAGTGCCAGAAAAGAAATTAAGGAAAGAGTGCTATTCGGAGTAACCATGAAAGCGATATGTCCAATTGGAGGGGTATTTTTGCTGGTCATTTGGATTTATGGTTGTGGCGATGAATTGCCCACCCCGGACAGCTCGAACCCCCCCCTAAAACAAGAGCGCAAACAGACTCACGATATTGCTGTTACTGGTGTGTCAGTGCCTTCAACGTGCGTAAAAGGAGATACTGTCTCCGTGGTAGTCAGTGTGGAAAATCAAGGTAACTGCAGTGAATCCGTGGAGGTCACACTGACTGACATTGCTACTGGCTTGGAGATAGGAACACAGAAAGTAATGCTCTCTTCAACCGGTGAAGGAGGGATAAATCCAGTCCCTGACCTTGTTCTTATGGGAGAGAACCCGGGCGATACGTTTGGAAGTTACAATTTCGCCGGTGATGTCAATGGAGATGGTTACGATGACTTAGCAGTTGGAGCTTCTCGGTATAACAATAACCAAGGTCGAGTCTACTTGTATTTTGGGGGTCGAGACATGGATGGGGTTCCTGACATAGTCCTCACAGGAGAAAATCCTGGCGACTATTTTGGGGAAGTTGGTCCGATAGGGGATTTTAACGGCGATGGTTACGACGATGTGATTGTAGGAGCCCCGGGCTACAAAGATTTTCAGGGACGGGTTTATGTATATTACAGTGGTCCTCATATGGATCATAATGCTGATTTGACACTTGATGGAGAGACGGTACAGAGTAGATTTGGTCGCTCGATAGCTGTGGGTGACATCAATAATGATGAGTACGAAGATGTGTTTGTGGCTGCCACTTACTATAACAATCTCACAGGTCGGGTTTACTTATACTACGGTGGAAATCCGATGGATACAAAGCCTGACAAGATATTTGACGGTGAGCAGGAAGGTGAGCTATTTGGCCGTTGTCTATATCACCAGAATAAGATCGCAGATGTGGACGGTGATGGCTATGGCGATATAGTGATATCAAGCCGTCACTGGAATGAAACCCAAGGCCGGGCCTATCTCTACTATGGGGGGCCTGGCACAAGTATGGACACGATCCCCGACGTGGTCTTTACTGGCGAGTCCATCGGGGATGATTTTGGGGTCTGTGCGGCCCTGTTTGATATTGACAATGATGGTTACGCAGATGTCCTTATCGGTGCCCGTAAGTGGCCTGCCGGCGCTATGCAAGGCCGAGTTTATCTCTATTGGGGGAGCGACCGTGCGACCTTTGACAACATTGCGGATTTGACATTCAACGGCGAAGCGGATGTCACCGCCACTCTTGGCGGGGATTGTGTGGAGGTTGGCTATGTGAATAATGATAGCTATGGGGATATCATTGTCACTGCATACGACTACTATCGGCTCTGTCAACATAGTCGGACCTACCTCTTTTATGGTAATACAAAGTCCTCAATGGATAACACATGTGACCAGACTTTTACAGGAGAGGAACCAGGTAATCTCATAATGAATGCGGTAATAGCTGACTTCAATGGTGATAATCTCGGAGATATAGCAATCGGTGGATGGGGTTATCCTAGAT
>JAIVYN010000178.1:0-8019 GCA_048635425.1 Candidatus Aegiribacteria sp.
GCTCTTCCGATCTATTGCCGTTTGATTCCACAACCTTTCGTGAAGGCGGAATTGAGCATATTCGGCAGGTTATCCGTGAAACCGATCCCAAGACACCGAGCACCCGTTTGACCAAACTCGGCGACGAGGCCACGGCCATCGCACAAAATCGGCGAATGGAAATCCAAACCCTGGCGAAACATCTTCGCAAAGAACTCGAATGGATTCCTCTCAAGGCGATGCGCAAGGACCGCGCCGAGCGTTATCGCTCGGCCTCTGAACTCGCCGACGATATCGAGAACTACTTAAACGGCGAGCCTTTGATCGCCGGTCCGCCGGGCACAGGCTATAAATTGAAGAAGTTTGTGCGACGAAACCGCATGTTGGTAGGCGGTATTGCCGCGGTGCTGGTTGTGCTTATTGCAGGCGTTGTGGTTTCTACAATCTTTGCCATTGGCCAGACTCGCGCCCATGCTGAGGCTCAGCTCATTGCTGACTTTCTTAAGAATGATGTTCTGGGCGCAGCGTCCAGAGCAAGGATTGGCGAAGCGACCCTGAGTTTTGCTCTCGATGCAGCTTCTGAAGGCCTTGAGAGCAAGTTCAAAGACAAGCCACTCATTGAGGCATCGCTTTGTGAGACGATGGGCAAAATCTATGGCGGGATCGGTGAGCTTAGAAAGGGTGAGCAGCACTACTTACATGCTATTCGACTCTACCAGCAGCACCTTGGGGATGAGCATCCGGATACACTACGGGCACGGGCTGGAATTGCCTACTTTGTTTACGAGGAACAGGGTCGGTATCATGACATGGAGCACTGCTTTGCCAAGAATCTCAGAATCGAACAGCGTGTACATGGCGTGGAACATCCAGCGGGTACCATGAATGGGCTTGCCGCGACATTGTGTTACTTGGGCAAATATGAGGAAGCGGAATTATTGTTCAACAAAGCGTTACAGTTAGAGAAAGCCTGGTATGAGGTGGGCGGAGAGCGTTTCAATCTGTTTCCGTATCTCAAGTGCAACCTTGCGCGTGTGTACACAGCCCAGGGACGATATGAAGAAGCGGAGCAGCTTTTTGTGGAGACAATGGCCAATGCCGATTGGCCTGTGAGTGTCTACACTGCGTATCTTGCCAATATGTATAGAGAGCAGGGCCGGTACGATAAAGCAGAGCCGCTTCTTAACAAGACATTGAAGACGCTGCGCCTAAAGCATGGCGACGGACACTTCTTCACGTTGAAGTCCATTCAGGTCCTTGTCTGCCTCTACATAGATCGAGGCCGATACGAGGATGCGACAATTCTATTGAGCGAGGCCCTACCCATAGCTCGCCGACGATTCCGCGAGCACCACCCGCTAACGCTTCGCTTGGTGAATGCGCGTGCTGTACTTTACGCAAAGCAGAATCAATACGACCAAGCAGAGATACTATTTGATGAGGCATTGAAGGGCAGGCAGCGCGAGTTAGGTGACGATCATCCGGACACACTGGAATCCAAAAACGACCTGGCTGTTCTATACAGAGAGCAAGGTCGCTATGATGAGGCAGAGCAACTGCTGCTCGAAGCAGTCGAAGGCCGACGCCTCAAACTTGGAGATGAGCACCCACACACGTTGGATTCATGGAACAGCCTAATCGACCTTTACGAAACCTGGGGCAAGGCGGAAAAGGCCGAGGAGTGGCGAGCAAAGCTGCCCCCCAACCAAACCACAACAACACACAAATCGCGCTAGATGTCATTAACAGGCAGTGAATAAAAGTGCCCGAAGGGCCTCCTCAGTTTTGCAGAAGACTTTAAAGATTAAAAAAAGGATGTAAGTGAAAGAGCAAAAATTGTGCTGACAGACTTCGTAAAGACCTTACATCATTCTACGTGTAACAAACAGCACCTATGAAATCCAGCTAAATCAACATTTTTATTGACAAGGAAATCTGAAAGTGCTATGTAATCAAAACTTATGACTTGGGAGTGTAGCTCAGATTGGTAGAGCAACGGCCTTTTAAGCCGTAGGTCCTGGGTTCGAGTCCCAGCACTCTCATTTATCCTGAGTCTGAATCCGGCCGGGGTGACTGATTAAGGAGACCTGAGAAGGTGAGTGGTTTGTTCTACAATTTGGGCAAAAAGGTCGGGCCAAAAGTTCGCAAGGCCAAGTGGCTCTGGCAATCAATCGTCGGCAGTGAGGCTGACGCTATTAAAGTTGAGCATGAGGTTGGCCAGGACCTGGCACGCGAAATCAGGCGTCAGCTGGAACCTGACCTGGAACCGCAAGCCGAACAAATACTGAACGAAGTTGGCCGTCGTCTGGCTGCCTGCGTCGCCAATAAGTCCCGTAAATTCAGTTTTGAAGCCGTTAAGGGCGCCGAACCTAATGCGTTCGCTCTGCCGGGCGGGTTCATCTTTGTCACCCGCTCGCTGATGGAACTATGCCGGTGGAACCAGAGCGAGGTTGCGTTCATCCTCGGACATGAGATGGGCCACGTCATCCGGGGCCATTCAATGGCCCGTATCATCAGCAATTCAGCCATTGCTACTGCATCCAGGACTGCACCCATTCGCGGCGTTCTTGCCGGCTGGCTGCGCAAGGTAGGTGTGCAATTCCTTGAAAGTGCATATTCCCAGGACCTGGAGTCCGAAGCCGACAAGCTGGGAGTGCGTCTGGTTGCCGCCGCCGGTTATGACGCCGGCGCCTGCGTGCAGTTACTTTCGCGTTTAGGCACGCTGAGCCCGCCTGTCGGCAAACTCGACCTCGGTAGTTATTTTTCATCACATCCCCCTTTTAAGGCCCGTATCCAAAATATCAATCATTTGCTGCGCAAGAGGCCGAATTAAGTGGAATTTATACTTCACAAATTTAGAGAAATATGTTTGAGTACGTGACTGTTTCTGATAAAATTCTGAACCAGTGAAATATATGGGCGAGTCGCTGTTATTGCAGAGCGAATAAAGGAATGGTTAATAGTCGAATGTGTTATGCAAAATTGCAGGTTAGGCATATATTATTTAAGAAAATTGTTTTTTTGATTTTCTTAAGTAATCCTGTAACTGTTCATTGTGCAAGAGCTTACTGTTTGAAAAGAAAAAAACAAAAAACGTTTTTTTCTTTCCAAAGTATGCCTAACCTGCAATTTTGCAGAAGCCTTTAATAACCGAACAAATGGAGGTTTACGAAGATGCTAAGAGTGGGCATAACAGGATTTGGATTTATGGGGCAAACGCACTACAAGTGCTGGAAGGCCCTGAAAGGTACTGAAGTTGTGGCAGTTTGTGATGTAAATCCGAACATAGTAGAAGATACGAAAAGAGCGGTGGGGAACATCGGAGACACGGAAGAGGCGGTTGATTTCAGCAGTCTGCGGTTATACACGGATTTCGAGGAAATGCTCAAAAGTGCCGAGCTGGATGCCGTTTCGATTACACTGCCGACGTCTCTGCACGCGGACTTTTCGATAAGAGCATTGGCATCGGGAGTCAACGTTTTTTGCGAGAAGCCGATGGCACTAAACGTCGAAGACTGTGAGCGGATGATTGCAGAGGCCGGACGCAGCGGAAAGGTGATGCAAATCGGACACTGCGTACGATTTTGGCCCGAATACGCCAAAGCAAAGCAGATAGTTGACAGCGGAGAGTACGGCAGGGTCATTGCAGCGACGTTTCAACGCCTGGGAGCGGCCCCAACCTGGAGCATAGACAACTGGTTTTTGGACGAAAAACGCAGTGGAGGAGTGGCCTTAGACCTGCACATCCACGACACGGACTTTGTGCAGTATCTTTTCGGGGTGCCGCGGGCGGTTTGCAGTTTTGGAGCAAAAGGCCCCGGCGGAGGTCTGCTACATATAGTTACACAGTATCTCTATGATGATGATAAGGTAGTAACCGCAGAAGGCGGCTGGGCAATGATGCCGACGTTTGGGTTCGAGATGAGCTTTAACATTGTGCTGGCCAAAGCGACGATTGTCTATGATTTGACACGGGAGCCGGCGTTTAGGGTTTGTCCGGCTGAAGGTGAGGCTTTCACTCCCGAAGTGCAGGAAGGGGACGGCTGGCTCCTGGAGATAGCGCATTTTGCAAAAGCCGTAAGAGGAGAAAAGGTCGAGGAAATAACAACCCTGGAGCAGTCACGGGATTCGGTTAGAATCGTGTCGGCGGAGAAGGAATCCGCCGCAAAAATGGAAAAGGTCTCGATTAGATAATTCCTGTTGTGGAAACAGTAGTTGTCATTCCCGCGAAAGCGGGAATCCAGCTTTTTCGCTCTGGACCCCTGCTTTCGCAGGGGTGACATTGTCGATTTTTGTTTTCCGCTTAGCTAAGTAAAGAAAGAAAAGATTTGAATTGGAGAATAGCACAATGAAATGTAAGGATTGGCCTATAGGGATTTGCACCTGGTCGCTGCAAACAGACGTTGCCGGCGTAGCAGATGCAATGGATAAAATTGGAATTGAACACGTGCACCTGGGAGTCAGGGCTGCATTGGAAGACAAGGGAGACGATTACCTCGCAGCCGTGCAGAAGCAAAACTGGACTGTAAGCTGTACAATGATAGACTTTCCGCAGGAAGATTACTCGACGTTAGAGAGCATAAAAATAACAGGCGGAATTGTACCGGATGAATACTGGGAGCAGAGTCACCGGTTGTTCCTGGGCGCCGTTGAGGTAACGGTTAAGCTCGGTGTCAAATACCTCTCGCTGCACGCCGGCTTTATCGATGAAAGTGATCCGGCATACACGAAGAAATTTTACGACCGTATCAAATGTTTAGCCGATGCTGCCGGTCAGAAGGACATTATGCTGTTGTTGGAGACTGGCCAGGAGACAGCCGAGGAACTGAAGCATTTTATGGAGGAATTGAATCATCCGGCGATTGGAGTCAATTTTGACCCTGCGAATATGATTCTTTATGACAAGGGCAATCCCATCGAAGCGGTGCGGGTGCTGGCGCCGTGGATAAAACACATCCATATTAAGGATGCGACTCGAACTACCCAGCCAGGCACCTGGGGCGCGGAGGTCCCCTGGGGTGACGGCCAAGTGGGGACGGAGGCATTTTTGAATGTGCTCGAAGAAATCGGTTTTGAAGGTGTTCTGGCAATCGAGCGCGAAGCCGGCGACGATAGGTTCGGAGATATTAAGCTGGCTGCTGAAAGGCTGTTAGAATATAACGCATAAAGGACAAATAAAATAAGGAGAACAAAATGGAATGGAAACTGTACTTCGCCCTGAGCTTCGCGATGTTTATGGAGTACGCGATCTGGGGGGCCTGGATGCCGGTACTGGCCGCACGACTTCTGGGACCGCTGAAAATGACCGGCAAACAGACCGGCTGGATTTACGCCACACTGCCATTAGCCTGCATCTTCATGCCATTGGTGTCCGGGCAGCTCGCTGACAAGTATGTGAACACTGAGACAATCCTTGTCGTTGCTCACTTAATCGGCGCAGCTCTAATGTTCGTTGCCGTGCGTAAAACAACATTCAAAAGCCTTTTTGTGGTCATGCTTCTTTACTGCTTGTGCTTTGCTGCAACACTGCCGCTCGTCAATTCCCTGTTGTTCAGTCACTTAGCCAAAAACAACCTCGATCCCGCAGTTTACTCCAAGTGGATCTTCATCTGGGCACCTGCCGCTTGGGCGCTTATCGGCTATTTTCTCACTGGCTGGCGGTGGAAGTTCAAAACCGGTGAACAGGGCCGTGACTGCCTCTATCTCGCTGCTATCCTCTCGGTGATAATGGGTGTGGGATGTTTCTTTATGCCCAATACTCCACCTGCTGAATCCGGCACCGCTCCCATACTTCAGGCTATGGGTATGCTCACAGAGTTCAACTTCCTTATTTTTATTGTTGTCTCGATGGTTTTCTTCGGGCTTATGCAGTTCTATTTCCTCGGCACCGCCCAGTTTATGCAAGATATGGGAATCCCCAGCAAAAACGTCCCCGCCTCAATGGCCGTCGCACAGGGCGTGCAAGCAATAGCCACTTTATTGTTGATGGCCTTCTTGCTCGGAAGTCTTGGAGCGAAATGGACTTTGGTTATAGGGGCTACATTCTGGTTGTTGTTGTATATCGTTTACATAAAGGAGAAGCCGCGATGGCTGATTGTTGTTTCCCAATCATTCCACGGATTGGCGTACGTGCTCTTTGTTATTGTCGGCCAGATATTTGCTAACACCGTGGCCTCAGATGAAATACGAGCTTCTGTTCAATCCTTGCTTTTTGCCGCCACGACAGGCGTCGGCCTTTTCCTCGGCACGCAGTTCGCCGGTTTCATAATGGACAAATTCAGAAAAGAAGAGAAGTTCCAGTGGCGTCAGATTTTCATGGTACCCGGTGCGATAGCACTGGTGAGTATTTTGGTCTTTATATTGTTCTTCAAAGGATAAGTGCTGCTCGATAGTGGATGCTCGCTCCTCGATTTTCACTGAAAACCGAGGAGCGAGTTAATTTTTCCTTAGGGAATATCCAGCGGGTCAATATCTTTGATTTTCTCGGTATAGATTTTGTACGGATATTTCTTCAGCAGCTCGCTGCCGTATTTGGCCAGCAGGGCATCTCTCTGTTCGCTTACTATTCTCTCTTTGGCGCGCTGCCCCATATTATCGGAATATCCTTTTACTTTACCGGGGTTCTTTTCTAAGATTTTGACGATTCGCCACTTGATGCTGCGCTGGTAAAAACCTTTAATCGGCCCCAATATATCGTTGGGGTCGCCTTTCCATAAATCCTTCCAGAACAATCCTTCGCCGCTGGGATAAGTATTGAACGGCTTGGTTTTCTTATTCAAAGAATATTTCTGTTTGACCGACTCGAAATCCTTGTCGCTGTCTAATTCAGCCTTTGCCTGCCGGGTTGTTTTAAGGTCCTGACACCAGATGAGGTCAATCTTGAGCGTCCTGTCTGTTCTGAATGCTTCTTGATTCTTGCCGAAGTAAATCATTATCTGATCAGTCGTTGGCTCTTTAATCTCCTTGTACTTTTCAGACCTGACTTTAGACAGGAGCCTGGTGTCTTCGTATTCTCTTACCTGCTTTAATAGATTTTTATCATTATCAAGTCCGAGTGACCCGGCCTCGGATATAAGAAGCGGCATCCTCAAAGTCATCTCTAACAACCGGTCAACCCCCTTGGGAGTATTAAGGTCTTTCGGGCGGCTCGGCGGGGCGCTATTACACAAAGCATCGAACCAGTCCTTCAATGTTATCTTTCCATTGTCGAATGTTGCCAGAACAATGTTTTTCTCTTCCGGGGTCAGCTCCTCTTTTACCTGATAGATGCGGATAAAAGGAACTTTGCGCGGTTTCTTCGGTTTAGTTAGCAATCTTTGGTGGATTTGAGCCGCTTTGAGGTAATTCTCAGTTTTTTTTGTCACATTTAACTTTTTGCATATTTGTTTGTAATACTGGTAAAAAAGCATGCGGCCTTTTGTGTTTTTAAGCATCGCTTCCGCCCTGGCCCGGTCGAGTTTGGGGTCGGCTTTCATCTTTTGTTGAATTTCGGACTCTGTTACTGTTAATTTGGGTTGCAGCTGTTTTTGTAGCAACAAGTTTGCAAGCCGTTTGTCCTTGAATCGTTTAATCTGTTCCGCGAGCGATTCATCTTTGAGAAACCCAAGTTTGCGGGCCTCGGTAACCATAGCTTTTTCCGCTATCATTTTCATAAGCACCTTTTCGGCATCAGCCGGTTCAGCTTGCTCGTTGTAATTATCATAGCCACGAGGGTAAAGCTCCATCATCAGTCTTTTCTCAAGCTCCTGCCTTGTAATGACATAATTACCTGTTATCGCAACAACGATATTTGAAGTCTCAGCAGATGATTCAACTACAGACTGTCTCTGACGGGTTGTTTCTCCGGCTCTACCGACTGTTGTTTGGGCCCTTGCGACCAACATCTGGCAATGTGCTATTGATAATCCTAAAACAGCCAAAGCTAATTTGCTCGAAAATAATTTCTTCATAAGTGTTTTCCTCAAATATTGTTGGTTTACATCAGGTACCGATAATTTTTTCGGTTTTTTCACCCCCCCGAATAACATTTTTTGTGATTTT
>JAIVYN010000179.1:0-7983 GCA_048635425.1 Candidatus Aegiribacteria sp.
GGCCTGAGACGCTTGAGAAACAAATTGCCCAAGAAATCTGCAATTCAAGCAAGCACAAACTTATCAACTTAGCAGAAATGTCCATAAGCCTTGGTGAATTAAAAGCACTATTTTCAATCGCGGATTTGGTAATAAGCAACGATACAGGTCCACGACATATAGCCATAGCCCTGGGTCGTAAAGTCATCACGCTTTTCGGGCCGACCAACCCAGCCTGGACAGAGACCGATTACGAAAATGAGATTCAAATAATCGGTAACGTTTATTGTGCTCCGTGCAGCAAGCCAAAATGTAAAAAGAGCGAACATATATGTATGGAGGCAATCACCGTGGAGATGGTTTGTGAGGCTGCAAAAGAGCTGCTCGAAAACAATCGCAAACATACAACAATTCTTAGCCAACAAGAATTTATAGAAACTTCAAAATCGTTTTTCATAGACAGCGATTATAAAACAGCGTTCAGTAAATCAGGCTTAACTTCCATCGAGGAGGTCTTCTCTTTTGATGCAGCGGAGAACCTAACCAAAAGCAATCTTGCCCGGTTCCGCACTCGCTTGCAATTTGCAATAAATTCGCCGCAGCGGCCATCTTCAACTACAGTATTTATGAAGCGCTATGACCGGCCTCCGGTTTTCGTCCAGCTTAGGAACTGGCTCTCGCAACACAAACGAAGGAGCTGCGCTTTCTGTGAGCTCGGGGCGGCAACTAAACTAACAGCAGCAGGGATAAACACACCGAAAGTTATCTCTTACGGCGAACAATGGGGCACCTTATTTGAGACAAGAAGCTTTATAATCACTGAAAAAATCCCGGAAGCCGAATCTTTAGAACGAGAATTGCCTGACTGTTTCGACGGGCCGGCTACAATTGAAAATCTGAAACTGCGAAGAAACTTTATCGTTCAATCGGCTGCCTTTATAAGAAAATTTCACGAGACAAATTATCGCCATCGAGACCTCTACCTTTCACACATATTCTATAGTGATAACGGTGAATTCTACCTGATTGATTTAGCGCGCGTTTTTGGACCAATCGTCCTTCGGCGGCGATTTCAGATAAAAGATATTGCGCAAGTATATTATTCGGCCCCGGGCAAACACTTCTCGAAGACCGACCGGCTGCGATTTTATATAACCTATACCGGCCAAAGCAAGCTGACAAAAAAGGATAAAATATTTATTCGTAAAGTAATAAACAAGGCAAAGCGGATGGCACGGCACGATATAAAGCATGGCAGAGTCGTCCCCTTTGCAGACTGATTGGTTTATGCAACCGCTTTGTTACAGTTTTTATTTGTGTAGGAGCCGATGGAAAGTTATAATAATAGTATGGTTGGAACATCCAACATAACCGTAAGGATATATGCTGACACATCGGTTTTTGGTGGTGTGTTCGATGAGGAATTTAAAGGAGCCAGCAAAGCTTTTTTTGGCGCCATCAAAAAGGCGAGATTTCTTTTAGTGACGTCTGAACTAGTCAGGCAAGAAATCCAAGCTGGGCCCAAAAGTGTTCAAAAGCTATTTTTCGACATTCTGCCAATTGTGGATATCGCTGAGATCACAGGCGAAGCCCTGAAGCTACAACAGGCTTACACGGATGCTGGAATTCTGTCCGAGAAGTATTCTACAGATGCCTTGCACGTGGCATTAGCAACTGTTTCACAGGCTTCGCTGATTGTGAGCTGGAATTTCAGACATATTGTTAATTTTCAGAAGATTCCTATGTATAATGCGGTCAACACGCTGCACGGCTACAGCGAAATCGCTATCTATTCACCCCTGGAGGTGATTGAGTATGAAGACTAAAACGTTCGACTGCGTTCAAATGAAACGACGCGGCGCAGAATTGGTTTACAAGCAACTTGAAGGAAAATCGTTTGAGCAGCAGCTCGAATACTGGCAAAAGGGAACCGACCAGCTAAAAGAACTTCAAAAGCAGGCCAAAGAAAAGAAATAGCCAGCTCGGTGCTTTTTACTTGCTCTTACTTACATTGGACGGAACTAACAAAGCCGGCAATCCGCCTTTGGTGGATCCTCCTTTTTTAGTGCCAACTGTTGTTTATATGGTTTCCATAAAACATCCCAAACCTCTGGTTATTTAAAGTGAATCCATCGGGCTTCGGTTTAAAAGCAGAGCATCTCATTTCTTCATTTTTATCATTTGATGAATTATCAGAAAATGCGAGAGAAAAAATTGCATTTTACATTAGACAAGGCAAGATCTTCGTTTGGCAAAAAAACGCAACTTCGTTCAATGGGCTGATAGGTTACGGTTTAATATTATTTTCATACAAGTCTGCAATCGGAAAACAAAGGTCATAGTCATTCCATTGCAGATCGCCTGACTCTAATTTAAATTTTTTAAACTTATTGAGGTCTAAATATTTTCTTATTAAAGGATTTAAAGAGTTAGCCAAAAAAGGGTATAAATCAACAGTTTGTTCTGTATCATCATTAAATAACAAAGAAAGTTTATACTCCCCCGAATATTTAACCTTTTTAATTGTGATAACTTGACCTTCTGTAATCATTTTACCCTCCTACTAATATTTTCACACAAAACTTTATACCATAACTTCCGATAAATTTTCGGAAAAGGCAAGACAAAAATCCCAGGAAATATCAAATACCAAAAGTAAAAACATAAAATTACACACGAAAATGCGAAAATGTAGACCGAGCAGGACTTTCAGATTGAAGCGATACAGCAGGACGCTTATACTTACAGGATAAAATGGACAAGAAAATCGCAATTATTATAGAACGGGCGAATATAGTGCTCGGGGGTGCGGAACGCTCGGTCTTTGAGCTGACAACTGCGCTGTCTGCACTCGGCCTTGAAGTGCACATACTTGCCGCAAAGGGACAGACAGAGACTAAAAATATTCACATCCTATGCGGGGACAGACCGGGCAGGCGCGTTTGTTACTTTACCTTTGCAAAGGCATTAAGGAAACATTTATCAGAAAATCAGTATAGTCTGATTCACAGCGTTTTACCTTTCGACTTTGCGGATGTCTATCAGCCCCGCGGCGGGGCGTATGCCGAGTCTATTTTGCGTAACGCGGCCAGTTATCAAAACAAGCTGCTCGAATCTTATAAGAGGCTCACGGCTTTTACTAATTTTCGCCGGTCCATACTTTTGCGGGCCGAGCGCAAGCTCGCTCAGCAGCCGGATGGGCCGGTCATCGCCGCACTTTCGGATTATGTTGCCGAGCAGTTCAAACAACACTACAATACCAACGCCCGGCGGATAGTGGTCATACCCAACGGCGTAAAAACAGATAAGCAAATCAACACAGGCCAGGCTGACAGACTCCGGACGCAAATATTAGCTGAACTGGGTCTTAAAGAAGCAGACAACCCTGCCCTTTTCTTGTTCGCAGCAAACAATTTCAGATTAAAGGGACTGGCAGTTTTACTAAAAGCAATGGCGGCAGCGGCACGCTACGATATGGAACGCAAAAGTTATTTAATAGTTTCCGGTAACGGCAAAATACACAAATATCGACATATTGTGAAAAGACTTAATATTTCCGAAAGAGCTGTTTTCTTGGGGCACATTGGGCACATTCAAGACGCTCTGTCAGTAACCGATGTAGCGATTCTGCCTACTTTTTATGACCCATCGAGCAGATATATCCTCGAAGCATTAGCAGCAGGCAAGCCGGTGATAACCACGAGATTTAACGGGGCAACGGATTTATTCGTGAACAACCGACACGGCAAAGTAATCGAATCGCCCGGAGATATATCAGCATTGGCCGAAGCTATTGTCTATTTCACAGATACAAACAATATACAAAAAGCATCACAAGCGATAGCTGAAGATAACATAGAAGAAAAAATCTCCATCCGTCGAGCCGCAAAACAACTGGTAACTGTTTATGAATCCATATTGCAAAAGAAAGGCCAAAAATAATGTACCTAATATTTGCACCGGCCATCATAGGAGCGTATTTGCTCGGCTCGATACCGTTCGGACTTCTCATTGCCAAAGCACACGGTAAAGACCTGCGCTCGATAGGCTCCGGCAATATCGGCGCAACCAACGTATCGCGGGCACTCGGCAGGAAATGGGCCTATATTTGCTTTGTGTTAGATGTGCTTAAAGGTATGGCCCCAATGCTGGTGACATTGTCACTCGCCAGAGGCTCATCCAGTGAATCGCAAACTGAAAAGGTCATTCTGCTCTGGCTGTGGCTGGCGGTAGGCTGTGCGGCTATCTTAGGTCATATCTTCCCAATATATGTGAAATTCAAAGGTGGTAAAGGCGTTGCAACCAGTTTTGGCGTGGCACTGGGTCTTTGGCCTTTTTATACAATCTGCGCCTCGTTTGCCGTCGCAATATGGGTGGTGGTTGTTTTGATATGGCGGTATGTCTCCCTGGCATCGATTGGGGCTTCTGTTACTTTTCCACTCGTTTTGCTTTTGGCGATAATCCTGACACCGGGCTGGGATTTTGTTAATCTATGGCCGTTGCTCATCGCGGCAACCGCAATACCACTGATGGTTATTATCCGACACCGTGAAAATATAAAAAGACTGCTCGCAGGAACGGAAAGTAAAATCTTAAAATGTAAGAGCTCTTATTGATGTTTGCTAAATAGTATCTATTGCGGAAAACGAAAATCGATGATGTCACCCCTGCGAAACCTGTCCTGAGCGAAGTCGAAGGAGCAGGGGTCCAGAGCGAATAACTGGATTCCCGCTTTCGCGGGAATGACAAATATGTATACATACGCTTCTCCGTAAGGAGTCCTTAGGACTAACAGGTGTAATGCAAAGCCCAATAAATTCCACAGATTTTGCCTTGTCGGTTTTTAGGCCGGGCTATGGGTCATAATCAGGATTGAGTTTGGTGGGGACGGGCGCATTTACTTTTTTTCGCCAGGCGAGCATCAATTTGTGTAGCTCTTTGGTTTTTTCAGGCATTACCTCAGCGAGGTTTTTTTGCTCGGATATATCATCCTTTAGGTTGTACAGTTCCAAATCACCATCCTCAAAATACTCGATGAGCTTGAAGTTACCCACACGTACCGCCGCACCGGGACGGGTCCTGAAATAGGGGTCCCTGGCACCCTCGGCTTTTCCCTGGAGGTAAGCGGGGAAATGCCAGAAGATGGCGCGTTTGTTGAATTTAGACCCGCCAACGGCGGGTATCGATTGGAACCCAGCGCTGCTGGGTTGAATATCGAATGTAGGACTTTCTTTATTGAGCAGGGCAACAAAGCTTTGGCCGTCAAGGATGTGCCCTTGGGTTTTTTTGACACCGGTTATTTCCAGAATAGTTGGGTAGAAGTCAATCCCAATGACCGGGGCATCGCAGGTGCTGTTAGGCGCTGT
This sequence comes from Candidatus Aegiribacteria sp., assembly GCA_048635425.1. GTDB lineage: Bacteria > Planctomycetota > Phycisphaerae > Sedimentisphaerales > Anaerobacaceae > NIOZ-UU13. The sequence goes on from JAIVYN010000179.1 coordinate 5,346, forward strand.
CCTTCCGGGCCAACGAACAAACATCGGCTCACGGATTCCGCCTTCATAGAGCATTCCTTTTCCACCACGCAGCGGCTGGTTTGAAGTTATGCCCTTAACACCGCCGTTGTCGGAAAAGAAGAAAATAATGGTATTGTCGGTAAGGCCCAGCTCATCGAGCTTGTCCATGATACGCCCAACGCCCTGGTCGGTGCTCTCAATCATAGCGGCATATTTCGGATTGTTCTGTCCGTTAGAGCCCAGTTTTTTCTTATACTTATTAATCAGCTCCTGTTTGGCGTGCAAGGGTGTGTGAACGGCATAATGGGGTAGATAGAGAAAGAAGGGTTTGTCCTTATTGGTCTGGATGAAATTCAATGCTTCATCTGTGAGCCTATCAGTGAGGTATTCGCCCGGCGGGCCATCGGGCAACTCGGGATTGTTGTAGGGGACAAAATAGCCCTTTACCGGATGGCCTGCGCTATAGCCGCCGACGTTGACGTCAAAGCCCTGGCCTATGGGACCGAACTGCGGATCATTACCAAGATGCCACTTACCAATACTGGCACTGACGTAACCGGCCGGCTTGATAGCTTCAGCAATGGTTACAATCTTTGAATCGAGGACTGTGGTATTTTCTATTGGGATAAGTTTCCTTAACTTCGAGGGGCCTCGACTTGAAGTATTAACGGTGTAAACACCGTGCCTGGGACCGTATTGGCCTGATAGCAGGCAGGCCCGCGATGGAGCGCAGTTAGGGGCATTAGCGTAAGCATTTGTGAAGACCATTCCCTGGCGGGCGAGCCTGTCAATGTTTGGCGTCTCGTAATACCGGCTGCCCATAAAGCCAACGTCCCGCCAGCCCATGTCATCGATGAAGATGAAAACAATGTTCGGGCGTTTTTGGCCGATACGGCCTTGTGCAGAGCTGCCGGAGGACACACAGCCGGCTGCTGCAAAAGCGCAATTCGACAGCGCAAATCCTTTTGCTGCTGCAGCACAACTCTTTAAAAAATCACGACGGTTCATAATAATCTTTCTCCGTTCTCTGTTTATAGCTTTGGAAAAGAGGGACTTATGCAAACTCAATGAGTGTTTGGGGCCTCCCAGCCGGCCAGCTCGCCCTTCGGTTCGGCAAGGGCGCCACCAGGGGGCACTTCCATACCCAGCGCCCAATAAATACCGTTCATAAGCAGACGGCGTACTGAATATTCCTCAAAATCTTTGGGATGGCCTAATGTCGTGAAGAAGACACGGGCGCCCTTGTAGGTTTTGGTCCAGGCTACGGGCTGAGTCAGCGGGTATTTGTTCTGGTTTTTGGTCTGGCTTGAATTGACGGCCTTGCCCATCAATAACGGTTTACAGTCGCCGACTAATGGAGTTACGTGGTACAGCCATGAGCTGCAGGGAAAGGACCCGTATATTCCTTTTAGAATGGGGTGCTTTGCCATCGTGGAAATGATAGAAACCTCAGTACTGGATTTGTGCCCGTGGTGTGTAATCCATTTTTGCCCGAATACCTCGCGTCCGAAACCATCGTTGTACTTTGCGTTTTTATGGCCTTCGGGATAGCGAAAAGCATGTGTACTGGTGCGCAGGCCGACGATGGGCTTGCCGGAATTGACGTAGTCGAGAATCAGCTTCAACTGCCCGTCGGGCAGTGCACGAAAGCGCATAAAGAACACCGCCAGGTCCGCTGTTTTCAGTGCCTCAAGTCCCTCGATGCTTTTCTGATACTTCGGGTCGCGCATGTAGATGCTGGGATCAACGGCATAGAGCACTGTGCATTTGAATTGCCTTTTGCGCCCAAGCAACTGCGCTATAAACGGCATTGTAATCTCGGAGCGGTACTCGTCATCGCCGGTAACGAAAACGATGTGAGGCGCTTTTGCCCTGGCAGCCCGGCCCAGAGTCGAGGACAGACCGACAGTAAGCCCGGCAGCCCCCAGAACCTTAATAAAATTTCTTCGCGATAAATCACCAATCATTCTGTTAAGCCTCCATATACTAATCGTAAAAATAGAGTGTGCCCGACAGTAAACTACTATATAACCGCAAGGGCTCTGTTTTGAGTAAGATCCGTATAAAATAGTTTATTGCGATTAAAAAAGCTATGGCTTTTTTGCGCCGAACTTTAAGAGCGTTAACACAACAAGATTAGCACCTATGCCTTATACTGCCGATGCGGGAATAAGGCAAAGCATTCTCAAAACGGAATTGCCGGTATTCCTGAACTGATGCTCTTTGCCGCCGGGTACAAAAATCACGTATTCGGCGCTAAACTCGTATTCCTGTCCTTCGCAGACAAAAACACCCTGGCCTTCGATTACAAAGACCTCATGTTCATGAGTGTGAGTATGCAAAGGGGTATGTCCGCCGGGCTGCAATTCAAACATCCTCATTGCAAAATTTTCCGCCCCGTCCTCTTTGGAAATAAGCCATCTTATTTCAACATCTTTTGCACCCTCAAGCTCTACGGAACATTTACTGATATTGCTGCTTTTTTCTACTTTCATGTTCTATCTCCGCTTATCTATCATAAGTTCTCAACCGAGTTTCTTAGCGAGAATCTCGGAAACGACTTTCGGATTTGCCTGGCCTTTTGTTTTTTGCATAACCTGACCCAAAAGAAATCCCCTGGCCCTTTTGCTTTTTTTAT
>JAIVYN010000180.1:0-7992 GCA_048635425.1 Candidatus Aegiribacteria sp.
GCAAGTGGAATACTGCGGTACATCTCAAGATGTTGTTCGCACCGCTTACAGGTAACCAGGCTAAAAGCCTGCTCCTGTTCGATAGCGGAAAGTTTGCACTTATAACGGGGCCGAGCGGCAATGATGCTGCGCGGCATTTGGAACAGTCGTTCAACTATGAGACAAAAATAAAAGAGGGCATATACGGTAATCTTACAGCGGGAGATATAAACCACGACGGCCGAACCGATATTATTATGGTAGAATGCAGGCGCAATCACATCGAAATACTTGCTCTTGACGCAGGTCTCAAGCCGATTCCTGCGATGCGTTTTAAGATATTCGAGCAAAAAAGTTACCGCGATAAGGGGCCCCCTAAGCCCAACGTTGAGCCGCGAGAGTTAAAGGTCGCTGACGTAACAAACGATGGTAAAGACGATTTAGTAACTGTTATCCACGACCGTATAATTATTTACCCTCAAGATTAATTTCGTATTGCGTATAGAGTAGATATGGTAAGCGATGGGAAAAAGGTTTTTGTTGCGCTTAGTGGCGGAGTGGATAGCTCGACCGCCGCTGCATTACTGAACCAGAATGGCTTCAATTGTGCAGGCGTATTTATGATTACCTGCGACCTGAGCTACCATGCACAGGCAGACGCCGAACAGATGTGCGAGAAATTAGGTATAAAACTTTATGTGCTGGACCTTCGCAGGGATTTTGAGCGAATTCTTGACTATTTTTGCAGTGAATACAGAAAAGCTCGAACACCAAACCCGTGCGTTTTGTGCAACAGATATATTAAATTTGGGAAATTGTGGGATTTTGCACGAAGTAATGGAGCCGGGTTGCTTGCCACTGGTCATTATGCAAGGATTCTTGAACACAATAACCATATAGGCTTATACGAGAGTCTTAATGCTGCTAAAGACCAGTCCTATGTTTTATCAATGATAGATAAGGAGATATTACCTTACATTATCTTACCGATGGGTAACTATTCCAAGGACCAAACGCGTCAGATGGCAGCAAAATTCGGTTTAGGTATTGAACATAAAGCTGAATCTCAGGAGCTATGTTTTATACCAGACGATGATTATGTAGCTGTGCTTGAGCAGCGGTGCCCGGAACTTGTCCGCAAAGGAAATATTATCGATAGCAGCGGCAAGGTTCTCGGGGAACATAACGGCGTGCACAGGTTCACCATCGGTCAACGGCGCGGGCTGCGGGTTGCAATTGGCAAGCCTTACTACGTGGTGAAGATTGATGCCGAAAGTAATACGGTCACGCTCGGCCCGAAAGAAGAAGTGATGAAAAGCAAACTTTGGGCAACAGGGGTAAACTGGCTTACCGATGAGCCGGTTTCGCCTTTTTGGGCGAAGGTGAAAATACGCTACAATGATATAGGCGCCCCCGCAAGGGTCTCTCCGCAAGGGAGCAGGGTTGCTGTTGAGTTCGATGAGCCAAATTCGGCCATAACGCCGGGCCAGTTAGCTGCTTTCTATGTTCAGGAAGAAAACAACAGCCGGCTCATTGGCGGCGCATGGATTGACAAGGCATCAAATTAGTTAGTATTATACTGATAAGAATCTACGGCTTTTGAATATGCGAGCAAACGATAACATTTTGGACCTGCTCAGAGAAGAGGGAGTTGAAGCTGCGCGGAAATCGCAGCGAGGGGTGATATTGCAGCCGGGGGCGATTGGCGATTGTATATTGACGCTGTCGTTAGCTGCGTTTATGAAAGATGTTCTCGGATTAGGCAGTGTTGATATTCTTGGGCATAGTGAATATGTCGGTATTTTACCAGGTAGGACCTGTATTGACAGCATCAGCTCCATAGATTCGATAGATTTACATCGATTGTTCGTAGATCCCAAAACATTTGATTTAAAAGACGGGGACCCTTTGATAAACACATTTTCCGGCTATGCCTGGATCGCGACATTTTTGGGTGAGCCGGACAGCAACTTTGAACAAAACTTGATTTTCACCGCCAATTGCAGCCATAGTGCGGAAGTTATAACCCTGTCTATGAAGCCGCCAAAAGGTTTCTCCAGACATTTAACCGACTTTTATATAGAGCATTTTATCAACCAGAGCGGTTTATCTTTGCAGCCCCGGCAGGTTAGGCCGGGTGATTGCTCAATAAAAGCAACCGACGCAGATATAGCCCAGGGTAAGGAGCTGCTGAAAGAAACAGGCCTCGAGCCTGGTCAGAAGCTGGTGGTTATTCAGCCGGGCAGTGGTGGACTTAGCAAATGCTGGTACCTTGATAATTTTTTGGCTGTGGCCAAAGAGCTTGATTCAAAAGGTATTGAAGTAATCTTCCTATTAGGGCCTGCTGAGGTGGACAGATTCAACGGTGCAACAATTAAGAAAATAAGCAGGTTTGCAAGGTGCCTAAGGGATTTGTCCTTGGCGCAGGTATTGGGGCTTTTGAGCTGTTCGAGCGGGTTCATCGGTAACGATAGCGGGATTACGCATCTGGCAGCGGCGTTGGGGGTCAGGACGTTAGCTGTTTTTGGCCCAACTAATCCGGTAGTATATATACCCATTGGGCCGGCTGTAAAAGTATTTGCGAACAATACTACAGCTTTTACCAAGAAGCCCCTGGTGAGCCTTCAACATGAGCTTTTGGATGTTTTGTTGGCGTAAGGAATGTCCGAGAGCCTCGTTCAGAACAGATGGTACAAATTATTACAGGAGAAACTTTTTTCCAACAGAGATAGACTTCGAGCAGTTGACCCGGTTAGAAATTCTAAATGGGTACTGGTACATTAGCAAAAGGATATTTCTACGGGGTTGACCACCGGCCGATTTTTCTGTTATAATAATCAGGTTTTGATATTGCCCCATGATTTGTGGACTTCGGCGAGCTCAGTCGAGTCGCAATCGGGTATGTCAGATGTAGTGTATAAAGAGATTTCTCGTAAAGGTGTCTATATGCAGGAAAAAACTTTGGGCGAATTAGCTGAATACGTGGATGGACGGGTCTGTGGCGACCCTAATGTAATAATTAAGTCGGCCTCGACACTTACCAGGGCGGGCCAAGGTGACATTAGTTTCCTGACCAACCGTAAATATGAGAAGCAACTGCGGATGACCAGGGCAAGTGCGGTAATCGTGGGTAAGGAAACACCCACCACTTCGGTTCCTCTTCTGATAGCCGAGGACCCTTACTATGCCTTTATGCAGATAATGGTGCTGCTTCACGGGCATCGTAAGCACAAAAAGGTAGGGATAAGCCCTCGGGCTTCAATTTCTGACAGCGCGAAAATTGGTGCCGACTGCCACATTCATGATTCTGCAACAATAGCCGATGAGGCAAAAATTGGCGACGGCTGCATAATCTATCCCTGCGTACACGTTGGGCAAGGTGTGCAAATTGGTAACGATAGCATAATCTATCCCAATGTTACTATTTACGATGGTTGCAAAATAGGTAATCGTGTAATTATAAATGCGAATTCGACAATAGGGGAAGACGGGTTCGGCTATGCCACCCATAAGGGCATACACCACAAAATACCACAGACTGGTATCGTGGTTATAGAAGATGACGTTGAAATCGGTGCTTGCTGTGGGATCGAACGAGGCACACTTGGTGACACCGTGATAGGCCAGGGTAGTAAGCTGGGCGACCTTGTTACGATAGGTCACGGCACAAGAATCGGTCCACATTGTTTGCTTGTGGCTCAGGTGGGAATTGCCGGCTCGACTACTCTCGGGCATCATTGTTTAGTCGGTGGGCAGGTCGGTATTGTGGGTCATATCAACATCGGAAACAATGTTACGATTGCAGCCCAGGCTGGTGTTATTAACAATATTCCAGACGGCAAAGTGGTCCTGGGTGCGCCTGCTATCGAGGCAAACCTGGGCAAGCGAGCATACGGCATAATACAATATCTACCTGAGATGCGGCAAAGCATTCGCGACCTTCAGAGCCGAATTGAACGAATTGCCTCACCTGCCGAATCCAATGATGAAGGGACTCCCGAAGGAAATTAGAAAGTGCCTAAAGTTTGAAGTGCATAAAGTTCAGTTTTCGTTTAAGGTTGTCGATGCTCGTATCGATGCTTGTCATAGAAGCTTGACCCGCCAACGGCGGGTTTCAATCGGAACCCAGCGTTGCTGGGTCGCTTTTATTCGAGCATCCAACGTCGAGCTTCCAGTCCGATACCAGCTTCGAGGCCGACAAACAAGCTTCTAAAACTGGGCAACTTTTGCTCACTATAGCTCACTATTATGAATAGTTCAAACGTGCTCGGTTTAATTGCTGGAGAGGGCAGACTGCCCTTTCTTGTAGCCGCCGGCGCCAAACAGGCGGGATTAAGAGTAATTTGCGTCGGCTTAGCGGAAACGGCTGAGCACAGCCTCGCTGACGAAGTTGATGTGTTTTACAGAGTTGCGATTGCCCGGCCGGGGGCCTGGATACGAAAGTTGAGAAAGCACAGCGTAACCAGAACGATTATGGTTGGGCGAGTGCCAAAGGGACGACTTTTCACGCCATGGCGAATCCTGCGGTATCTGCCCGACTGGCGAGCATTCAGGATCTATTACTGGCGGCTGCGGGGCAAGAACAAACTGACAGATTCGCTTTTGTGTGCCGTGGCCGACGAGCTGGCAAGCGGCGGGATAGTACTGGAGAACTCAATTATGTATTGCAAGGAGCACCTGGCAACGGCGGGCCTGATGACAACGACACCACTTCGACCGTCGGTCAGAGGTGATATTGAATTCGGCTGGGAAATAGTTAAAAAGCTGGGCGAGTTGGATATAGGCCAGGCGATTGCGGTGAAGGAAAAAGAGGTAATCGCCGTTGAGGCAATAGAAGGTACGGCAGAGATGATCGAGCGAGCGGGCCGATTCTGTAAATCTGGAGGCTGGACACTAATCAAGACTTCGAAACCCCAGCAGGATATGCGTTTTGATGTGCCGTGCGTGGGACCTGATACTATCAGAAGTTTGGCCGAGAATGGAGGCAAATGTCTGGTTGTGGAGGCAGCCAAGACGATAATTATCGAGAAACCCGATACAATAAAAGTTGCCAATCAATTAGGCATAACCATTTTTGGGTGCTAATCAGAAAATCGGAGGTGTAGAAGCCGGTTTGACGTTGTCGAAGCTGGTATCTCCACAGGATGCCTTGCGGCAGAAACTGGAGACTGGAAACCGGATGCCGGATAAAATTCAGGGAACTTTGCAAAAAGATAATACGAGCTTCGAGTTTCCAGGGCGAGCATCGATACGAGCATCGACAACCTTAAACAAAAAAGTATTTTAAAAAATGGCCAAATTTCCATTTCAACTTTTAATCAAACGCACTTCATCGAAGAAACACGCAGAGTCTTCAACGTATAGTGGGTTGAAAAAGTGCCTGCGAACAGGTAAGAGATACCTGCGAATTAAGGCCGGCAGTTATATCGCAATGTTTGACAGAGGTTTTTGTCAGGACGCGGAGTCACTTGACTTTATCGAAAAAATAGATACGCTGATGGATAAGGGACAGATTCTTAAAAACGACGATACCTCTTACGTATCCCGTTTAACGTGGAACAGCAAGGATGTGGTAGTCAAACGATATAATCACAAAGGGTTTGTTCATTCGCTGCGTCATACTATCAAAAGGTCCCGTGCCCGACGAGGGTGGCTGCACGGACATCGTCTTGGGATGCTGAACATAGCCACGCCGAGGCCTCTGGCTTATATTGAGCAGCGTAGAGGATTGCTTGTGTGGCAGTCCTATCTTGTGACCGAATATGTTAAGGGACAGAAGATTCGGAATTTTCTGCAGGACAATAAAACAAGCGAAGAAGAACACTCAATAGCAATGCAACAGGTAAAAAATCTCCTCAATAAGCTGGGAAAATATCGCATCACTCACGGCGATTTGAAACATTCAAATATTTTGATTACAAAGAACGGACCTGTTCTAATAGATCTCGATGGAATGAAAACGCATAGATGGAATTGGGCTTATAAGATAAGGCGAGAAAAAGATATAGGCCGTTTGGAGAAGAACTAACAGGGGTATAGCACATTTGGACCGCTCATTGGAAAAGAGTTTTCTAAGGCTGATTTTCATGGACGTTCCTTTGTAACACAGTCCAAACAGTATGAGCATACCTGTTAAGATAATATTCCTGATTCGGATAGCGCAGATGTCTTAGCAAGCGAAAGAAGAAAAACTTTGGTTTTTCTACAAGCCTTTCTTCAATGAGTTGAATGTTACTATTCTTTCGAACCTGTTCTCGGACGAAATGTCTTGCTTCGGAAAGATTGAAAAACCATTTATGACGGTCGAAAGGTCTTGCGATTGGAAGGCCATAGTGCTTAAACGAACCTTTGCCTCGTCGAATGGGCACTCTGGCGTTTACCCAATTGTTTGGCCATGAAATTACAATATAGCGTCTGGTTACTCGAAGCAGTTCGGAAAAAATCAAATGCAGGTTATCAAGGTGTTCCAGAACATCAGCACATATCACACAGTCAAAGGATAAATCATCAAAGGGTAATCGGTCAATTTTTTCAAGATCCATACAAATATCAGGGTCTCCTGATACATCAAGGCCAGTATACTCGATATCTGTTATAAGCGTTTTCAGGACTGCTTTGTCGCAGCCTACATCTAAAATCTTTTTACCGAAGTACTTTCGGAATTTATCAAAAATATACTTCGTTCTTTCTTCACGCTCATAAAAGTTAATGTAATCAACCAATATGTTTTCAAACTTTTCCACAAAAGACATTAAAAATTATAGAATTTCAGCCCATGTCGCACTGCTCTTTTAGAAATAGATAGAGCAGCCATCATTTTAAAATAGTTGCCATTACAGATACTATTTTACTTTCTAAATTAGCTCTCGCCCACCTGTGTGGTCAGTTTTCCTATAATTGCCTCTCATACTATATAATCTCCCACAGTGATGTTTGCCACAAATAGGTACTGTATGGACCAATGCCAAAGAAGTCTGTCCGTTTATAATCAGCCAGGAAAGAAATGGCGTCGGAATATCGCTCTCTTTCCGAATTGTCCAACATTAAATAGCCTCCCGGACGAATTTTACTTATCGCATGAAGTATACAGGATACTCTTGCTCTACCATCAACAATTACTAAATCGAAACTTCCGCTCGGATACTTGTCAATACTCTTGACGTATTTTTCGAAATTCATACCTGTATACTTTCTCAGCTCGGATGTATAAGTCTTGAGATCACCAGAAAACATCGCTCCGGAAACTTTCTCTTCTGGTTCACATAAGATATATTCGCAATTCGAGATTTTTTCCTTTGAAAGCACACTAGATACTTTTCTATACCAACTTTTATCATGCTCAATAGAAATCAATGTATTGATTCTCCTTGAAAGAAATAGTGTTGAACCCCCTGAACCATACTCAAACACAAACATATCAGGTTTAAGGTATGATTCCATCCATGCTTTAGCTTTGAATGTTATCCATTGAACTTTATCCTTTAGAGCATTATGTCCGGGTAGTAATGAGTTGATCCATAAATGAGCAAGTTTAATTGAGAAAGGCTCATGCAATAATAAATGTATAGTTGCTTTCGTCCCTCTTGTTATACCTCTAATTGTCATTTTTTACCCATTTAAACCAAACCCGGCTTAAACAATTTCTGAAGAAAACTCGAAACTTGTGCGATTTAAAAAAGCTTGTATTTCTCGAACTGCCACAAGATTTTTTGACGTTTTTCGATAAGAATTAGGGAGAACACTCCAAACCTTATCACCTTCGATCTCAAGTATTCGAAAGCCTTGATTAATTAAAATATTAAGTAAGTCACCCAATTTGTAGCCGAATTTCAAGAAATGCCTTTCAATTGACTCAAAATAGATACACTGCACTTTTTGCAATGTGTGTTCAGCCCCCTCTAAAACAAATTTTTCATAGCCTTCAACATCAATTTTTAGCAATGAAACAGAAACACTTTCAATTCCTACTGCATCAAGTCTTTCTGCAGGAACCGTAATGCCCGAATCATCAGC
>JAIVYN010000181.1:0-7875 GCA_048635425.1 Candidatus Aegiribacteria sp.
ACCGAGAAGAAACTTATTATCGTGCAGGAACCGGCACCAGTTATCATCAAGCAAGACCCCGTTGGTTTGCAGGGTATTGCTTACCTCCTGGCCGTTGCTGCCGTACTTTTTTTGTAATTCCACCGCCCTTCTAAAAAAATCCACCCCCATCAACGTTGGCTCACCCCCCTGCCAGGCAAAGCCGACCACCCCAAAGCCCAATTGCATATAATCTTTGACGAGTTTTTCGAGCACCTCGTCGCTCATTCGCTGTTTGCCCCGGCCAAACTCCGGCGCTCTGTCCTTATAAAAACAGTACCTGCAATCAATATTGCAATCTGACCCGGACGGCTTGATTAAAAGAGTAAATGGCTGCATTGTCTCTAATCTATCCGTTCAAGCACAACCCGCTGACCAGGTGACATCTGAATGAGAAGCTCACTGTCAGCTTCCCGCACCTGCTCCTTTGCGATACCCCCGACTTTGAACTGCGAGTTCATAAAAGGATTCTCAAGACGGCATATCCCTTTTGTCTCCGCAATTATCTCAACACGTCTTGTCAGCCCTTCGCGCCGCTCGGCCGATACAAGAAAAGCTCCCTCGGCCCTGAGTGTCTTAAAAGAAACATCCTTCCAGGAAGCCGGGATGGCTGGGAATACTATGATAGTTCCACTATAGCTTTGTAAAAGCATCTCCTGCAAACCGGCTGCGGCGGCAAAATTCCCTTCTAATGTAAACGGACGGTAACGAAAATTCGAATATCCCTTGCCGGACTGGTCGCCGTTACAGTGAAAACTGCTCCGCAGACAAAATGCCGTGGAAAATATCTCCAGCGTCTCTTCCGCTTTTTCGCCGTCACGCGCCCGAGCGGCTATGTTCGCCAGCCAGCTAAAGCTGTATCCGCACCACAAGCTCGTTCCTTTTTGCTCAAGATCGGCCAGAGAAGCCCTGATGATAGCCCGGTCCTCCGGCCCGTTTTCCCAGCGAACTAATCCCAACGGATGAATGGCCATCAGATGTGAAAAGTGACGGTGTGACTCCTTCAATGGATAATCCTTCGCAACAAGCATCCTTTCACTCTGACTGTCAATTTCCAAATCCGGCATCTCACCAAGCACCTTACGCCAATGCCCGGCTTCTTTGCTCTTACCCAACTCATCAGCAAGCTCGGCCGTTTTCTCAAACGCCCACCGTATCAACGCAGTATCGTAATTCGTAATCGTCCCAAACCACGCATCCAGGCGGTTATCGTTAATCTCAGGCGAAGAGCTAAGAGGAAGGGTTCGCTTGCCGTCCGGGGCCTTTTCCGTTACCGCCTCAAGAAAGACAGCCGTCTCTCTCAGCCACGGATAAGCGCGTTCCCGCAGAAATTGTCTGTCCATACCGTATCGCCAGTGCAGGTAAAAATGGTGCCCCAGCCATGCCGCCGTCGTAGCCGAATGTGTGTACTGGTGCCAGCCGCCGATTTGTTTCTGCTCCAAGTCGGCCGTCATAGGGACATTCAGGCCGGGCAAATCAAAGAACCGCTTTGTCCAGGCCCTCGCGTTTCCTCTTGTACTCCACAGCCAGTTGACAAACCCGAGCGCCCCTTCAAGCTGATTGCCGCTGTAAGCAGGCCAGTAGCTCAGCTCAGTGTTAAGGTCGTGGTGATAGTCTCCCTTCCAGGGTGGAATCTTACCGTTGTCGGCTGTCCACGGCCCCTGCAAAGTAATCGGCGGCTTGTCGGGGCGGGCTGCCGCTCCGAATTTGTACATCTCAAGATACCACTGCCTTTCAATGATGGGATTCGGCACGCGTACCGAAGACCTGCTCCAGAACGAGTCCCACCACTTTCGGTGGGCAATCACTGATTTAGCAAATCCGGCTCGAAGAGCCTGTTCACAATTCTCACGGGCCTTCCTAAGAGGCTCCTTTGATTCGTTCGACGTCGTAATCGACCAGGCCCCCAGCCATCCGCCCTCTTTTTCCTTCCAGGCTACAACCACAGCAAACTTAAATCCGCCCCAGCCTTCCTGCAGATAGCCTTTCCAGCTATCACCGCTAAATTCGAGCGGTGCTTTATACCTCAGGCTTGCCAGGTCACCGGCGCTGATTTTGCCCGGTCCGGCCTCATCCGTAATCTCACCCGCAAAAGGCGGGGCCATCAGCTTGAGCTTAAGTGGTTCGGCCGAACGGATATGAATCATACCGACCGGCTCTCTTGCATGGATAAAAACACGTGCCCTAACTTTGCCCCTGAACTGGACAGTTGCCATCGCTTCGGCAAGATCCAGCGATGCCTTCTTAAAGACCGGATTATCACCAATTGTCAGCTCGATACGACCGGCCGGTATCTTCGTCGGACCCGCATTCCCATAAGGATTATCATAAAGTCGGTGGAGGTCCGACAATCGACCCTCTTTCACCCACTGCCGCATTGTTTTGTACGAGTATTCTTTGGTATGAAATTCCGGCACCGGCCGAAGGTCCCACAAATCTGTCCTGTCGAGAGATATCTTCAAAGGCCCACCATCGCCCCATACCAGAGCACCGAGCAATCCATTACCCAGCGGTATTGCTTCGTCCCACGTTTGAGAAGGACTCTCGAATTGCAGACCATGCCCCGGCAGCGGCCCCCCAAACAGCTCGAACGCAAAACATATAATGATAGTTACTGTTGAAAGAACACGATTCCCACTTGGAAAACCATACAGCTTCACATGCATATCCTCTAATATCAATTATTATTCTTCCGCTGTTTTATGCTTTTGTAACCACTTTTGTGCCCACTCCCTGGCCTCTTGTGGACTCTGCAATTTTCCTTCCAATTGGGCGATGTACAACTCTTCTTTCAATTGCCCCAGGCCGGGTCCCGGCACAGCACCTAATCGAATTAAGTCGTGGCCGTTTAGCAGCGGCTTGGGCCGTAACTCAATATCACCTAATGCCTTTATCCTTTTGCGCAAGTTTACTAACGGAGCAGTACTTTCTCTGCCGCCGCCTTCGGCCTTTTGAATCGCCCTTTGCAGCTCGTACAGGTCCCCAAAATACGGCTCGGCAAGAATCTTCTTCAAACCGGCTAAGGACATTCGCTCATCGAGCAGTTTGCCTCTGTTGGCCAATAAGAATTTTATATGTTTGGTCCGGCTTCTGCTTAGTTTCAAAACTCGACACTTCTCAATTGCGAATTCCGTCTGGCAGCCGGCAAAAAAACAGGCCAGTGCCAATGCAAAATCAACCTTCTTTCGCAGTCGTCCCAACACCTTAATCGCCGTTTTCATTTGTTCTGACGAAAACCGAGGAAAGATTATCTCAGCTAATCCGCTCTCAAACAGCATCGACGCCCCCGCAGAGCGGCTGGGATTAGCGAGTATTCCCTCCAATTCGATTGATATGCGTTCGCCGCTTATTTGAATTATCTTTGTTGCGTTACTGCAAATCGCCGACCATGTCAACGGCTCAATCGCAAAACCAAGCTGGGTCGAAAACCGCACCGCCCGCAGCATTCGCAGATAATCTTCGCTAAATCGCTCGGCGGGCCTGCCGATAGTTCGCACTATCTTTGCTCTAAGGTCGGCCTGGCCATCGACATAATCGATTACCTCTTTTTGCAGAGGGTCGTAAAACATCCCGTTTATGGTAAAATCTCTTCGGCTTGCATCTTCAGCAGCATTGGAAAATTTAACTGCGCCGGGGTGTCTGCCGTCGGTATAGTCGGCTTCGGTTCTGAAAGTTGCAACTTCCACCTGCCGGTCTTCGACCAAAACAATGATTACTCCGAATTTTGCTCCGACCTTCAATGTGCGTCTGAACAATCCTATTACCTCTTTGGGTTGTGCATCCGTAGCAACATCATAGTCTTTGGCGCGTTGGCCCAACAACATATCGCGTACACAGCCCCCGGCCAACAACGCCTGAAAGCCGTTTCGCTTCAATCGCTTAATTATTTTTATAGCTGCCTGTTTGTTTGTCATTTGTTCATCTTTTGTAATATGGTCACCGCCATAGTCCCCCACCGGCGCCGCTCTTTAACTCGAAATTCTCCATATCGCCCTAACAAAGATACCTCTTGGCCTGTCCTGACAACGGCAATTCCATCACCGGCCACTTGCTCACCCAACAAATCCATCAAACCGCTCAAAGCCGAACCGTCCTGAACATCCATTGTAGCAGCATAGGGCGGGTCAACAAAGACAAGGCCATACTTCTGCCGCTCTGAGTTAAGAGGAGCACCGATTTTGAAGGCGTTGGCCCTTATAACTTTCGAGGCTTTAACAAAGCCGGCTTTTTCTATGTTCTTATTTAGAACCGAAATAATCTTCGGGTCCTGTTCAACGAAAGTAACAAACTCCGCTCCCCTGCTCAATGCTTCAAGACCCAGAGAACCGACGCCGCAGAACAAATCGGCTGCAATTGCACCGCTCGGCAGACCATATTTATAAAGAATGCTGAAAAGTGACTCCTTAACTCTGTCCGTAATCGGCCGGGACACCTGCGTCCTTGGACCAATCAATTTCATTCCTCGTTTTGAGCCTGCTATGATTCGCATTTCGGGACTCACACTGCCAGATACAAAACGTTCCTAAGCATAATTAGTTATCTTCGATAATTTTTCCGTTACATTGATCATAAACAATATATGCGCTTTCTCAAAAGAGAGCCACGCCCGTAAGGGAGGGGTAACTGCCCTCTACGGAACAAGGAATTTTATCAGCAAGACCTTTTTGCGTCCATCCCATAATCATCAAAGCAAAAGCTCACTGATTTGAACGGCACACTGTCGAAACTTATCGGCTGGTAACGTCACAGTCTGCCATTTCGGACTGCGGCGTTTCATATAAGAACGATAGTCGTTTAATTCTACGGTAAAAAATATATACCTGTCCGTGTCAAAATCAAAGACATCCCTGCCGTCAAAATCAACGTCGATGTTCTCTATCTTATAGACAAAGACTAAGACAGCCTGATAACCCGCACCAAAAACCTGCTGCCATTTTACCAGGCCATCAACGTCCTCGGCTGTAACCCAGCATTCAAAGCCCGCTAATTTTGCTAAGCTGGCACCCTTGAACTTCCTGCCCTTTACCTCAGCAATTATTATTTGTCCATTGGCCGGATATACTAAAAAATCGAAGCTCTTGACCTTACAATGTGCAAAGGCCGCACGCTTGTGTTCATCTATCGCAATGTATTGAATCCGATTGTCAATCAACCAATTCTGAAAGGCCCGCTCATAGTGATTTCCAAAAGAGTCCTTCATCTTAGCTCAGTCCTTCTCGCCGCCCGCAGGTCGGGACATCATAGTCGCTCATCAAGGCATTTCGGCTTCAAATGCTATTTGTCGGCCCTGAACAAAAGCGGAACCAATTCATTCAAGTATCGCCTCCACAGGCGCCATTCGTGGCCGCCGTCTGTAATGTGGGCGATATGCTTGATATTGCCGCTCTTCAATCGCTCGATGAGCTTCTGGTTTGCCTCGAAAAGGAAGTCCTTCCTGCCGCAGCCGACCCAAAGCAGATTAAGCTTCTCGTTGCTCTCCTTCACTTTGGCTAACAAGTTATCAAGATTTTGGCCTTTTGGCACCGCCGAGCTAAAAGCACCTACCCACCCGAAAAGCTCAGGATTGCCTAATCCGACAGTTAGTGACTGCCCACCGCCCATCGATAGTCCAACGATAGCCCGGTCTTTTTGGTCCTTACTCACTCGATAGCGATTCTGGACATAGGGAATTACATCCTCAATCAGGTCCTTCTGAAACGCTCCATAGTTCCCAATGCTTCGCATATCAGGAGGCGCCGAAGGCGTATGCCCGTACGGCATAACAATAACCAGCGGCCTGGCCTTGTTCTTCGCAAGCAGATTATCCACTATAAAGTTGGCCCTGCCAACCACTGTCCACGCATCCTCGGTGTCGCCCATTCCATGCAGCAGATAAAGAACGGGGTATCGGACATTTTGGCTCGTCTCGTAGCCGGGCGGCGTATAAACATAAAGCCCGCGAGTCACACCGAGTGACTTCGACTGGTACTTGTGGATGTGAACTGTGCCGTGAGCAACCTGCTGCTCCTGAAAGAACATCGGCTCCTTACCGGATATCTCGAGGAGGTTCTTTGAGTTCCTGAGCCAAACCTTCAGCCATGAATTGGCAGGATCGACTATTTGCAAACCATCCACTACGAAACTGTATTCATAAATCTCCGGCTCAGCCGGCCCTAAAGTAACGCTCCACACCCCCGTTTTGCTTCTGGTCATAAGCCGGAGTCCCTGTGCAAACTGAATGTTCACACCCACACGTTTGGCATTCGGCGCATTTAACCGAAATGTCACCCGGCCGTCCGAATGAACCTCCGGGGATACAAGAATTCGCCGTCGCGAAGCCGCCGCCTCAAGATGCGAAGACAAACAAGCCAAAACCGATAGTAATAAAACCACACGCCCCGATTTAAAAGCTCCCATCTTCTGACCTCCAAAAACTCTTTTATACATTTCACACATCCCTGCAAACTACAGCCCTAATCAAGACTTCAGCCGAGACCAAAATTCTTCATAGTCCACAAGCTCCTGTCCGCCACTCTCCATATCCTTAATGATAAGCTTTTTATCTTTGAACTCATCGCCAATGATTATACACTTTTGAGCGTTTTGGTCGTAGGCCTCTCTAAGCTGCTTACCAAGACTGCCAAATTTGTAGCTGAAATTTGCTCTGTATCCTGCTTCGCGAAGTTTAGCCGTTTGCCTGACAACTTCATCTTCCCCCATAGGTTCCCGATCCTCACTATCTTGCTCGAAAGTTGTACCAGGCACACAGACTACAAAGAAGTCCAAGCATTTTTTAGGCAATTGCTTGTCAATCAAATCCTTTTCTCTCAGCAGAATTTCCAGCACACAATCGCCCATGCCCATCCCGGTTCCGGATATCTCCGGACCACCAAATTCCTTCAGAAGATTATCATACCGACCACCACCAACAATAGCCCGAAGCTCCCCTACCATGTCATGGACCTCAAAAACCATACCGGTATAGTAAGCAAGACCTCTCACAATGCTTGGGTCAAAGCAATAATATCCGCTCAGTCCCATGCGCCGAAGATTGTCGACTAACATCCCCTGTTCGTCGAGCGCGGAATTAATCTCATCATCAAGTTGGACCACTTTCTTCACATCCGAGACCTTCTTGGTTTCCATAAAGGCTTCTATTCGCTCGACGTGTTGAGGATTAAGGACTTGTTCATTGAGCAACTCTCTGAACGTTTCTTTTGGCAACCTCGCCTTCTTATCAAGAAGAATATATAGAGAGTCCAAACGCTCTTCAGGGACACCTATTCTTTTTAAGACGGCAGAAAGCAACCTTCTGCTGGAGATCTTGACCTGAATGTCCGCACCGGATAGCCCTACATCACGCAGATAATCCACCGTTGTGAATATCACTTCTGCATCAGCAAGCGCTTTGCCGGTTTCATCTTCCAATCCTATTATATCGATATTCCACTGGAAGAATTCGCGAAGCCGGCCTTTTTGCGGGCGCTCGGCCCGGAACAATCTCGGCACCGAAAACCATTTTATAGGTTTTGGCAGTGAATTAATCCGCTGGTTGACCATTCGCGCCAGCGTTGGTGTAATCTCCGGCCTTAAGGCCAGGTCTCTGCCGCCTCTGTCCTGCAGCGAGAAAAGCTGCTCGACGATTTCATCTCCGCTTTTTATCTGAAACATCTTCAGATATTCGAAAATCGGCCCATCATATTCTTCAAAGCCGTTGCGGACGGACACCTTCTTCCAGCCGTCGATTATCCAGTTTCTGACAGCCATCTCCGCAGGATAAAAATCCCTCGTCCCTTTTACCGGCGGTATCTTCATTTTTTTCTCTTTTTCTTCTTTTTCTTTGCCTTCTGCTTTTCGGTTACGTTATTGTCGAATTTT
>JAIVYN010000182.1:0-7801 GCA_048635425.1 Candidatus Aegiribacteria sp.
GAGACGACTGCAGCCGGTATCGACGCAGAGACCGTCATTCCTGCAAACAAGCCTAAATAGGCGTTGGCCCCCGCCAATACCATCGAGAGCACCACACCTAAAACAACCGCCTTAACTGTAATTTCCGGTAACGACCGTCCTTCTAAATCCATAGCTCACCTCTGCCAAATCAGAAGTCAGAAGACAGAAATCAGAAGTTAGATCGGCCGTCTTCTGTCCTCTGTCTTCTGTCATCTGTTTACGAACTGGGCGACAAAGTAATTTGGAGTTAAAGGTTCTCCGGTCGCCCGCTTAATCATCTCGTTCCAATGATAAACCGCCCCGGCTTCAAAGACATTTTCACTCAGAAACTCACCGAGCTCACGCCGGCCAATATAGCTAAGGTTTTCATCTGATTCAAGCTTTAGAATTTTGCCGACAATGTGGTGATGCAGTTGAGATGCCAGCAATTCACCTAACATATAGTTATGGTAATAACAGGGGGCAATAGTGAAATGAATTTTAGCGGCCCAATCCGGCTCATTGCGGCCTTGCGGTCTTTTCACAAACTGGTATTTCTCAACCATTTGCCACCAAAGCGAATTCAGGTCCTGCTCAGGATTTGCATAAAGCTGTTTTTCAAAGTTGTACATTACCATATCCCAGCGGGCAAAAATGAGCTGCTTGAGCTGTGCGTACTTATCGCTCACTTTCTCGATTTCAGCCCGCTGCTGGTCCGACAGTTCCAGCGTTTGCTGCATCCAGGCGGGATTACGGCTCAGTCGGCCGAAGAACATAGCAACGGCTTCGGTCGTAAAAGCGTGCACCGGTCTTCTCAGCAAATACGGCACTTGCCGGTCGTGGTATTTATCGTAAACAGCGTGGCCTAATTCGTGCAAAATCACTTCCATCCAGTTCTCGTTATTCTTAAGATTACACAGAATGCGCACATCACCTTCCCGGTCAATGTCCGTGCAAAAAGCATGCGGATTTTTGCCTTCACGCTCATACAGGTCACTGTTGGCAAGAATGGATTCCACAGGCAGTTCAATACCGGCGTAGAATTCTGCCGCTAATTCCTTAATATCTTTATCTTCGTAGTAAGTATCCAGATCAAGGTCATATACCATTGGTGTTTCCTGGAAGAATGGGTCATGATAATGCCAGGGCATAAGCTCCGCAACGGCCACCTCGTATTTGGCAGCTAATATACCGTCCAGGTCAGCTTTTAATTTGGCAAATGGCTCGTTAGTCAATTCATAAAGTTCGTCGAAAATCTTGTCCAGCTCTTTTACATCCTGCTCGGTAGTGGCCAGAGAAAGAGTGTGATAATTGTCGAAGCCAACCTTTCGGGCCACCTGGTTTCGAATATTGACCAATCGGATGATATCATCTGCAACTTCGGCGCCGACTTGCTTGCTGGCTAACCATGCCTGCCTTCTCTTACGGGAATTTGTCTGGGTCTTTAGAATTTCCTTAATTTCATTTAGGGTAACCTTTTTTCCTTCAATGGTGCCGCGAAAAGTACTGAAGTTCTTTTCAATTTCCGTGCCCAAATCAATTATTTTCTTTAACAGCTCCGGCTCTATCTGGGTCTCAAGATAACTGTTGTACAGCACATCCAATTGTCGAGCCAATATGGCGTTCCTGATTTGTCCGGATTCTTTCACATCCTTAAGAAAAGCAAACTCCTGAGGATTGCTGTAAACCTGGCGGACCTTGAGCGTTAATTCGCTGACTTTGTCATAATCCTCCGGCTTACCGCTAATTGCTGCACTCCAGGAAGCAAGAGCCGCCTCCTTCTCCATAGGCCTGATTTTTTCCACGTGCGCTGTAATGAAACTTTCCACATCATTTTCCTTTGCATTATGTGCACAACCAAAAAGAAAAACACTCATTGTCAACATCATAAACAGGGTCGGTAAACTTTTCATTGTTCTATACTCCCATTAGTGCTGCCATTTCGTTATCACAAGCTTTTTTATCTGACGGATATTATCAACTCCGGCCATTGAAATCAAGCTGGTTCTGAAATTCCGTTATTCAGCCCTGCTATTTTTCATATTCGGCCATTTCTCCTTTGAACTCAGATGGCGACAAATGTACTATATAACCCTGTTATTTTAAAAAGTCTAAAGAGTCTTTATAATAAAGTCCGAATAGAAATTGCCTTAGGTAAAAAAGAGCCGGAGACTTCATTATGGCCAAGAGCAAATACCTGACCGCACCGATTCCATCAAAAAAAATGCCCGCTGGCATCCCCTACATCCTTACCAACGAAGCCGCCGAGCGTTTCGCCTTCTACGGCATGCGGTGTATCCTCGTCTTTTTCATGACCCGTCTGCTGCTGAACGCCAGCGGTCAACTTAACCCCATGACTCCTGAGCAAAGCAAGACCTGGTTTCACCTCTTTGTCTCGGCTGTTTATTTCATGCCTCTGCTCGGTGCTCTAATCTCCGACATCTGGCTTGGTAAATACAGGACTATCCTCTATTTTTCGATAGTTTACTGCTTCGGATTCTTTGCGTTGGCATTCAATCAAACACGCCTTGGGCTCGCCACCGGACTGATACTCATCGCAATCGGCTCGGGAATGATAAAGCCCTGCGTTTCGGCCAACGTCGGCGACCAGTTCGGGAAAAGCAACAAGCACCTTATGGCAAAAATATATAGCTGGTTCTACTTCGCCATCAACCTGGGCGCCTTTCTTTCGAATTTCTTTGTACCCATATTGCTGGACCGCTACGGACCAAAAGTCGCGTTCGGAGTACCTGGAGGCTTTATGACACTGGCCACTTTCGCATTCTGGCTCGGAAGAAAGAAATTTGTTCACATTCCACGCGGCGGCATCGAATTTGTCAAGGAGTGCTTTAGTGGTGAAGGTATCAGAGCCATCGGCAAGCTGTGTATTATCTTTGTCTTCGTGGCGCCGTTCTGGGCACTGTTCGACCAAATGGACTCATCCTGGATGCTACAGGCCGAGAAAATGAACCGCAACTGGCTGGGCCATGAGTGGCTGCCTACCCAGATTGTCGCTCTCAACCCCCTGCTGATACTGATTTTAATTCCTGTTTTTTCTTACGTTATATATCCGGCAATAAACAAGATGTTCCCATTGACGGCACTGCGCAAAATAGGATTGGGCCTGCTTCTGGCAGCTTCACCTTTCGTCGTCTCAGCCCTGATTGAAAACGGAATTGTCGCCGGCGGCGCACCCAGCATCGGATGGATGGTCCTTGCGTACGTGCTGCTTACCTCTGCGGAAATAATGGTTTCAATCACCTGTCTGGAGTTCTCATATACTCAGGCACCAAAGAAAATGAAATCATTCATTATGGCGGTCTTTCTCCTGTCGATTTCACTCGGAAATGCCTTCACCGCCGCTGTCAACGCCTTTATCCAAAATGAAGACGGCACCAGCAAGCTTGCCGGTCCCAGTTATTTTTGGTTCTTTACAATCGTGATGCTGGTAACAGCAGTTATTTTCATTTTTGTCGCCAAAGGCTATAAAGAAAAAAGCTACATACAGGATGAAACACCGGCGGAATCTTCAGCTTGACCGTGCCAAGCTGGTGAGTAGTGAGTAGTGAGTAGTGAGTAGTGAATGGTGAGTGGTGAGTGGTGAGTGGTGAGTAGTCAATTAACCAATTAACTACTCACCAATTAACCAAGGGGGGTGGCCCTGATTGCCATCTCAAAGCGCCTTGAGCAACAGCTCGCGCACGACAATCTTCATTGGCCCAAACTGGTCTCCCGGATGGACCTGAAAACCAATCTTACCCGAATCAGTTGTGTCATCGTGCACATCAGCAACTTGATGGCCGTTAATCCATATCTGAATATAGTCACCCTCGGCACGAACCTTTATCGTATTCCAGCCCTCGCGGTCAACTATGCTTTTGTCCTCATTCATTGCGAGAAACATCTTGCCGGGACAATAGAGCGTGCCCGAGTAGCACACCGGATTTTTGTATTCGAGGATGTCGGCCTGGTACGCCTTCTTTGGTGACTGGTAGCGGAACCAGAGGCCGCTATTACAGGGCCACTCAGCCCGATAAGTAAGGGTCACCAGAAAATCCCCGTACGTATCTGTCGTAAACAGGTCTCCCGGCGCGTTATTCTCGCCCTGTGTCCCCACAAGCATGCCGTCTTCGACGAGCCACCTGGCATTACCGCTGGTCTCCCAGCCGCTCAGGTCCTTACCGTTGAAAAGCTTCACAAAACCGGCCCGGCTCTCCCCGCCCGGCCCCAATTCCCCACAGCCAGCCAACCATATCAATACTCCGATACATACAATAGTCAATAATCTGCGTAACATAATCTTCTCCTTTTATTTTCTTGTAAAACCTCTTTTGTCAAAACAATCTTATCTGTCTAATCCTGCCAGATATCTGCCGTCCTGGCTCCGACGTCCGGCATCTTGGGCAACGCAGCACTGGGAACCGGCTCATACCAGAACGTTGCGCATGACCAGTCGTCCTGCGTCTCGGCCAGGCCTTTCTTCCAGGCAATCTGCTGGATCGTAATGCGACATTCCTGGCGCCACGAAATCGGGTCAGGCACGTGCCAGCGATACATCGAGACGAAGTTGTTCTCGTTCAGACTGCAGCCGTTATAGAGGTACGGCGTCTGCTGCATGCCGTAGGACAGGCACACGTAATCTTCGCTTCCCGTGCCGCAAATGGTAGGAAAGTCCGTGTCACCGTCCATATAAATCTTTATCTCACCTTCACCCCACCATTGGCCGGGCGTGAGATTGCGCACGCCGATGATTGCGCCCATAAAACGGCCTTTGTTCTTTCGCTGCGGCAGCATTACAAAGTCCTTTTTCATTGTTGTCGGATTCTCCCTGCGGAACAGCACATGCAGCCGACCCACGTCCTCCGGATGCTTGTCTGCGATCGTGTAGTCTATCTGGTAATACAACGGCACGTCCTTTTGGCCTTCATTGGTCAGCGTAATCTTCGCGCGCCTGGCAAACGGCATAGGCAGCCAGATATTCATACCGGCATTTTTGCCCAACGAGTGCACCGCCGAGAAATACGGCATCACCTTGCCATGCGCAAATCCCATAAAATCACTAATGGGGCATTCGACACTCGGATGTTCCTGCCCATCCCACCAGGCACGAATCACCAGGCTCCGCAGGTTAAGCGCGTCCCTTCGTGTCGTCATCCAGATATGGCGAATGGTGCCCGGCCCCTCGATGTCGCAAAGCTGTACTTCCTGGCCGGCTTTCAGCGATATCGAGGGAGCCCCCTTTCGTCCGACGCCGAGTTTGCTCGCCGCCTTACCGCCTTGGCCCGGCGCCCCGGTCGGATTCTCAAAACAAATCGAACGCGATACCAGCCCCGTATCGAGCAGATATGGCTCAGTGACAATATCCACTGTTCGTTGACAGGATATGCATCCTAACATAACAACAAACAGTAGTAGACAGAGCGCTTTCTCGAAAACAGTTCTTTTAACCATAGTCTCTCCTTTCACAAATAAATAGGCCGTAAGGCGGTTCCTAATTTTTTCGTTAGATTTTATTCGGCGTTTCTAAAGTCAAAGAAGTTTATCTGAATCCCCCGCACGCGTCAAGGCCATTGTCAGAAGTCAGAAATCAAAGACTGGAGGGGATTATTAACAATGAGGTTACAAGATGCCGGAAAAAATAGCCGCACCCGGCTGGAGGTCTGATTCACCCGGTTAGAAAACTATAACGAAAAATAACAGGGTGAACTAATCCAGGAACCTTTTCATTATCGCGGCTGTGTGCATTGCAATAAGCATCAGATAGTCCAAATCGCTCAGGCTGTAGTGCTCGTGTATCATAGCGTTGTCAACATACAGCACCCCGAAACAGCCGGTCGGACGCATAATCGCTGCTACCATTGCTGAGCGTATTCTTCCCTTCGCCTCCACTTGAGCTGAAACGCTCGGCAGGACAAAATACTGTCCTTTTTCAACCGCTTGAGTGATTTTTTGACTGAGTTGTAATTCGTTAAGCTGAACCGGCGCGCCGTCTCTTCTTCTACCCCCGTGGCAGGTCATCGGACCTGCAGGCTGCTTTCTCAAAGCACACCAGACATGGTATGCGCTGAACTGCTCTAATGTAATATCCAACAAGGTCAACAACAACTCATCGAGGCCGCCGGTTTCAAATATTCTCTCGGTCGCCTTCGAAAAGTCAGTCAACCTTCTGGCTGCCAATCTCATAGCCGGCGCGTGCTGGGCATCCGGCCTTCTTACCACAGTTTCGTGCTTGGGGACTGTCAGCGCCGCTTCCAGATGAAGAGTGTCCTCCGGATGAATTGGCTCCTCAGCTCGAGCTTGTTTTTTGAGGATGATTTCGAGGGTAAAATCAGTTATACGAAGGCAATCACCGTGTTTGATTTCAGCCTTTTGGATTGCCTTATCGTTTAGATACGTTTTGTTTGACGAGCCCAGGTCCTCAATTATCCATTTTCCATCATCCGTGCTGCTGATTACTGCGTGCTCTCTCGATACTCCTCTATCAGGTAAAAAAACATGGTTGTTGGTTCCTCTGCCGATAGAAATAGGGCCCTCTGTGAACTGCAATTCTTTGGTATTGCCGTCGCTTTGTTTTACAAGCACCCGCATCGTATTCTCTCCATATATTTCTGTTTAAAGTTACCTATCTTACCATTATCCATATCTGACCCCATTTGTCAAGTAAACTATCATCCGAATATTCAATATATTGTAAAAAACGGCAAAATATGGCTAAAAAAAGCCTCTATTATTTCTTTTTTGCCAAACAAAACGGCGGGACGGTCGCCAAAATAAATAGATTACACTTACTTTTGAGGATTGCGAATTCTATGGCGGTAGTGGTCCAGGATAACAGCCGCCACAATAACGCAGCCTGTGATAAGGCGTTTAGTCGATTCCTGCGCACCAATCTGTGCCAGGCCGGTACCTAAAACCGCAATGATAAGCACGCCGAAGAACGAGCTTACTACCGACCCGCGGCCACCCATCAGGCTCGTGCCTCCGATGACTACCGCTGCGATGGCCTGAAGCTCCAAACCATAGCCGGCGTTGGGATTGGCTGATGACAGCCGCGCCGTGTGTATCACCGCCGCTATGGATGTTAGAAAACCGCACAGGACAAACACTGCAAGTTTAAGTGGACGCGGGTCAATGCCGGACAATCGCACCGCCTCTTCGTTTGTGCCGATGGCTATCAGATAGCGCCCGAAAACGGTTCGTGAAAGAACTAATTGCCCGGCAATAACAATCGCGACGGCTACGATAAATGGAAGGGAAAGCCCCAGAATTGAGGCCTCGGTTATTACTTCCACTGGCCCGCCGATATATATAGTTCGTGATTCGGTTACAAGGTAAGCGGCGCCTCGCGCGATTTCCAGCATCCCTAACGTAACGATAAAAGCCGGCAGCCTCCACCGTATTATCACCAGCCCATTGGCCGCGCCGCAAAGAATACCCACCGCAAGGCACACGACAATCGCTGCCGGAAGTGGAAGATTGAATTTAACCAGAAAAAGACCTAACACCGCACCGGCCAAAGCCATCACCGACCCTACCGACAAATCTATCCCCGCAATTATTAACACGAAGGTCATCCCCACAGCCACGATGGTTATGTCCGGGACCTGGTTGGCGATCGTCCTGAAGGTCGTAAGGGTAAAAAAGTTCCTGGCGGAAAGACCGAATATGACCAACAGCAAGGCCAGTGCCAGTGCCATACCGAGATAATCCGTAACAAAAGCCGGCAGGTCCGATATTCTCTTTCTCATTATCTTCTGCATAAACTTATCATATCCTTTACTACTCTGTCAAATTTGAGTTG
>JAIVYN010000183.1:0-7850 GCA_048635425.1 Candidatus Aegiribacteria sp.
GCAGACGCGCTAGCTTGAGGGGCTAGTGACCTTAGGGTCGTGCTGGTTCGACTCCAGTCCCGGGCATGGTTCGACGCGGCAATGGCCTGTTAGCCATTGCCTTGCTCACCATTTGCCGCGGAGAACCACCCTGAGTATCATCGAGGGGTAGTCCACATATGTGGTACCTATACATAACAAAAAACCAAAATAGCGCTTTCTATACAGGCATTACGAGCAATTTAGAAAGACGTTTAAAAGAGCACCTTCGGGGCAAAGGGGGCCATTACACAAAGCGTAACAGACCGCAGAAGCTCCTTTACACAGAGAAATTTAGTAGTAGAGTCGAAGCTGAAGTCAGAGAAACACAGATAAAGCGTTGGAGTAGAAAGAAAAAGGAAGCATTGATAAAAGGCAATCTTGAGCAATTACGTAAACTCAGTATTTCAAGAGACCACTTAACTTAGCACAAATTCACTTACCGAAGTTAAGCCCTCTTTTATGACCTCCAGCCAGGGGCTTTAATTTTACCCTCAAGGCCTCAGATTTCGGTTTCTTCTATTCGATGATATGCTGACTACTGTAGCTAACACTAAAGTCAGGAAAATGAGTCCGATGACAATTTCACTCATCACAAGGTATTTTGCCGCAGTATCAAAAGGTTCCATGTCCCCGTAATATCAACCTCTGTGTACTGCTTAAAATCGCCGCATTAAGTATCGTCCTTACTTACTTCGCAAGTAGTTATATCGGCAAGAGGCTCATGCTCGCTTGAGCGGGGAAAAGGAGTATCTGAAGGGTGTGCCTTATCGGTTCAGATTTTTTTCTTGCGCTGCCGGACAGTCGTTGTTAAAATGTCCCAAGTTTGTCCCCAGATTCCTGGGGTATATTTTTTTGATTATTATTAAGAGGAAAGGAAAATGTCAAACGACGAAAAAGAAAAACAATCTTTACCTAAAGGCCGGATAATGTCAATTGACGCCCTGCGTGGATTCGATATGTTCTGGATCATCGGCGGTTGGTCGATATTTCGCGGCTTGCACGAGAAATTCGATAATTCGACAACCGAGTGGTTAACTCAACAAATGTCACACGTCAAGTGGGAGGGCTTTCGCCCATGGGACCTGATTATGCCGTTGTTCTTGTTTGTTGTGGGTGTGGTAATGCCGTTCGCCTTCAACAAACGCCTTGTGCGCGGTGACAGCAAAAGACGGCTGTATTTTCACATCATCATACGAACGGTGATTCTGTTTGTTTTAGGTATGATAGCACAAGGACGCCTGTTGACGTACGACCTCTCAAAGCTGCGCATTTATAGTAATACCCTGCAGGCAATCGCGGCGGGATACTTAATCTCGGCAATAATCCTGCTCAATCTGCGCATTGTATGGCAGATAGTCACGACGGCGGTTTTACTGTTGTTGTTCTGGGCCTTGATGATGCTGGTTCCGGTACCCGGCCACGGTGCAGGAATGTTGGAACCTGATGTGAATCTGGCTATCTATCTGGACAGGCTCATTTTCGGCGGCTTCATCGATGGAACCGACCCGCCTTACACCTGGATTCTAAGCGGCATGACATTTGCCACTACAGTAATGCTCGGAGTAATGGCGGGGCACCTATTGCGTTTGGATAAGAAAGGTATTATGAAGGTCTTATACCTTCTGGCAGCGGGAGTGGGTTGTGTGGTACTCGGCTGGATATGGAATTTTTGGTTTCCTGTCATCAAGCACCTGTGGACCAGTTCCTTCGTGCTTTATTCAGCAGGATGGTGTTACCTGCTGTTGGCATTGTTCTATCTGGTTATAGATGTGTGCGGTTTTAAGAAATGGGCCTTCGGCTTTGTTGTAATCGGCATGAACGCTATAGCGGTATATATGGCGACTCATGTCTTTAATTTCCGCCACATCGGAGATATTTTCGTGGATGGTCTGGACAAATATGTCGGAGATTGGAGCCCCTTCATTCACGCCGTGGCGGCGCTTGCCGTCATTTGGCTCATAATGTGGTGGATGTATCGCAAGAGGTTATTCATCAAAATCTGAAACGCAAAGTAAAACATCGAAGGGCAAAAGCCAAAAAGCCCAAAAGTAACAGACACGAAATCGAATGGAGCAAAACATACCGGACTGCGAACAGAAACATTTAGCGGAGACTCGGGTGACCTCAATTGACGCACTGCGGGGTTTTTCTATGTTCTGGATTATTGGCGGGGGGACGGTCTTTAGAAGTCTGGATCAAATATTCAATCATCCGGTAACGGCATTTATTGGCAAACAGCTCAAGCATGTCGAGTGGTTGGGGTTCCATTTTGAAGATTTGATTATGCCGCTATTTATCTTTATTGTGGGAGTGGCGGTGCCGTTTTCGATTTCCAACCGCCTCAAACGGGGGCAAAGACGTGCGAGAATTTGCCTCCACATTGTCAAGCGCACGGCAGTGCTGTATTTGTTAGGCGTGATGCTCGGAAGTGGCGGGCTGCACTTTAATTGGCCCGAGATGGACTGGGTTGGCGTCCTGCAGCGGATAGCAGTATGCTATTTTTTCGCTGCGTTCCTGGTGATGCACACCAAATGGCAGACACAGGCAATAGTTGCCGGTGCAATCTTGCTTCTGTACTGGGCGGCCTTAACACTGGTTCCGGTCCCCGGTCATGGTGCCGGCGTCATCACGCCGGAAGGATGCCTGCCGGCCTATATTGACCAGCAGTTTCTTCCGGGCAAGATTCACGAAGATTTTTATGGATACGGCGACAGCAATGGAATTCTACCCACACTGGCATCCATTTCGACGGCACTTTTGGGGGTGTTGACCGGCCATTGGCTGCGCTCGAGCCGGCCGAATAATCACAAGGTAGCCGGGCTGGCAATCGCGGGTCTGATTGGCCTGTCCGCCGGATATGTTTGGGGGCTGGTCTTTCCTGTTATCAGGCTTCTCTGGACCGGCTCGATGGTCTTATTTGCAGCAGGGCTTAGTCTATTGCTGCTAACTTTGTTCTACTGGCTGATTGATGTCAGGGGCTATAAAAAGTGGGCATTCGTATTTGTGGTAATCGGAATGAACGCGATTGCAGTATTTACGGCAAGCCGGATATTTGCTGTTCACCGGATCGGGCGTGTTTTCGTAGGCGGCCTGAGCAATTGGTGCGGAGAATGGAACGGATTTATTAACGCCGTGGCAGGTGTTACGGTTATTTGGTTGGTACTCTGGTGGATGTATCGCAGGAAGTTATTTATTAAAATCTAAAACAAAAAGCACAGATTGAAAAAATAGTGTCTTAGAATTTGATAGAAGTAAAGAATCTTGAGTAATGAACAGCAGAATTTAATTGGTGGGCGGTTGGTTTCGGTAGATGCGCTGCGGGGCTTTGATATGTTCTGGATTATTGGCGGAGGAACCCTTTTTGCGAACTTGGCAGAAGTGTACAGCCACCCGGTAACAGAGACAATTCAGCATCAGTTGCACCACGTCGAGTGGGAGGGATTTCATTTTGAGGATTTGATATTTCCATTATTTCTTTTCATAGTTGGCGTAGTGCTGCCGTTTTCGATTACACGGCGGGTAGAGCGCGGACACAGTCGCCCCTTACTCTACCTGCACATTCTCAAACGCTCAGCCGTAATTATTTTGTTGGGCTTGATATTTAATGAGCTCCTGCGATTCGATTGGGCTCAAATGCGATGGCCGGGTGTGCTCCAGCGAATCGGGTTGTGTTATTTCTTCGCTGCGATTATTGTTGTGCATACGAGATGGCGCGCCCAGGCGGTTATTGTAGCGGTGGTTCTGATTTTGTACTGGCTTGCGATGATGTTGATTCCGGTGCCGAATTTTGGAGCCGGTAACCTCACAATGGAAGGGTGCCTGTCCTCATATATCGACCAGCAGTTAATTCCGGGTGAGCTCTATTACGGGTACGGTGATAATGAGGGTCTCATTTCGACTTTGCCGGCGATTTGCACCGTCCTTTTGGGCGCGCTGGCGGGCCATTGGCTGCGCTCCAACCAGTCGGGCAATCGCAAGGCGGCCGGCCTGGCCATAGCCGGTATAGTCAGCTTGCTCGTCGGATTGCTCTGGAGTCTAATTTTTCCTATCATCAAAATTATCTGGACCAGCTCTTACGTCCTGTTCTCAGGCGGCTGGTGCTTATTGCTGTTGGCTTTATTTTACTGGATAATTGACGTTAAGGGATACAGCAAATGGGCGTTTTTCTTTATTGTTATTGGGATGAATCCGATTACGATATACTTCCTGCAAAGATTTGTTGACTTTAATGGAATTGCCGAATTCTTCTTTCTGGGGGCCGCTGAGCATGCAGAGCTCTTTAAGCCCCTGATTTTGCCCTTCGGTGTTTTGTTGGCCAAATGGTTGTTTCTGTGGTTTTTGCACCGCCACAGAATATTCTTCAAGGTCTGACGTAAGAATGATAATGCGCTGTTGGTCTGTGGAGCCGGATGGATGCCGTAGTGTCCTTGTGGTTGTTTTTGCAGAGATAGGCTGCTTTTTCCCTCTTTTAAATCCTGAAAAAAGGAGGTTTTTTATAAAAAAATTTGTTTTCTTTGGATATTTGACGCCAGCGTCAAAAGTAGTCACCGTCAAAGAATTGCTATAAGTTGTTGTATTTTTTGGAGTTAAATCATTTTCGGGTTGACAAGCAAGCCAGGTCGTATAAAATATAACCTATTATATATCAAAGACTTGGAGATATTATGCAAAGGATTGTCAACCCGAAACAAACACGTCTTTTTGACCCATTCGACAACGTTCTGACGAAAAAAACACGTAAGCGGCTGCTGGATGGCTGGGCAGGTATTTTTCGTCATGTTATCCTTGAGCTTATGCCAGTCGAGACCATCTCTGGACACTTTGACCCTGCTATGGGCAGGCCGACCAAGGAGCTCTACTCGATGGCAGGCCTGTTATTGATCAAGGAATTCATGGACTGGACCAAAGATGAGGCCCTCAATGCTTACAGCTTTCATATGGACATTCACTATGCTCTGAATCTTGAGCCGGTTACACATGACATTTCGATGCGAACGCTGGAGCGTTATATCAATCTGTTCGAGGATGATGATATTGCTAAAACTGTCATGTTAGAAATTACCGTAACGCTTGTGGGTCTTCTTGAGCTCAACATTGATAAACAGCGTCTGGATTCCACGCATGTGTTCAGTGACATGGCCAGCTTTGGCCGTACGCGTTTGATGGGTGTAGCGATCAAACGGTTTTTGACACAACTCAAACGTCACGACTCGAAGGCCTATGAGTTACTTGGCGAACAGTTGCGTATGCGTTACGCGCCAGGTGTTAATCAACTCTTTGGCGATACTGGTAAGGACAGTGAATCACGCCGTCTGCTTCGCCAGCAGGTAGCAGAAGATATGCATCTTTTGATTCGTCGTTTTGCCGACACTGCCGAGCACGCTGGTCGTGGCACTTATAAAGCTATGGAACGTATTTTTTATGAACAATGCGAAGTCCATGAAGAGAAAGTTTGCATCAAGAAGAAGACCGGCGGAAATGTTATACAGAATCCATCTGATCCCGGCGCCACCTACGACGGCCATAAGGGGCCGGGCTATCAGGTGCAAATCAGCGAAACCTGCCATCCGGACAATGAGGTGCAGCTTATCACCTGTGCGTTGCCTCAAACTGCTGTTGAGCCGGACTCGACAGCTACAAGCGAAGTACTCGATAGCCTGGAAGAATCCGAGCTTCTGCCGCGAGAGATGTTTGCTGACACACACTATTGCAGCGATGAAAATATTCAAGCTGCTGCCAATCGTGGTGTCGAACTCGTTGGCCCGGTTCAATGCGGTAGCCTCGTCGATAAAGATGTTGATCACTTGAATGTTGATGATTTTAATGTTGACGAACAAACCGAAGAAGTCGTTTGCTGCCCGGCCGGCCATAAACCTGCCTCGTCAATCCACGACAAACAAACCGGCCGAACAAAAACAGTTATGCCGAGTTCAGCATGTAGCCAATGTGAGTTTCGTAAAGAATGCCCGGTCGAAAGATGCCGTGATGGTTATTGTTTATATCACACTGCCAAACAGCGCCGCCTGGCAGGCCGCCGTAGAGAAGAGGCCACCGATGTCTTTCGAGATCGTTATCGAATCCGTGGCGGGATCGAAGGAACCAACAGCGGACTCAAACGAAAAACCGGCCTCGGCCAACTGCGAGTACGAGGCAGACCGGCAGTATTTCATTCGATCTTACTGAAAATAACAGGCTGGAATATCCTGCGAGCTGCTGCCTGCGCGAAAATGCGTGAAATCGTATACGCAAGGGCCAATGTGGTCGTATTTGGGCTCAATTTTGTATTTTTGAGGTGGGCAAAGATACCCGGAAGTGTTCGCATAAGCCAGAGAATGCAAATTTTGATGTATGTTCAACGGTTTGAGGGATTTTCAAAGCTCAGCAAAGCTGTCTGAGCGTACTTTTGACGCAGGCATCAATATAAAGAGAGTTAAAGTAGCCAAGTCATGTTTAAGTCAACTGTTTTTATGCTATCAACCGCATTATTAGTGGGCGGGGTTCTTAATTTCTTTCTCCCTCTGTTCGGCATTCAGTGAGATTGCAGGCAAAACTGGGAATTATCAGTTATAAATTATAAGATATTAAGAAGAATTATGGGGAGAAGATATAGGATTTAGGGAGCAGGATATGGGGCTTTAAAACAAAAGTTAGCTCTTTCTTTCGACCGTAGATATCTAATTATGGTATACTAATATACTGAAAATATATTAATAACAAAGAAACAAGAGGGAGGATGAAATGAGTGTTTTACGGTTTATTGTTGGGGCAGGATTTCTCTTTTTTTCCTGTTTGCCTGGTTTTTCTCAGAATATTTTTAGAGAAAATTATAAAGACGTTCTGCTTGATTCTCACCCGATTTGCGAACAAAATCCAGTTGATTTATAAATCCTCTGTCTTTTCACTTATCACTTCTCATTAGGAATTTTGAAATGACGTTCTTAGATTATCCCATTGATTATACGTAATTAACAATAGAGTGCACAAAAGGATCGACAATTGTCTCCTATTCATGTTGCTTCGCAGTTGAATTGGATACCGTTGTCATTTTTGTTTTAAAGAAAGGTCAAAACATGAAAATCATTACAATAGCTTTGGGTGGTAACGCACTGGGAAAAACACCCGCTGAACAACAGGAAAATATTGCTATAGCTGTCCCCTCTTTGGTGGACCTGATCACCCAGGGACATAAAATTATTTTAACACATGGTAACAGACCGCAAGTCGGAATGATTTATAAGGCTTTCGAATTTGGCGCCGCAAACGCGGATCATATTTGCAGTTTAGATCTTCAGGAATGTACCGCCATGAGTCAAGGATATATTGGATACCACCTTCAACAGGGTATTATGAAAGAACTTAGGCACTTGGGCATGCCCTGGAACGTTTCCACACTTGTTTCCCAGGTTGAAGTGGACCCAAAAGATCCATCCTTCAAAAACCCCTCAAAACCTATCGGTGATTTCTACACCCAAAAAGAAGCACTCACGATGATGCGTGAAAAGCCCGAACAAATATTTAAAGAGGATGCAGGACGAGGGTGGCGACGCGTCGTTGCTTCTGGTGAGGGTACCATCTATTATGAATATGATAGTCTCAACAGGCTGATCGTCGAGTACGACGGCGTGATGAGGTATGGCACCAGCTATCATTACACCATGCAGATCATCCTGCAATCCAACGGCCAGATCTTCTACCAGTATAAGACCATGGAAGGCGACCGGTTGGATGAGTCCACCATCGGAATAGAGAACGCTGCCGGAGATGATGGACTCATCCAACCGGTCGCCTTCCATGGTCTTATACTGGTAGAAGATCTGGCCGTTGGATTG
>JAIVYN010000184.1:0-7780 GCA_048635425.1 Candidatus Aegiribacteria sp.
CCTTGAAGCAGGAGTATTGCTCAGAGACAATCCGCTTAAGAGTCCTCCGATTGAGATAGTAAAACAGGGCACAGAGGCTATAAGGAACTATTTCAAATCGATTGAGACCAAGGAAGTTTCTCGTGTATACGAGGCTAAACTGCTGATTGTCGGCGAGGGAGGAGTGGGAAAAACCTGCTTAATGAAACGGCTGATGGAGCCAAATAAGGCAATAGATAAAAGTGAGCTTACAACCGAAGGTATTGAAATAAACCGATGGATGATAGATACACAAAGAGCAAAGGATTTCAGGGTAAACTTCTGGGATTTTGGCGGTC
The DNA here is from genome assembly GCA_048635425.1 of Candidatus Aegiribacteria sp. Taxonomy (GTDB): domain Bacteria; phylum Planctomycetota; class Phycisphaerae; order Sedimentisphaerales; family Anaerobacaceae; genus NIOZ-UU13. The sequence continues at coordinate 318 of JAIVYN010000184.1, forward strand.
AGGAGATTTATCATGCGACACATCAGTTCTTTCTTACGAAGCGCTCATTGTATCTATTTGTATGGCAGGCCCGAAAAGACGATGATCTGACCAGCTTTGATTACTGGCTGAACATCATTAAACTTCTCAGTGACAATTCACCTGTTATCGTTGTTCTGAACAAGATAGATGAGCGAATAAAAAGTATAGACGAGCAGTCACTGCAGGACAAATTCGAGAATGTAAAGTTCTTCGATAGAGTAAGTGCACTTCAAGGGACTGGGGTTGATAGTTTAACAGAGAATATAAGGCAGCAAATAAACGAACTACCTCATATTGGCGATGTTCTGCCGACAGTTTGGGTAGATATTCGCAGACGATTGGAAGGGCTGGATAAAAATTATATCTCGTGGGATGAATATAAGGCGATATGCAGCGCATTCGGCTTAGATGAAGAGAGGGCGGAATTTTTGAGTAGATATTATCACGACCTGGGTGTATTTTTGCACTTTCTGGATAATGCGGTGTTAAGAGAGATTGTATTTCTAAAGCCAGACTGGGCAACCAATGCTGTATATAAGGTTGTGGATACAAGAGAGATTCAGGAGAACTACGGGGAATTTCATTTAAAGCAGTTAAAAGGTATATGGAACTATTATCCTGAGGACAAATTCGCTCATTTATTAGAATTGATGAAGAAATTCGAGATTTGCTTTCAAATCCCAAGGACACAGACTTACATTGTGCCTGAACTACTAAGGCCAAGCAGGCCCGAGTTCGAATGGGATTATACAGATAACCTTCGGTTCGAGTATCGATACGAATTTATGCCAGCCGGCATTATAACAAGGTTTATAGTAAAAACGCACGATATTGTTAAAGAGGAGATTTACTGGAAAAACGGCGTAATTTTAGAGCGAGAGAATACCGAGGCTCTGGTCATTAGTGAGAGATTACATAGAAAGATCAGCATCTGGATCAGAGGAGATAAGAAGAAAGAATTGATGGCGATAATCAGAAGGGAAATTGATTACATTCACAATACTCTCAACAATCCTGATGTCAAAGAGATGATTCCCTGTATATGCAGCCAATGCACAACGTCAGAGAAGACTTATTTTTATGATTACCAAACACTGTGTAGATTCCGAACAAAAGGCAAAATATCCTGTGAAAAGAGCACGGAGGACGTTTCCATTGAGAAATTATTGGGAGAATATGAACGGCCGGAAGATAAGAAGGAAATGAAGCGCCACCGGAGAAAAGAAGATATACATGTAGAAGTGAAACCACACATAGAGTTCAAACCCACAATAGAACAAAAGCATGTAATCGAACAACGGCCCCCTGTTGAAAGTCCCAAAAAGCGTAAATGGTATAAGACATGGAAGGTTATCTGGGCGATAATTGCAGGGGTTTTTTTAATTTTAGGAGGTATATGGACGGCTATTCAAATTTATGAACATTTTCATAATTCGGAAAGCAAACCCAAGACCGAACAGAAACAAAACGAGAATAAAGCTGTTAAGGATGAAATTAACGAAATAAATACGACGCAAACTCGCAACATTTTTTAGAAATAAAACGAATAGGACGAATGGTGGGGCAAGCCCCACCCTACGGACTGATATGGAACGACCTTTAAAAAATTGGAAAAACACACTTAAGGTTATTTGTTAGCAAACCGTCCCTTTTATGAACGTACAAGTTGTAAGTGCAGAACTTACAGGTGATAAATCCTAAGTGAGGCGTGTTTCGATACACTTGGTGCTAAGGACTTGTAAATAAATTATCTTCCATTTTTGGCTGGCTGCGGCTTCGGCTGGCGGTGTCAGCAAAACTCGGACTACCAACCAGTAGGCCTGCGTTTTGCTTCCTTGCCAGCCTTGTCCTCGCTCAGCCAAAAACGAAACCTAATTTCTTTACCAGTCCTAAGCAATATGCTCCACGAGACTGCTGTGGCCGCTTCTGTTCGGCGTATACGAACTACTTAGGCACAACTAATAAAGTCATTCGTCTTCCCGCCATTCTGGCCGGCCGTTCAACCTTCGACAGATCCTGTAACAATTCGGTGATTTGCTCTAACATCGCATAACCCCGGTCCCGGTGCAGCATCTGGCGTCCCCGGAAGAACATTGTGAATTGTACCTTGTGGCCTTTCTCCAGAAATTCGCGCCCGTGTTTGAGCTTAATCTCCAGGTCGCGTGTGTCGGTTTCGGGTCTGAGCCTGATCTCCTTCAGCGTTGCAGTATGGTGCTGACTTTTCTTGTGAGCCTCACGAACCTTGCGTTTTTGTTCGTACTGCCACTTGCCGTAATCCATTATCCGACAAACCGGCGGGTCGCTGGTAGGGGCCACTTCCACAAGGTCCAACCCTATCTCGCGTGCTCTGCTTAGTGCCTCGTATTTAGGAACGATGCCTACCTGATTGTTTGACTCGTCAACGAGCCGAATTGTTTCGGCCCGAATTCCTCCATTTACCTTTAAACCTCGTTTACTTATTGTGCGTCACCTTACCTTTCTATAAAACAACAAATTATTTATCAATCATTCTTAGTGTCTTTTTACAACCAACAATTATAACTTATATTTCTAAAAAGCCAAATCTATTTTTTTATCGGCAATTTTGTCTTTTGCTATTCTTAAAAACTCATCAATCCGGACTGTTTTATTGTCCTTTACGCCCCGGATTCTTACATTGATGGTATCGGACTGGGCCTCTTTGGGCCCGACTACCAGCATAAAGGGGAGCTTTTCGCTGTAAGCTCTGGCAATTTTGGCATTTATTTTCTCATTTGAAAAATCACAACGGCAGCGCAGGGACGCATTTTTTAGCTTATCTTCAACGATTTTCGCATAATCATTGCTTTTTTCACTTATCGGCAGCACCCTTACCTGCTCCGGCGAAAGCCAAAGCGGGAAATTTGCACCGTAGTGTTCTATAAGAATACCAATAAAGCGTTCAAAAGAGCCCAGAACCGCCCGGTGAATCATAACCGGTGTTTTCTCGGTATTATCTTTATCGGTATAGACCAGGCCGAACCGCTGCGGCATAGAAAAATCCAGTTGAATTGTGCCCAATTGCCAGGACCTTTTCAGGCAATCTTTTATATGAAAATCAATTTTGGCCCGTAAAATGCACCATCGCCCTCGTTTATTTTATACTCAATATCTTTATGTTTGAGGGCATCCTCGAGGGCGTTTGTAGCCGTTTCCCAAATCTCGTCCGAGCCTATGTGTTTTTCGGGCTTGGTGGACAGCTCAATGCGGAAATCTTCGAAGCCGAAGGCCTGATATATCTCGAAGGTAAGTTCGATGACTCCGATTATCTCGGACTCTATCTGCTTGGGGGTGCAGAAAATATGGGCATCATCCTGGGTAAACTGCCTGACCCTAAAAAGCCCGTGCATAACACCGCTGGCCTCGTGTCGATGTACCAGCCCAAGCTCGGCGACGCGCATCGGAAATTCGCGATACGAGTGCTGGCGGAACTTGTAAACCAGACATCCGCCGGGACAGTTCATCGGCTTTATCGCATAGTCGGTATCGTCGAAATTCGTAAAGTACATATTCTCTTTGTAATTGTCCCAGTGGCCGCTCTTGTGCCAAAGCTGCTCATTAAGAATTATAGGTGTGAGGATTTCCTCATATCCGTACTTATTGTGAACGCCCCGCCAAAAATCCACTATGGCATTCCAGATAATCATTCCTTTTGCGTGAATGAATGCAAAGCCGGGGCCGGCCTCGTTGAAACTAAATAAATCCAGTCGCTTGCCTAATACACGGTGGTCACGTTTTTTCGCCTCGGCTAATCTTTGCAGGTGGTCGTCAAGCTCTTTTTTTGTCGGCCAGGCGGTGCCATAAACCCGCTGGAGCATTTTTTGTGTCGGGTCACCGTGCCAATAGGCGCCGGCCACCGACATAATCTTAAAGCTTCCGACTTTAGCTGTGCCGGGCACGTGCGGACCCCGGCACAAATCCTCGAAGCCATCTGCGTGCGAGTAAAAACTAATAACATCACTATCCGCGTGGCTTATATTGTCGGTCTTGTATTTGTCGCCGGCCAATTTCGCTAAGGCCTCGGCTCTGGTCATTTCTTTGCGGACAAACGGTTCGTCGGCTTTGATGATTTCAGCCATCTTCTCCTCGATGCGCTCGAAATCGGTTGGCCGAATCGGCTCATTGAGGTCGATATCATAGTAAAATCCGTCCTCAACGGTCGGGCCATAGACCAGTTTTGTATCCGGCCAAATACTGCATATAGCTTCAGCCATTACGTGGGCGCAGCTATGACGCATCACATCAAGGCCTTCGTCATCTTTAAGAGTAATGATTTGAACGTCCGCTTCGCCATTAATCGGAGTGTATAAATCTACTATTTGGCCATTGACTTTCGCTGCTACGGCCGCTTTAGCAAGTCCCGGTCCTATCTGCTCAGCTAATTGCTGTGCCGTCGTGCCGTCGGTAACTTCCAATGTGCTGCCATCGGGCAATGTAACTTTTGCCATATATCTATCCGATATTACAAATCCTTTTTTTGTATGCCTATGAATATATCAGAGTGTCTAAAATTTTCAAGTCAGTCTCTTTTAACCCAATGAGCAGGCTCTGTCAATATTATTTATCGTCCGATTTATTTCTTGTCATACAGGGCTTTTATCTATATAATAAAGGTATTAGTGGAAAAAAGTACAAACTGACAGCGAGGAAGGTAGAATGGATGTAAATCTGGTTCTATTCAAGAAAGACGGCTCGCAAAAAGCTTTTTCTTTGCCGAGCGATAATACGATAATTGGCCGACGCCACGACTGCGATTTGTGTATCCCCCTTACGGTCGTTTCCAAAAGGCACTGCCAGCTTAACCTGAACAAAGAGGCCGTGAAAATTCGAGACCTTGATTCCCGTAACGGCACGTTTCTTAACGGTAAACGTATAAACGAGACAACGGTTAAGGCGGGTGATTATATTAGAATCGGCCCGCTTATGTTCTTTCTGCAGATTGACGGCAAGCCTGAAAAAATTATACCACCCAAGGCCAAACCAAAACCCCCAGCGAAAGTACCTCCACCAAAGGTCCTGGCAGAGGAGCTGTCCGGCAGCTTCCCTGAGCTGGAGCTGGATAAGTCCGATTCTTTCTTAGCTGAGCTTGAAGATCTTTGAATACCCACGATATGGATTTGCAGGATTATTTGAGAAATCAAAAAAAACGATTCCTCCAAACAATATACGCCTGATTTCTATTTTGCATAATCCATCACAACTAAAATAAGGGTGGTCGGCCGGAAGTCATCTTAGTCGTAGGAGACGGCCAGGCACCTTTAATGATGTACGAATGGAAAAAAGGCACCTGGGTCAGTAAAAAATTGCTCGAAGAAATAGACTGCGGCCACTCTTTGGCGCTCGTCGATTTTAACGGCGACGGCAATCTTGACATCTGGGTAGCAGAAATGCGCTTAAGCGGCAAGAATCCGGATGCCAAAAATTTGATTCTTTTGGGCGACGGCAAAGGAAACTTTGAAATCACTCAGGTCTCAAGCGGTATTGCCCTGCACGAATCCAGGATCGCCGACCTCGATGGCGACGGCGACTACGACATCTTAGGCAAACCCTACGGCTGGCAAACACCCCGCCTGGACATCTGGCTCAACCAAAGCAAATAGTATTCCGTAACAAGCCTGTTATAAGCGTGCGTTTCCGCATCTGATTTGAAGTGTGGCAGCCTCAAGCGAGTCCCGAAAAAAACGGGACGAGCTTGGGGATGGCTTGGTCTTTTCAGCGTTATGAACCATAGGGACAGGCGCCCGTCGAACAGGCGCTTGTCGGACAGGGACCGCTCGGACAGGATTCACAGGTTTGGCTCGCCGACTTGCTTTGCCCAACGGCAAAACCGCTCAATAGCGTCTGTAAGTCGGCGCTGTTGCACTTTTCGCAGCTATGTTTTCGAGGAGTTCTCGTTTTTTCAAGAAACTCCATCGTATGACCGCAACTGTTACACTTATATTCAAATATCGGCATTTCTCACTCTCGTGTCAAAAGGCGCTGTAAATTCACTCCTGGAGGGCACCCGCTTTTCAGGAACCGAATAATAATTTTATGAGCTTGTCGTGTTGTGAGAAGTCGGGCACGATGATGTGTGCGCCGGCCTTGACCAGACGGGTTCGCTTTTCGGCACTTAAGCCGTGGCGGCGAATCTCATCGCTCGCGACACCGACGGCGATGCCATCGCGTTTTCGGCATTCGCGTATCTCAACGGGACCATCGCCAAAGACAGCCAGCTCTGGGCCTTGTAAATTATTCTCGGCCATTATTTTCTCGATGACCATCTTCTTTGAATACTTGGCGACATCGCCAACGGAACCGTAAATCCCCCCGTCAAAAAGCTCGGCGTAACCAAGTGCTTCGGACTCGGCGATAACATCCTGGCGGTCTGTTCCGCTGGCCAGATAAAGTTTTATGCCCCTCTGCTGCAGGATTTTTAAGTATTCCAATGCGCCTTTGATTGTGTAGTCATTGATGTCAAGCTCGCCGCGTTTGAATTTTTCGATTCGCCTGTTAACAAGCTCCATCAAGGCATCATTGTAGATTTCCTTGTAGCCGAATTTGTCGAGTATTTTATCAGCCCTGACAATGCCGAACTCCCTGACTATTTCTACAAGAGCTTCCATCTGGATAATGGTCTGAATTCCGGTGGACTTATCGATGTAGTCGGTGACACGTTTTCGCACCTTGTGGTAAAGGGTCTCATCTGCGGTCTCGTATTTGTCACCGAGAATGGCCTTGACCATCACGGGGGCCATTATCTCCTCCCAGCCCTGCCTTAAGGTGCTTATGGTCCCGTCATTATCAAAGACGGCGTGTTTTATTCGGCCAAAAGGTATTGATTCGCAGCAAAGCTCTATTTCGGTATCGTTGAAATAACAAGCCCCGCGCCGGTCACAAGCGAGTTCCGGCTGATAGATATAATCAGCGTCCCTGCCGAGTTCGAGGATTTCCGGGCCCGACGCCGTACCGGTCTGGAATAATTTCTGAACGGTAACAGCAGCGGCAAAATTAGCGAACTCGGCCGCCTCGGTGGACGGAATACCTGCGCCCAGACATAAAGCCAACGCGCTTGTTACCGTGTCTCCGGCCCCGACAATATCGAGCTTTTTCAGCAATTGAATGCCCGGAACCTCGTGGATACCATCGGAATCAACGGTTATGATGCCGCGCGGGCCGCGGGTTAGAAATACGGGTTTGCTGAATTGCTGATAAAGGTTCATAGCGTATTTCTTCACATCGGCCAAAGTAAGGACATCATCCAATTTGACATCGACGTTGTTCAGGTGGGCCGCTTCCAAATCATTCGTCTTGCGGTAGATGTTTTTGAACTTGTGCCCGTAGTGTCTGGAATCGAGCAGAACTATTTTGTCCTTAAATTTTTGAAAAAGGGTGTTGGCCCGGTCTATGAAAGATTCGTTTGTGATGGAACCAGGGACCTGCTG
>JAIVYN010000185.1:0-7666 GCA_048635425.1 Candidatus Aegiribacteria sp.
GGTTATAATTTCGCGGGCAGTACAAAGTACACTGCCCGGATAGAATGTTTTCATTTCCGGCGTATCGTCCGGCCAACCCATCGTACTAAAGGGCCAAAGCGCCGAAGAAAACCACGTGTCCAGAACGTCGGGGTCGCGCGAGAAGCCGTGAGACTCACAGAAGCGAACCGCCTCCATATCCATCCCATCACGAATGGCAATGAAAACTGATTCGCTAAGCGGATAAGTGCCCGATGGGTCTTCATACACATCCCATTGACGATTGTAGAAGCATATCCGGCCTTCGGACTCCAACTGTTGGGCTTTCTTCCTGAACTCCTGTTGAGTAGCCTGAAGTTTCTGTACGTTGGTTGCATTCCACACCGGTATCTGGTGTCCCCACCAAAGCTGGCGGCTGATGGGCCAGTCTCGGAGGTTCTCCAGCCAGGCTTGGTATGTCTTGGCGTAACGTTCGGGGATAAATCGCAATCGGCCGTCAAACAGTGGTTTTAAGGCCAAGCCAGCTAAAGAATTCACCGGGACATCGGTCCCCTCAATCAATCCCTCACCAAATTTTTCTCTCAAGTGCTCAATAGGTTTTTTGACCGCGATATACCACTGGTCGGACAGATACGGCTCGATGGGGACGTGGCTGCGATAGCTGTGTCCGACTTCATGGGCGTATTCGCGAACGTCTTTGAGAAGTTTTTCCTTTCGGAACCACTCAACGATGGCTTCACGCGCCTCGAAACGGTCCATTCCGAGCAGGGATTGTGCTTCCGGCTCATTGGCATCTCCCCAGCCGTACTTATCGCTGATAGAGCCGTCCGGCGCCATCACATTAATTATGTCCAATCCGTGCCTTTGGCCAATCTCCCAGTCGTCCGGGTCGTGGGCCGGCGTAACTTTCAGAAAGCCGGTAGAAAATCGCGCCTTTTCATCGTCGCTGTCGGCATCGGGCAGCACAACGTGCTCATCGGCGATGATGGGAATAATCCGGCCTACAATTGGAAGCCGAACTTTTTTGCCGAGCAGGTATTTGGCGCGCTTATCCGCCGGATTCATCGCAACGGCGGTATCGCCAAGCATTGTCTCCGGCCGGGTTGTGGCGACGGTAACATATTCAATCCGTTCACCCGCCGCGTCAACCGGTTCTACAAGTGGATACCTCATATACCAGAAATGTCCCTGCACAAGCTCGTGCTCGACCTCATCGTCGGCCAATACTGTTTGCGTAGCCGGGTCCCAGTTGACCAGTCTTTTTCCTCGATAGATTAGCCCGTCTTTGAAGAGTTTGAAAAACGCAGCCCGAACGGCTTTGGCGCACACTTGGTCCATGGTAAAGCGCGTCCGCTCCCAGTCACAGGAGCAGCCCATCGCTTTCAACTGCTCGATAATGCGGGCTTCATATTCGTCCTTCCAGGCCTGCACACGCCCAACAAACTCCTGGCGCTCGAAGTCGGTACGCCGTTTTCCTTCTTCCGAGAGGATTCGCTTCTCAACGACGGTCTGTGTAGCTATACCTGCGTGGTCGGTCCCCGGCATCCAGAGCGTGTTGTAATTTTGCATCCGTCGGAATCGAATCAGGACGTCCTGCAATGTATTATTCAATGCGTGACCAAGATGCAGCGGTGCAGTAACATTAGGCGGCGGGATCACAATGGTATAGGCCTTCTCGTCTTGACCGTCACCTAACGGCTCGGCGTGAAAATACGAATGCGCAGACCATATTTCATTTGCCTGCTGCTCTATCGTTTTAGATTCATAAACTTTCGAGAGTTGTTCGCCCATAACTTATCCGGTTTCGACAATTGCCTATAAAAAATTCCGGCGCAACACATTAGCCGGAATATTATCCTAATAAAAGCAAGCAACAATGTAAAGCGAACAATTAAGCACAAATCAGGCATTTCCGCCTGCTTTTACTATAGGTGATTTTGTGCTTTTATTGGAGTCTAATCGAGGTTCATTGTCATCAGGAACTCTGCGTTGGTTCGTGTCTTGACAAGTCTGCCCTTGAGCAGCTCGATTGACTCGACAGGATTCAATTCGCTCAGGACCCTTCGCAGCCGATACACGAGCTGTAGCTCTTTCGGGTCGAGCAGCAGCTCTTCCCGTCTGGTTCCGCTTCTGCTGATGTCTATAGCCGGCCAGGTCCTTCTTTCAACCAGACGCCTGTCAAGGTGCAATTCCATATTTCCGGTCGCTTTGAACTCTTCGAAGATTACCTCGTCCATTTTTGAGCCGGTGTCGATTAATGCAGTTGCGAAAATAGTCAGCGAACCACCTTCTTCGATATTTCTTGCCGCGCCGAAAAATCTCTTGGGCATCTGCATTGCGCCGGCATCGACACCGCCGGTTAAAATTCTGCCCGAGTGCGGCATCTCGGTATTATAGGCACGGGCAAGACGGGTAATCGAATCCAGCAGGATTACTACATCTACACCGTACTCGACGAGCCGCTTTGCCTTTTCTATCACGACCTCGGCTACCTGACAATGGCGTGAGGCCGGCTCGTCGAAAGTGGAACTTATAACCTCAACGTCCTCAGCGGTTTTCCGCTCCATTTCCGTAACTTCTTCGGGCCGTTCGTCAATCAGAAGAACTATCAGTTTTGCGTCGGGATGATTTGTAGAGATGGAATTTGCCATTTTTTGCAGCAGAATCGTCTTGCCTGTTCGCGGCGCAGCAACTATCAAACCACGTTGACCTTTGCCCACCGGTGTTACCAAATCAATTATTCGCATATTTAATTCTTCACCCGAAGTCTCAAGTATAAAACGCTCCTCCGGATGTAATGGCGTCAAATCGCTGAATACCACCTTTTCCGCGAGGTTGTCGGGATTCTCAAAGTTAATCGCTTCAACGCGCAGAAGAGCAAAATACTTCTCCGAATCCTTCGGCGGCCTGATTTGACCCGATACAATGTTCCCGGTCCGCAGGCCAAAACGCCTGATTTGAGATGGCGAAACATAGATGTCGTCCGACGATGACAAGTAATTGTAATCGGTATTTCGTAGAAATCCGTAACCGTCCGGCAGAACTTCCAGCACACCTTCGCCGTACATTAGCCCGTTCTGGCGAATACGCTCCTTGAGAATTTTGAAAATCAAATCCTGCTTTTTTAACGCGCTGTATTCTGTAATATTTTCGTTCTTGGCAATATCATGCAGCTCCGCAACGGTCAGTTTCTGCAAATCCGTCAAATACAAATTGCCTTTCTTAATCCGCTCGTATTTGGCATGGGTGGACTCTTCCTCAGCTTGTTTGGCTTTGAGTGCTTCTTCCTCGGTCAGGACACCTGTACCCGCGTTTTCTGTGCGGGCAGCAGCAACCTCTTGCGCCGCATCTGTAGCTAAGTTATCCTCAGCCTGCCCCTCTACGTCTTCGGCCTCCGCTGAGACGAGTGTTTGCTCTTCCTGTTCGGTGGCTGGTTGTTCTTTTGCAACGGCCTTTTTCTTTGTTTTCTTGCGTTTTTTGGTTTTGCTCTTTACCGCTTTAGCCATCATTACTCCTTTTCCACTTAGTTGGTTAATTGGTGAGTTGTTAATTGGTTAGTAGTCAACTCGCCACTCACTACTCACTACCGTCGTCCCCGCAAAGCTCACGCCCGCAAAAGCGGGATGCAGGGATACGATTCCACAGAATTAATTTCCCGTAGGAATTCAATAAGATTTGAACTTTGAACACCTGTGCCTGAACAACCACAGGTGCAGACAGTTGAAATAAAACCTATATATCAAAAACGGGTAAAACCAAGAGGTTAATTGGTGAGTGGTTAATTGGCTAACTCACTACTCACTACTCACTACTCACTTATACTTTGTATTAGTATTATGAGCGTTATATAATAAACCCCACTTACCCATTATACATAATGTAAGAGAAAATATTAACGACCTGCTTGGCTAACACCGAGAAGTCAGAATTGTTTTCTATGGTATTATCGGCGAGGTCAGCCTTGTTGTCCAGAGAAATCTGAAAATTTTCTCTAATTTTAACCTGATTTTTGTCAAAACCCAATTTTTTTGCTCTATCCAGCCTTAATTTTTGCTCACAATCGACAAAAATAAGCTTATCGCACCGCTTGTCCCAGCCAACTTCTACCAATAACGGCATATCCAGCACGATTGCCTTGACTTGATTTTGGCGATTATATTGCTCTATTATTTCCTCTGCGCGCTGCAAAACAAGAGGATGAATTATGGCATTAAGCGATGAGAGCTTGTCAGAATCGGCAAAAACGACCTCAGCTAATTTCCCGCGGTCAATTTTCCCTTCTGGATTTAAGATAGACCGGCCAAAAAGGCCGACTACTTTTTCTTTAACAGACGGCTCATCGAGCAGCCCGTGGGCAATTTTGTCGGCGTCAATGACCTTACAGCCTAATTTGGCAAACTCAGCGGCAACGGTACTTTTGCCTGAGCCGATACCACCTAAAATACCGATAATAGGTTTTTTCCCGGTAGCGCCCACAGCCGAACAGTTTAATTGCTCTGGAGGTATCAGTCAAGTCGAAAAACACCAGTAGTGATAAATGAAGTAGAATAAGAAACAGGAATCACGAAATGTGAAGTTCATCCGATACTTTTTCGTTATCCTACCCTTCGGCTGCGCTCAGGGCAGGCTTTTTTCGCACAGACGGATTGCAGGCTGTTCAGCAGGTAGTTTTTCACTACTACGTCCCAGCTCATATTTTTTGCAAGCTCGTAGCCGGTTTGAATCATACATTCAATCTCGGCCTGGTTTTTGGGCAGGCGTGAGCATATTTGCATTGCAACTTTTTCGCTTTCGCCCGCTTCTATCCGGTCGCGTATCGACCGTCCAATCTGCATTATGTCCTCTACCTCGACATAGCTCTGGATTTGCAGGTTGGTATAGTCGGCGATAATAACATTCTTGACATCTTCCGTGCCTGTTGTGTCCCGCAGGAAACCCGAACACCCACACACACTGCTGAAGACACATATTCCGCCGAAAGTCAGCGGTTCAAGCTGCGCTATCCCAAACGGCTCGTAAATGCTCTGTCCAAATTCGACATCGCTGCCTTTGCGAATGTCCATAAATTCCATACCTTCCGGCATCCTCTTGCCGCATCTTTTGGGGGCAAAGCCGAACTGATTGACGAAAATGATTTTTATATTCCTGCTTCTGGCGTTGAATACCTGTACAGCCGTATAGTAATCTGCCTCACCACCGGACAAATCCGGCCAGCCCTCACGGTGGGCTACAGGCCATTTATACGCCGATTCCATATTATAGATATCACTGCTGCGACGTCGTGATACTTCGGTCGAAAGGACAAGCAGCACCGCCGTTTTACCTTGTGTCCTGAACTCTCTTTCCAAGTGTTCGAGCACACGCAAATCGCGCCACATTCCCTTGCTTTGCACCAATCTTGTAACATGTGTAAAGACAAAATCCGGCTTATAACCCAACAGGTTCTCGCAATACCGCTGTAGTTTTCCTTTTGAAGCAAGCTTTTCCCCAATACTTATTTGATATGCCGGGATACCGTTATAAACTATATCTATCTTGGCGCTATCGAACTCCGGGGCGAGAAACCGCAATTCGTCCACCACATAATCACCCACCGCGGATATATGGTCGCAGTAAATCGAGGCTTCCACCAGAGCGTGTTTGAAATAGGAGCTCTGGTCGCCGAACACTTCGTTAACGAAAAGCCCGTCATTGTGAGCCTGCTTGATAACATTATAGAACATTGTATCGTGCCCGTGATGTTCCTCTACAATGCGGCGCATCGTGGCTACTTCGTGTGCATAAAAAATCGTCCTGAAATTACAGCAAGGCTCGATAACAGCCGCCAACGCCGTGGGCATACCCATAAACTCGTGCGAAATAACAACCGTCGAATCTTTAGCTGCTCCGATTGCTTTTAGCACGGCAATTGCCACCGGTGCCAATCTGACATATTGTTCGTATTCCCACAGGTGTTCATGTAAATGGCTTTGGATACCGAATTCCTCGAACAGGCGTCTTTTGAACTCGTTAAGCACTCCCTTATCTATCCGTTTTACATCGACCAAGACTACCTCAGGTGAGCTTTTAATGCCAGTCTGCTTGTCAAGAAATGTTCGTCTGCCGTAGATAATACCTGCATTGTAGTATTTTTCGATTTTACGAAAGGCCTGAGCGTATCCCGTATTTACAAATCCATCAATAGATGAATAAAACACTTCGCCATCTTCGCCGAGCCGTTCTGATGTAGAGCCTTCAGTTGTGAACAATGGGCCGACAAGGATTGACCTGTCAATTGCATCAAGGTAAGATTTGCAGGTGAAAAAGCCCTGCAGGACGGCTCCTATACCACCAACTTTTCCCACTGTCTCGTGGGTAACGTGCACCGCTGTTGTCTCATTGGCCATAATAAGTTTCCCTCCAAGTTTTTATGGGGCTCGCTCTGGTTGTCGTTACTGTTTCCACATAAAATATAGGAAACAATTTCATCACAACCAAACTGGAGGGATTCTATGGGGTGTTAATTTTTGTGGACCGAAAAAATCAGGTCAGATTTTCAAATTGAAGGCGTTTTTTGGGACCACTTCGGCCGACCTCTGAAATTTTCTCCAAAAGTCAGCCCCTTTAGAAGGCTTCCTTCTCACGGGATCAGCTTATTTCGTCGCGTAGTGCCCTTATGGAACCGGAAAGCGCGAGCTGGGAAATATCAGCCAACTCCGGCTCAGGCATTTCACTAAGTGCTATTTTGTCGAGAATCTTCACCGCCTGGACACTATGAGGGGTTATCAGGCCGGCAATTCTATGGGCTTCGTATAATTCACTATCAGCCATTAGTCTCAGATACATAATTATGTATTTGGTCAGCTCTCTCTCACTAGTATCCAATACCGGCCCAGCCGTCTCAATTGGCCCAATCGTCTCAGACGTCCCTTCGGGAACGTCTCTTTCCTTCAATATGTCTTGAGTAAGCTTGTGTGCCTCGGCCATTAGCTGTTTTTCTCTTTCCTCGGCAGTAACATCTATCGGAGCAAGTTTTAGCCCTTCGCCGGAGTGTGAACTGGGGACGTAAAGTTTGTTATGGCACGCCGGGCATTTGCCCCATTTGCCACCGGCACTTTCAGCGGCTTCTATCTTTTTGCCACAATGCTCACAGTGAAATATTATTGCCATTTTAGCACCTCTACTTTTCGCTTAAGGTTGTCAATGCTCGTATCGATGCTCGTCCTGGAAGCTCGATCCAGCAGCGCTGGGTTCCGCTCGAAACCCGCCGTTGGCGGGTCGTTTTTTTATCCAGTATCCGGCTTCGGAGTCTCCAGCTTCGATACCTTTAAGCCAGCTTCTTTACACCTCCAAGTCCTAAGCTTTGAAGAAATCAGCAAGTCTGAGTTACTCATTTCTCTGCCTTATATTCAGCAACCACCTCGGTAGTGATTCCTCCGCGAGGTGTAAATCGAGAGGTAATCTTCATCCATCGTGGTTTGCATACACCTTTCAAATCATCTAATATATCATTTGTCAGAGCCTCGTAAAAAATACCCTTATTGCGGTAGCTGTGCAAATAAAATTTAAGGCTTTTTAGCTCAATACACAATTTGTCTGGACAATATTCGATAACAATTTCACCAAAATCCGGCTGGCTTGTTCGAGGGCAGAGGCTCGTAAACTCAGGGCATTTGATTGTTATACAATAGTACCGCTCAGGACGAGG
>JAIVYN010000186.1:0-7661 GCA_048635425.1 Candidatus Aegiribacteria sp.
TTTCGAGGTGCTGCTTGAAGGCGGTGTGGTCTTTGAACCGGCCCGGATTATCGGTAGGGTTCCCGCCTTGCGGGGTCCTAGCCAAAAGGACGACCTAAGGTATAGTATCTACGTTGGCAAAGACGCAAGAGTCATCGGCACCGACATCTACCTTGAAAAGGGCAGTATATATATCGGCGCCGAAACTACCGTTGAACCCGGAGTTGGCATCAAAGGCCCGGTCATCATTGGCAAAGAAACCGAGCTGCGCCAGGGCGCTTACCTCCGCGGCGACTGCATTATCGGCAATGGCTGCGTAATCCGCGGCGAAATCAAGAATTGTGTCTTGATGGATAAGGCCAACTTCCCCCACCCGTCTTATCTCGGCGATTCACTCTGCGGCTATATGACGCATTTCGGCAACCAGGCAACGACCGCAAACCTCGGTATTTTTGCAGGCCTGGTGGAAAAACATAAGCGAAAGCCTCTGGTCATTCGCTGCAACGGAAGAGCTTATGACATTGGCAATCCCAAAATGGGAATTTGTATGGGCGACTACAGCCAGGTCGGATGCAACTGTGTTTCCGACCCGGGTACGTTCTTAAAGCCGTACACCATTACATATCCTCTGGCCCGGATTTCAAAAGGCTTCTATGGCCCTAATGAAATACTAAAGAACAAGCCGCTTGAGCATGGTGTCATCGAGCGAAGTCCTTACAAGCCGCCGGCGTAAACACAGATGCCACAGATTGAAGTTGATTAACACAGATAAATATGAAAACAGTTCTGCTCAAAAATGGCTTTCTGGTAACGCCGCAGCGTCTGATGCGCAGCGATATTGTCCTGCGCAACGGCAGGGACCCCGCCTTGCGGGAATCCAGGATTGAGTTTGGCAGCGGCAAAGCCGACTTTGATGAGGTTGTGGACATCACCGGCAAATATGTCGTGCCGGGATTTGTTGACATACATTTTCACGGTTACAACCTCTTTGAATTCACCACCGGCCTTTATGACCCCAAATCCAGGACCTTTGATAATAGCCCGTCTGCTTATGAATATGGCTTGAATATGTTAAGTGAGACGCTCGTCAGGTTTGGTGTTACAGGTTTTTACGTTGGAACCTGGGCCAGCCCAATTGAGAATCTCAAGAATTGTTTTGCTCAACTGTATCATTATCTAAATAAGCCGGAAACTCAACGGGGCGCCAGGATTTTGGGTGCACTTTTAGAAGGCAGTTTCCTTAACCCTCAGATGGCCGGCGCCCAAAATCCGGACGACGTTCTTGAATTTGTCACCGAGTCCTTCGACAGAATCGAGGACAAAGGGACCATCAAGCTGGCAAATGTGGTACCGGATTTTGGCCGAGCCAGCTATGAGCTGACCGAATATCTCACCGGCAAAGGCATCGTGGTAGGAGCCGGACACAGCGACGCGACCTGTGAGCAGATTGCCGAAGCAGCTAGAGCCGGGCTTAAGTACTTCATCCACTTTACCAATGGCCCAACGGGTGGTTCGTACAAGCCATTCCACGGCGGAGGAGCGATTGAAGCAGTGCTGAAATCCGACGAACTTTATGCCGAGCAAATTCTTGACGGCTGCCATGTCAACCCCGCATACGTAAGAGACATCCTGAGGCGCAAAGGTATAGATAGGATAATTGGGGTAACAGACTGCCTGTTCGCAGCAGGTTCGGACATCAGGCAGTTCACCAGTGGTGGTGTCCGTGGCGCCATCAGCGAAAACGGCGACTACTTTCAAGCCGTCGGCAAGCCCGGCGTGCTCTTCAGCAGCAATTTGACAATGGACCGCGGATTTGCCAACCTGCTTAACTGGTTTACCAAGGATATGCAGGGCATTTGGAACCGCCGGCATGAGGCGATGGAGCTGGAAAAAGCCTTAGTGGCAACCTCAAAAATATTCTCTACTAATGCGTGCAAACTAACCGGCCTGGAAAAGGAAGGCTACGGCTCAATCGTTGACGGGGCAAAGGCTGATTTGTGCGTCCTTGATATCACCGGCTCGCCAGGTAATTACAAGCTAACCGTCGAGTTGACTATAATCAATGGCAATACGGCGTACTCAGCTAAGGACTGGTAAAGAAATTAGGTTTCGTTTTTGGCTGAGCGAGGACAAGGCTGGCAAGGAAGCAAAATGCAGGCCTATGGTTCGACAGGCTCACCATCCTGAGCGAAGTCGAAGGACTGGTTGGTAGTCCGAGTTTTGCTGACACCGCCAGCCGAAGCCGCAGCCAGCCAAAAATGGAAGATAATTTATTTACAAGTCCTAAGTAAAGCTTATTATTTGCCTGTATATTGAACAACCCCCCGTTTACACGGGGACATCATAGAGGACGAAAACTGATGGCTGTAGAAATAAGCGGCCAACGGCCGGTCAGCGATTGGATTGCTCTGATTAAAGAGGCAAACAGTGCATTTGACAACAGGCTGGACCAAATCTACGGCGATAATGAGGATTTGAAGAAAGAAGCGGCCCAGATGTGTTTGCGCAGCCTTGAAGCATTTGCCGACAGATATGACGCAGACCGCCCCCCTGCTTGTCTTCGACAAGAAGACAGGGGGATTATCATAGTGCGCTCAGCCGGTCGTGTTAACCTGGTTGGCACTCATATCGACCACCGCGGCGGGGCGGTAAATCCCGTCTGTGTCAAACAAATGTGGCTGGTAGTCGAGCCGCGTGATGACGACCTGGTGCTGGCAAAAAATGTCGAGTCGAGTCAGTTTCCCGATGAACAATTCTGCATTAGTGACTGTCTGCCGAGCGGGGAGAAAATCCGGGACTGGGACGCCTGGTGTCACGATGAGTTTGAAAAACGCAGGCATGACCAATCGGTTACCTGGTCGAATTATATACGGGCTGCTGTGCTGTACTTTCAGCATCTCAACATAAAAGACGATGGTACTTTCGCACGGACGATTAAGGGGATGAATATGATGTTTTATGGCAATGTCCCCAGAGCCGCGGGGCTTGGTTCGTCATCGGCAGTGGTTATGGTAGCAGCAGAAGCGGTAATACGGATAAACTCGCTTCAGATTGAGCCTGCCGATTTAGTTGGGCATTGCGGTTTTGCTGAATGGTATGTAGGCACCCGCGGCGGATGCAGCGACCACGCCGCTATTATGTTCGGCAGGCCTGGTACAATCCTCCATATTACGGCTTTTCCACTGACAGTAGAAGACGCTGCGCTTCCGGCCGGCCATAGCTTCATTTTGGCCAACAGCGGTATCGAGGCGAAGAAGCAAGCCGGTGCCCGCGATATCTTTAACAGCCGAGTGGCCGCCTATATATTCGGCTTGATGATGATACGCAAAAACTTTCCAGAGTATGCCGGCAAGCTCGAACGACTTCGTGATGTCAATCCGGAGAGACTTGGCGTTGATGAGGTTCAAATCTATCGAATGATAAAATCACTGCCCGCCTCTGTCAGCCGTGCGGACATTTTGGAATTCCTTCCGGAACGCGAGCAAAAGATTCGTCGTGTGTTTAGAAGTCACGATGAACCTGAACAGGGCTATCATGTCAGGCAGATATGCCTTTATGGGATAGCCGAGTGTATTCGCGCTGGGATGGTCCCGCAATGTCTGCGAACGGGCGATATTAAGACCTTCGGCGAGGTGATGAGCATCTCCCACGATGGCGACCGCGTAACAAAAGTAGTTGACGGAAAGCGCATACCAACCGACAGCAGTTATCCCGATGCAAGGATTGATGCCCTGATAAGCGACCTAAAATCAGCAGACCCCCGCCGTGTAAGCCGGGCCCGGCTGTGGCGCCAGGGCGGTGGCTATAACGTCAGCCTGCCCGAAATAGATATGCTCGTTGACATCGCACTGACAGCTCCGGGTGTCCTCGGCGCGGGCCTTGTCGGCGCCGGGATGGGCGGCAGCATCGTGGCCCTTGTCGAAGATAAACATGCCCGGCAGCTCATCGAAAATATGGCTGAACAATATTATCGTCCACGCAACCTGCCGGTGGGGGCGGAAATCATTACCCCCGTCGGTGGTTTGTGCACGATGGATGTCTAAGGCAACGATTAGGTTATCAGGGCATCAGGTTGGTTTTTCCTGATACTCTGATTTCCTGATACCCTGATACCCTGATTTCCTGATACCCTGGTATCCTCACGACCTGACCGCCTCTTTTACCGCCTCACGAATTACCTCACACCCTTCCTTGACTGCTTCTTCGCTAATGCACAATGGCGGCGCTATCTTAACGCAGCCCCCGCCCACACCCACAGGTGCAAACATAAGTAGGCCTTTGCGGAAACAAAGATTGACCACATTCCAGGCCAGCTCGTAGTCCGGGTCTTTACTGCCTTTTTTGACCATGAGCAATCCAGCGACCAGACCTGCTCCCGGCGCAAAACCGATTGTCTCGGAAAACTCGCTCTTTATTGGCTGCAGATGCTCCTGGAGGACCCGCCCAACCTTAGCCGCGTTCTCAACCAGCTTTTCTTGCTCGATGACTTCGATACTTGCCAATGCAGCCGCACAGCAAATAGGATTGCCCGAGTGGGTACTGGTCATCTCGTTGGGCCCGAACAAATCCATCACTTTTTCCTTGCCGATTACAGCGCTGATTGGCAACGAGCTGCTGAGTCCCTTGCCTATACAGAACAAATCCGGCAGCACATCATATAGCTCAAAGCCCCACATAGTTCCGCATCTGCCAAAACCTGCCTGGACCTCATCGAAACAGAGCAGAGCTTCATACTTGTCACACCATTTTCTCAGGTCCTTTGCGTATTGTTTGGGCATAAAGTTAGGCCCGGCACCCTGATATGTTTCGCTTATTACACCGGCCACGTTATCCGGCTCCACTCCAAGCCGGGCAAGGGTTTTCTCGAACAGCTCGAAGCCGGTGTCTTCACAGCGGAATCCATCGGGGAATGGCACCTGAACTATCTCAGGATCGAGATTTTTTATCCACGCTTTGCCGCCGCCCGAACCTCCCATCTGTTGGGCACCGAGGGTCCTGCCGTGAAAGGCATTTTCAAATGAAACAATGATGCTCTTATCGTCTGTGCTCATCTTTCTTCCGTATGTACGCATTAGCTTTAGGGCGCACTCTGTGGTTTCAGCGCCGGTACTGAGCACAAACACCTTATTTAAGTGTTGTGGTGCAAGCAAAACCAGCTTCTGGACAAGCTTAAGCCTTGGCTGGTTGCCGAAACAATAGGTAGTCAGCAGTGGTTTGGAGGCCTGGCTGATAATTGCATCGGCAATTTTTTTACTGCCATGGCCGGCATTGGTAACAAGTACGCCTGATGAAAAATCAAGCCACATGTTGCCGTAAGCGTCGTAAACATTTACCCCCTCAGCGCGGTCCCAAATTATCGGCGGCTGACCTCGCATACTGAGTGGCTCGGCCTCACGAAGCTCTTCAATCTGTTTTATTGTCTCGTAATTTGGAATAGGCCCCTGAAGTTTGCGAAACTTCGTTGATACGGGCTTTACCTCACTTGAGACAAGCGGAAATTCTTTTGCCATTTTCTTTTCTCTTTTTTTTGTCCCTAAGAACAGCGATATGTGACGTTAGCCGGCTTGGTTTTCGACCTCCAGCTCGATTGCCGAAACGGAAGCAGCAGGAAATGTCCAAAGCCCATCCTTCGGAAACTCTTTCTCCTTAGCAGCTATGACATTTGGGTGGCTCTTGATAACTTCAAATTCAGGATCAGTTGCAATCTCGAACACAAGGCCTGATTTGATTGTCATTCGGTCAATCACCAATTCAGTGCCGACCGACTGCATTCGCTTCGTGTTGACTACGTGCAAAAATATTCGGTTCCCTGTTCGGCTGGCCGTTATATCCAGCCCGTCAGGAACTTTAATAACCTTGACGTACTTTTCTCCGGTGTGCTTTCGGTAAAGACTCATAACATGCGCAACAGGCATCATAAAGGCTTTGCCACGCCGGAGTGGCACCGGTATCATGATCGCATTGACCTGCCAGCGGGTACCACAAAAATCTGCTGCCGTGGCAATTTTGAGAACATCGCCATATCTTTCGTGAACATTAAGCAGCCTGGCGTACGAAACACCTGCCGCCCACGTCGAGAGGAGCTCGCAGCGGTTTCGGCCTGGGAGGCTAAAGTGACACTCGGTCATTGCCAGCGGCATATTGTAGCGTTTGACTTGCTCATAAAGCCCCTTTATCTTTGTTTCATGTGCTTTGTACGCATTCATCAGTATGTCCCAGGTTCTGTCTGGATCTCTTCGGAATTCATTATCTCGAAGCGTCAGCTTCTCGGAGTCGGGATTAAACATATGGTGAAAGGCTATATACTGGAGGTGTTCGCCGGCATTTTCGATCATCTTCGGCGCCCAGCCGCGGTCGCCCCAACCGATCAACTTAATATTCGGATCTGCTTCCCGCATGGCCTTTGCAAAAGTGATGGTACGTCTTGAGGCTGTCTCACAATCGTAACGATTTCTACCATAAGATGTCTCGTTGCCGATCTGCCAGAGGTTGATTCTGTGTGGCTCCTTCACACCGTGCCTTCTTCTTGCTGCATTTGAGGGATTGTTACAGTAATCCACCCATTCGGCAGCTTCCTCAGGGCCGGCCGAACGAATGCCGCCCTTGGAGGCGGGTAAAGAATAATTTTTGCCTTCTGACTCAAAATTCACACACATCAATGGCTCGGCACCTGTCTGGCGGCAAAAATCAACAAATTCACCAGTTCCAACCTGGTTGCTTTCCATCCCGCCCCATGAAATGTTGATCATAGGTTTGCGTTGGTCTCTCGGGCCAACAGCTTCCTTCCATCGATAGTAGGCGATGAAGGATCCTCCCCACCTTATAACAGTGGGCGCCAGTTCCTTCGTAACCTCGGTGACATCCTCTCTCCAGCAGTCTCGCACAAAATCCCAGGCAGCCGCTACGGAGCCATCCGTAGCGCCCAACGGCTCCATAAATTGCATATACAAATATGGTGACAAATCGAATCTTGGTCGAGGGTCAACAGTCAACAATTGCTTCTTTGCCCCGGTCTTTCCAGTAGTATTATCTATCGAACTGACCATTGCCGCTGCCCCCACGCCCACAGCTTTGAGAAAATCGCGACGAGTTTTATCTGGTGCACTTATATTTGCCTCTTTTCTTGTCTCTTAGTTCCTGTTGTGTTGATAAGTATGCTTTTTGCGCAGGACATCCATATTGCGTGGCAACAGCTTTAATACTGACGGAAATCAACGCCCGCGTTTTTGCCATAGGTTATTTCAACCTTTCTGCCGCCATTAAGAATTGACAGCCGGGCCGCCTCTGTCACCAGCTCATTGTACGAGCTGTTTGCAGGCGTTGCCATGATACCTTCATTATCAAATTGCTTAATCAGCTTCTGTCTGCGGGCTAATGCCTGTTTGTGGTCAACGCTGGCAGATACATCAATGCACTTGCAGATATTTTTCAGTATATATTCAATCGAACGATACCCGTATCCAACCGGCGTCAGCCCTTCGCCGCCAAGCTCGATATACTTAAAATAATCCGGACTCGGCTCAGAATAGTATGTGTCACCGGGCTCGTTGCCCTTTTTAACATAGCAATGTTCGATACCGCGGTACTGGTCGTTGTGTACGAGCATGCCACTTTTATCCTCACCTCGGCAGTATATACGGAGGCCCTGAAAATTGCCGCCGGGTCCGTCATCCGGATAACCC
>JAIVYN010000187.1:0-7632 GCA_048635425.1 Candidatus Aegiribacteria sp.
GTGAAAATACGAGATATACTTCGGAGTTTACCCTGAGCCGAGTCGAAGAACTGATCTTGTTTTGAATTTCGCTTTTTTTAATGATTCACAATTATAATACGTAAAGCGCGTACGCGCTTTACGTATAAGCATTTTTCCTGCGATTGATTGTTATCGAACAACGAACACAAAATATCGAACAATGAATGTTGGACATCGAAGTGAAAATACGAGATATACTTCGGAGTTTACCCTGAGCCGAGTCGAAGAACTGATCTTGTTTTGAATTTCGCTTTTTTTAATGATTCACAATTATAATACGTAAAGCGCGTACGCGCTTTACGTATATACTTTTTTTATGATTCGTATGATTAGTCAGTGGCGTTTTTCAATATAAATTTCAGTACTTTACGTGTCTTGATGGAATTAGGGTCTATCTGTAAAGCGGTATGAAGCTCTTTTAGGGCCTCGTCTCTTTGTCCTTGTTTTTCCAACAATATGCCCAAATTGTAATGCAGGTCTAAATCATCGGGTACGAGAATCAAGCCATTGCGATATGTTTGAACCGCTTCGGCGAGCTTGTCCTGCTGGAACAGCACTGTTGCCAGATTATTGTATGCTTGTGGTTGATCCGGCTTTAATCGAATCGCTTTAGAATAATGTTCAACAGCCTTGTCGAGCCTGCCCTGAACGTGATATGCCAATCCTAAATTGAAATAAGCATCAGCAAAGAAGGGATAGATTCGTACCGCCTCCAAATTGTGGGCGATAGCTTCATCAAGGTCTCCCCCTTTGCCAAATAATAAACCTAATTTTGCATAAGCCTCGAAATGATAGGGCATATAATCCAGAACCAAACGATACTGCCCGGCAGCAGCGTCGTAGTTTCCCAAATCTTCCAGTAATTCGCCGTATTTCCAATGCAGCCACCAGTCTGAGGGTGTTTGCTGAATCGCCCAGCGATACTGACCTTCAACTTCCTTTAGAGCATCCGGTGAAAGAGAATCCTCAAGAGCCTTGAGTTCCTGCTCCATTTGACTGACCCGCTGGTCATTGTAGAGCTGGTTTGTGAAAGGCGCCTGCTTAATATAATCACTTAGAATCTCACTATAAATTTTGTATCGGCCCCAATCCGTGTACGCTAAATATCGAGCACATTCTTCCTCGGCAGGGAAAGGACGTTCATCAGCCTTGTTAAGTTTTATCCGCTCCGGAAGTATCTTTTCGGCCTGCTCGAAAATTGCCTTGGCCAAAAGATAATTTCCTTTGAAATTCATGTGTACGTGCTCTAAAAAAAGCTCTTCGCCGGCAATTTCATGGGGGCTATTTTTTTCAAATGTCCTCACAGCATCTAACAGGTAAACACCTTCAGCAGCTCTATCACAAGCAATATTACGAATAATCTCATTAATTTGTTTATCAGCACGAAAGCGAAGTGTATCCATCCGGCGGGCTTGAATATATCTTTCCTTGCTCTTTTCATACTCGCCCATAGCCCAATAACACCGTCCCAGCCGAAACTGCAGGTTGGCATAACAACTGTCAATTTCAGCAGTTTTTAAGTATAGCTCCACCGCTTGAGCATAATTTCCGCCTTTCTCATATTTGACGCCCTGCTGATAAAGCTCGTCCCAGCTTTTCTTTTCAGCGTCCGTTAGATTCCCTCGATGTAGTGACGCGAACGGCGGGTTGTCTTTCAGGTTGGTGGGCACCATGCAAAAAATTATATTTATTCCATCCTCGCAGGCAAGACGGCGAATATCCTGAAGGTTTCTTTGAAAGTGCCTGTAAACGATTCCCAGGTTAGTACTATCCGCCCTTACCTGTTTTTCGAGAAACATTTCCAGACCGCGCCAAATCTTAGGGACATCACCGGTGCCTGCTGATTCCAGCAAATTGGTTATAAGCTGACCCAGCTTAGCAGCCTTAAGCGCAATCCCAAGGCGGATGAGAAACAGATTAGAGCTAAGTGACGAAAAAACGGTTCCGGCGCCGTATGGTCCGACCACTTCATTGTTGCCGAGGTATATGATAAACAGATCGCTTTGATATCGTGTGCAATCGTCGGCGATTTCAAGAACCACATGAGAATTTATGGCCGGCATTGCAGGGGTAATAACTTCGAAATTTGTCTTTGGATACTGCAGACGCAACATCACCTGTAGAATTCTTCCGAAACAAAATGCTCCGTCCGGGGTACCTGCTGCAGCGGAAGCTCCCATCACAAAGATTCGATAAGTATCTTTTGATTTACTCGCAGGAAAAACAAACGGATCGGTTGTTCTGGCGATATTAGGGTGAAAGAACCGCCAGGCAAATTTGGTATTATTACGGTAAGAGGGTATGGTGTTTACTTTGTGTTTAATGGCTGTGGTTGTGGGGAAGCCGTAACCAACCACGCGTAAGGTAATCTCCAGCAGCAAGAATAGAAGGGCCGGAATTACGGTAACAGCAATAACGCGAAACAGCCAGAGACGCCAACCGGTTACAACGTGCGGTGACACTTTTTCCCTGCCTTTTTGTTTACCTTTACTCCTGGAGGACGAAATAGTTCTTTTCTCTGTGGGCGAACGCCTTTCGGTTTTGCGCCGTAAGATATGTCTTTTAGTACCTGATGAGGATTTCCTGTCCTTTTTTCTGCGGCTGGCACGCATCGTTTTAGCCTCTGTAATCGCGTTTTTTGACTCAAGAAAACGGTTTTTTCAAAGGTGCGTTTGATATTTCATCGGCTTTTTCTTATCGGCTGATTAGTCAGCGGCAGCTTTGTTCAGGTAAGTCACTTCAGCCTTAGTCAGCGCTCTGAAGTTTCCGACGCCGATGCCCCGTGCGGTGAGTTTGCCGATTCGTGTTCTCGTCAGCGATTTTACAGGCAGGCCGACTTTTGCTAACATTCTGCGAACCTGGCGGTTAAGGCCCTGCCGAATGGTAACTTCGACCAAAGATTCTTTATGTCCGCGTTTCAGTATTTTTACCGATGCCCTGCCGGTTTTGCCCTGGGCCAACCAGATTCCTCTTTTTAACTTTTCTATTTGTTTCGGGGTAATTTCACCCTTAACTCTGACGACGTAGGTTTTAGCCACTTCATATTTCGGATGCGTTAACCTGTTTGTCAATTTGCTGTCATTGGTCAGAATAATCAAGCCTGTAGTATCGGCGTCGAGCCTGCCGGCGCAGAAGATACGTTCGCCGGTACGGACAAGGTCTATGGCCTTTTTTCTGCCCTGAGGGTCGCGGTTAGTACAAATCACGCCTTTAGGCTTATTCAAAAGAAAATACACTTTCCGTGCAGCGCGAATCTTTTTGCCGTTTACGGTTATGATGTCTTTTTCGGGGTCAACAAAGGTTGGCAGCTTATCGGCCACCTTGCGATTTACCCGGACAGCACCATCGAGTATCAGCTCTTCGCATTTTCTGCGCGAGTCGACACCGGCCGCAGCCAGAACCTTCTGTAATCTTTCCTCAGTCATAATTCTTTATTCGTATCCTGCACAATGACAGTAACATTATACGGATACATGCTGTTGCCTTAAAGCGTTAAATCCGAAAGCCGGTATTCTTCTTAGCTAACAACAATCCACTTAAAATTATCGACACTTAAGCCGATAATGCGTAAAATTATATTGTAATAATCGCATAACGAACATTGTATATCTTACGCAATACGAGAGATGGAATATGATAACGACTGTTGTTTTTGATTTAGACGACACGCTTTACGATGAAATCGAGTACTGCAAAAGCGGTTTCGCCGTCGTAGCTGAGTTTCTGGCCAATCGGCCTGAAGCCCGCCCATCATCGATGGGCGAGGGTGAAGCTCCCCCTGCCGAGCGTATTTTTGCCGTTCTCTGGGAGCAGTTTACTGCCGGCAATCGCACAAAAACATTCAACGCAGCCCTCGATGAGCTTGGTATAGGCTATGACGATGAGCTTATCGGCGAGCTAATAGAGGTTTATCGCAACCATAGCCCCAAAATAACACTTCCGCAGGACAGCCGGGACGCTCTTTGCGAACTAAGCACAAAATACAAATTAGCTCTGCTGACGGACGGCTTTCTGCCGGGGCAACAATTCAAAGTGCAGGCTTTAGGAATCGAAAAATATTTTAAGTCCATAATCTATACCGAACAGCTCGGCAGGGAATGCTGGAAACCGTCGCCGGCGGGCTTTGAAAAAATAATGCAGGCCCTCAAGGTGGAGGCGGAAAATATGGTTTATGTCGCTGATAACGAAAAAAAGGATTTTATCGCCCCGAACAAACTGGGATTTTCAACCATCCAGTTAATCCGCCCTGCCCGCATACACAGAGCCGTCAGTGGGGAACCCGGAGCCTCTGCACAACATACAATATGCGAAATCAGCCAATTATCCGGCCTTTTGGAGAAACTTTGAGCCTTTATTCGGCACTATCGGCCCTCAGACAGAGTCGAGTCGGCAATTAATTAAGCAAGCATTCTGCTGTAAAAACGCCTCTCTATCATTTTTTTTGTTGACTCAAAGGCCTTGAGGGTCTATAATACATTTTGAAAACAAGCTTTTAAGGGTGATTTTCTGTATTTCTGAGGAGTTATACTATGCCAGCACGCAGGAGAAAGCAAAGCAACGCTATGCTTTACACACTAATAACCTTTGTCGGGCTATTTATTGTGGCTACCACTATTGCGGTTATTTACTATGTCGATGCCGAGGATAAAAAGACAAGACTGACCGACATGCAAAACCAGATTGACGAGTTAGCCAAAAGCAGCGAACGAAATGCGTTGGGAACTTTAGTCGGAACACAAGCACGCCAAAAGAGCTGGCTTGGTACAATGGTCGAGCACCTTGATAGAACTACATCTCTAATAGTCGGCGGAGTGCCTGAAACGACGTCTGCTGAAGCCAAAATGAACGACGTCAATACAAAAGTCGGCGGAGCGTTACAATCGGCCCAAGAGCATATCGATATTGCAGATGCCAATACAATCGGACTTGTCCAAATAATTGGGGACCTAACAGCAGAGCTGAACAACACCAAAAAGGCAAAACTCGATACACAGAAACAGCTTAATGACCTCGAACAGAAATTTGCGAATGCGAATAAAGCCAATTCCGAAAAAGAACAAGTGCTCCAAAGTGAGAAAGACAAACTACAAGAGCAGGTCAACCAAATTCAGGCAGACTACAATGACCTTCAGGTTCGTCTGGAACAGAGCACTACGGAGCAAGTTGACACTTATCGGAATCAATTAGAGCAAGCAAGAGCTAATTTAAAAGCCCTGAATGACATACTGCTTAAAACTCAGGCGCAATTGAAGATGTCTGAGGATATTATGAAACGTGCTCAGCAGGAGGTTATGGATATTAAGCCGCCGCCGGACCATGAGGTTTTGGCACATAGAGCCGACGGAAAAATAATATTGATTGACGACCAGGCCAGGGTGGTCCATTTGAATATCGGCAGCAACCAACACGTTTATCGAGGTTTGACCTTCACAGTTTATGACAGAAGCGGGCCTATCCCGAAGGACGGCAAGGGAAAGGCCGAAATCGAAGTATATGATGTAGCGGAAACTTACTCTGCAGCACGTATTACACGTTCAGAAGCAAAAAGACCCATATTAGATGGTGATATTGTTGCAAATTTAATCTGGAACAGTGACAAAACAAATGTGTTCGTGGTTGCCGGCGATTTTGACCTTGATAACGACGGAAACTTGGATTCCAACGCTATCGGCAGAATGACAGCACTTATCGAAAAATGGGGCGGCAGGGTTGCTGATACCATTTCCATCGACACAGATTTCTTAGTGCTTGGCGGGCAGCCGCTGGTCCCAAAACAGCAGCCAACTTTTGAAGAACTGGAGCTGGACCCTGGAGCAATGCAAAAATACGAGGCCCTGTTACAAAGACTCAACCACTACAACCAGCTCCAGAGCCAGGCACAGGCCCTCTGGATACCCGTATTCAGGTACGAAAGGTTCCTCTATTTTATCGGCTACAAAGGACAGATAAGTCAAGCCGGGGCATTTTAAGATTGTGAATTGTATTACATTCTTAGGACTGGTAAAGAAATTAGGTTTCGTTTTTGGCTGAGCGAGGACAAGGCTGGCAAGGAAGCAAAACGCAGGCCTACTGGTTGGTAGTCCGAGTTTTGCTGACACCGCCAGTCGAAGCCGCAGCCAGCCAAAAATGGAAGATAATTTATTTACACGTCCTAAGCCTGTAGTTTACTATTGAATATAGTCCATAAAAACATTTGCACATTTGCCGATTTTTTTCTACAGTGTTCTTGAATTCGTTCGATTGTTATATATTCTCCCGGTTGTAGGAGCAATCCGACTATATTTTAGGTTTCTTTTCTGGAGGTGTATTATGCAAAAGAGAATTCTTGGTTCAGCAACTCTAACGCTGCCGGTGCTGGCATTGATGACAGTCGTTTTTGCTTGTTTGGCACCTGCGGCTGAGCGTAACCGGGCCGCCTCTCCCCTGGGCAGTGAGCAGGCTCGTGCTGCTAAACTGAACAACCCCGGCAAGCTGCGCATCATCGCGTTCGGTGCACACCCGGACGACTGCGAGATTAAGGCCGGGGGCGTGGCGGCAATGTGGGCTGCCCAGGGCCATCACGTCAAATTCGTCTCGACGACTAATGGCGATATCGGCCACTGGAAAATGGCCGGCGGGCCTTTGGCTAAAAGACGCACAGAGGAAGTTGAAAAGGCGGCAAAAATTTTGGGCATCGAGACCGAAGTGCTGGACAACCACGATGGAGAGCTTATGCCCACCCTCGAAAACCGCAAGGCTTTCGTGCGGCTCATTCGCGAATGGAAAGCCGACATCGTGTTGTCACATCGTACGAACGACTACCATCCGGACCACCGTTACACGGGTGTCCTTGTGCAGGATGCTGCGTATATGGTAATCTGTCCGTTCATCTGCCCCGATGTCCCGCACTTAAAAACGAATCCGGTTTTCCTGTACCTCTCGGACGGCTTCCAGAAGCCGAATCCCTTTGAGCCGGACTTGGTGGTTGCAATTGACGACGTCATCGAGAAGAAGCTGGATGCCATGGTAGTTCTCGAATCGCAGTTTGTCGAGGGCGGTGTTTCGGGCCACGAGGGCTTGATACCCAAGAACGAAAAAGAGCGGGCTGCGGCTCACCGCAGGGTTCGCGAGAGATTTCGCCGTCGATTTGAGTCAACCGCCAACAAGTACCGGGCGAAACTAATCGAGGCTTACGGCGAAAAGAAGGGCAAAAAGGTGCGCTATGCCGAGGCCTTCGAGGTCTGTGAATACGGCCGACGACCCTCCGCCGCTGGACTAAAAAAGCTCTTCCCGTTCTTCGAACGATAAACTACTGCTCTGTCAAGGCTCAAATGATGGTTTGTCATTCCCGCAAAAGCGGGAATCCAGACTTATTAATGGTACTGGATTCCGCATCAAGTGCGGAATGACAACCCTTGAAGAATGCTTGACAAATCACTATCAGCCTGTCAAATTTGATTTGATAGCTTGGAAGGGTGGCAGCCTCAAGCGCAACGTGGCACGGCCTTCCAGGCCGTGAATAATATAGTAATCACGGGCACGATGCCCGTGCCATGCTTGGAAATGGCGCCCCGTCACTTTGACTAAAAAGTTAACGTTATTTTTTAGTCATTGCGAGCACCTAACCTGGTT
>JAIVYN010000188.1:0-7631 GCA_048635425.1 Candidatus Aegiribacteria sp.
CGCCCAAGTTGCGTCTCTACGGCGAGTTGAAAAAGACTACCGGCGAAGTAATGACGGTACAAAGGATTAAAGAACTGGTCTTCGAGATACTCAGCTCTGCACAACAAGACTTTTTCCTGGAGCATGGGACCCTGGACTTCGCCCACGAGATCGAGGGAGAACACCGTTTCCGAACAAACATATTTCGCCAGCGAGGAGTGATTAGCCTTACGGCCCGGCGCGTCAACACAGTGATCCCGCCTTTCGAAGAGCTTCACCTGCCGCCGATACTGGAGAAGATATGCCAGAGCAGGCAGGGGCTGATTCTTGTAGTAGGTCCTACGGGCTGCGGTAAAACCACAACAATTGCATCAATGGTAGACCACATTAACCAAACTCGCTCGTGTCATATAATTACGATCGAAGACCCTATCGAGTATCTGTTTAAGGACGCCAAAGCGATAGTCTCACAAAGGGAAATCGGGATTGACGTCAAAGACTTTGAGGAGGCCTTGAGGTATCTGATGCGGCAGGACCCTGATGTGGTTTTCATTGGGGAGATGCGTGATGCCAAGACCGTCGGCGCTGGAATGAGAGCTGCGGAAACGGGGCATCTTGTTTTCGGAACGATGCACTCGGCAAATGCCGCCCAGTGTATTCACCGACTATTGGACCTGTTCCCACAAAAGGAACGAGGCCTGGTAAGACAGACTTTATGTCTGGCAATTAAAGCGGTGGTCAGCCAGGTATTACTGCCGTGCCAGAAGGAAGGCGTTGACAGGATACCTGCAGTGGAGGTTCTAATATCAAATGCGGCTGTCAGAAAACTGATTTCTGAAGAGCGTGAAGCCGATTTGCCAAGCGTTATACGAAGCTCTCAACAGGAAGGTATGCAGGACCTTACATATAACCTTTGTGCGCTGGTGAACGACGGTTCTATCGACGCAAAGGACGCATATAAATACGCACCAAATATAGAAGAACTAAAAATGGCACTAAAAGGTATCAAGACTACTGCCAGTGGCATTTTGTAGGATTTAACGGAGCATGTTATGCCGGATTTATTATTAGCAGCTATCGGATACGGGGGCTACATATCAATAATCAAATTTTTCATTTTCCTGGTCCTGTTTTTTGGATGGCTGCCGCTGCTTACGTGGGTTTACCAGGACGCCAAAATAATAGAGACGAAAGAGGTTTTCTGGGCAGGTATTATTTTGGGCGCCGGAGCGGCGGGGACAATAATATGGCTTGTTACACCAATCTTTTTTGCCGGGATGCTAATCTATTTGATAGTTGTCGGGTCAACATCTCTGGCTTATGTGAAGCACCGCAATTCTATGGTTCTGGACTTTGACAAGGTACTAACGGTTGACCACATCAAAAACCTGCTGGTTAGCAAAGAAAAGAAACTTGCGAAACTCAAAAACTTCATTTTTATAACAGCAAACAGAAATGAAATTCCAATCCCTGAACCTCGAACACCGGACTTTTTCGGCTATAAGACAGCTTATGAAATTTTAAGCGACGCCCTCTGGCGAAGGGCGAGCAGTATAGCGTTTTCCCCGACACCACAAGACTATAAGGTGGCCTATTATGTTGACGGTGCAGTGCTTAAACAGCCAAGCACAGGCAGAGAGCAAATGAAGTATTTCATTCACTTCATCAAGCAACTTGCAGATTTGGACACCAAGGAAAAACGAAAGCCACAAAAAGGTACTTTTAAGGTCGCTCAGGGTGAAAGTTATACCGAGTGGGAAGTAGCCACGGCCGGGTCAACCGCCGGGGAACAGGTCAGACTCAAACAAATAACCCATGAGGACCTACCAAGGTTAAACGAAATCGGCTTAATGCCCGAGCAGTACGAACAGTTAAGAAGATTTAACGAGATAAAGCAGGGTGTATTTATCATAAGCGGTCCTTCAAAAAGCGGTATAACAACAACAGTTTATGCATTTCTGCGAAATCATGATGCCTTTATTAATCATATAAACACGCTTGAAAGACAAGCTTCCTATAATCTACCGAATATAACTCAAAACGCGTTTAATCTCAGCGACACAGGTACAACGACATTTGCTAAAAAGCTGCTGGCGTTAGTAAGAATGGGGCCGGATGTTGTTGGTGTTGGTGAGTGCGAGGATGCCGAGACGGCCCAGGTTGCCTGTAAGGCTGCCGCAGATGGGAAACTGATGTATGTTACGCTCAGAGCAGATAGTGTGATACAGGCATTTGCTAAATGGCTGAAATTTGTTGGCGACAAGAATCTGGCCGTCGGGACCCTTCTGGGCATAAGTAACCAACGGCTGCTTAGAAAACTCTGTGGAGAATGCAAACAGGCGTACACGCCGGACAAGGAACTTTTCAAAAAGTTTAACATCAACGCCGAAAAAACCAAAGTGCTTTACCGTGTCGGTAAAGTGCTGTACGATAAACGCGGCAAAGCCTCTACGTGCGAAAATTGCCAGGGGACAGGGCATTTCGGCAGGATGGGCGTATTCGAGATTATCACACTGAACAATGAGTTAAGAAAGGTTCTAATACAAATGAGGTCGCTGCCGGAAATCGGCACACAATTCAGACGTGCCAAGATGCTCTATTTGCAGGAACAAGCACTAAGAAGAGTCATCAGTGGAACAGTAGCGATAAATGAAATGATACGTGCGCTTTCAAAACCCAAAGCGAAAAAAGCAACATAGTGTTTAAGGTTTGAAGTGCCTAAAGTGAGCTAAAGTGACTAAAGTGAGCTAAAGTTAAAAGAATGAATAATGAATGTCGAACAAAGAATATCGAATTTTGAAGTTTGCTATTCAACATTCGACGTTTGATATTCTTTTTTCAAACTTTAGGCATTTTACATTTTAGGCACTTTAGACACTTTAGGCACTTTAGCTCACTTAAAAGTGGGAGATATTGTAATGGCCAGTATAGCTGTGGTGTTAATAATTTTGGGATGTGCTGCTTATCAATATTTTAAAGGCACATTTATCAAGGCATTCGCAACGATAATAATTGCTGTTTGTGCAAGTGTAGCAGCGTTCGGCTTCTTCGAGGTTTTGGCAAATGTCTTTATCAGCAAGGGTGCTGATAGTCGTTTCCTTTCTCTTGTGCCCTGGGCCCAGACTCTCTGTTTTGCACTGCTATTCATTGTAGTCTTTGGAGCGTTGCAAACAGGTATGATGTTTCTAACCCGCCGGCAGGTTGATTTGGGGTTTATGCCTGAGCGTATCGGGCGGGTCGTGTGCGGAATTTTCTTAGGCCTTTTGCTATCGGGTTTTTTGCTTACCGCCCTTGGGATGGCACCTTTATCAAACAAGTATCCTTATCAGCGTTTTGACGGGAGACGCAGCAAAGTTTTACTCAATGCCGACGGTCTTGCGACGGGCCTGTTCAGCATAATAAGCAAGGGCAGCCTCAGCGGCAAAAGAAGTTTTGCCACTATTCATCCCGATTTTCTTGACCAGGTCCACCTGAACCGGCTTATTTCCGGTACTTCCACTCTTACCAGCAGTACTCCGGCGATAAGCTTGCCAAGGCCGCCAAAGCCGGCTGTCTGGCCGGCCCCTCAAAGCCTCAGTGAGCAGGTGGATCAAATTGTTTCGCAGTTGAATCGTCAGGGCAAACTTAAGGATGAGCTCACCGGCAAGTTAATATCTATGCCAGGACCGGGCAGCGATTATCAGCCCACGATAGTGCGGGTGGGAATAAAAAGCAGTGCGCTGAGACCAAAAGCAACAATAAATGCCGGCGTATTTATACTTCCTCAATTGAGGTTAATATGTAAACGAAAAGGATACGGCGGCGACCCACTCGCTGGTACGGGAATAAACATTTATCCCATTGGACACCTGAAGGCGGCGGACGAGATACAAGTAAGCACCGAGATAAAAATAGATAGTCGCGACGATTTCAAAGATGGAGCCAGGGAAAAATTTATTGACTTTGTTTTTTGCATCCCGAGAGATTTTGTGCCGGTGCTGTTTGAGTTTAAGCAAAACAGCATCGTCGAGATAGCGTCCAGGGCAATCGTAACCGCCGACCAGGCGCCGGCACCGGAGTTTTTTACCCAAACATCCAAAAGCGATTAAGAAGGACACACGGCCTGGTTTGTTGTTGTCGAAACTGGTATCGAAACTTGAATCTCGAAGCTGGAAACTCGGCAAAAACGAGCTTCGAGTTTCTACAACGAGCATCTATACGAGCATCGACAACTTTAAACGAAAACTGCACGAGGCCTACCATATATACCCTTAGCGGCAGACAACTAATTCGTCCAAATCCAGCTCCATCAGATGCTCAAGATAAGCGTTGAGCTCTTCTTCTGAAAAATTGGCGAGAAATTCCGGCTTGGCACTTTTGTTGATTTCGCAAATGTAGTCTATCAACTCCCTTTTGTTCATATCTACAGGTCCCTCAAAACTGGTTAAAAATCCTGATCAACCAACGCAATATCGACAGGGCGCACAATTTTTCTTTAGTTAAGCAGGCAGCGACAAGAGTAAAGCCCTATAATCCAAACCACCATATAGCGGAGCTGTCTTTGCTTCGACTACCATATATAGTCCAAAGGGATAAATCGGCTTTATCACTTTTTTAACTGTCCAATAAAATCACTTAGGGCGTCAGCCAATCCAGACTGAAAAAAATTTACGAATTTTTTATTTTTCTAATTTTCTGCCATGAACCCAATTACTCAGATGGTCAAATTATTAGTTATGGTAACGAATATAACAATCAGGCCCGTAGGGCAATTACAGGTGCCATGGACTCCGCATAGGCCGCGTCAACATCCTGTTGGCTTGTTGGTCGTTGATGAATTCCTCCCTTTCGGGGTCCCATTTGAGTTTTCGGCCCAGCCT
Source organism: Candidatus Aegiribacteria sp. (assembly GCA_048635425.1). Taxonomy (GTDB): domain Bacteria; phylum Planctomycetota; class Phycisphaerae; order Sedimentisphaerales; family Anaerobacaceae; genus NIOZ-UU13. The sequence continues at coordinate 4,839 of JAIVYN010000188.1, forward strand.
TATGGCAATATCATCCAGGTGACAGATGGTGTCGGAGCGAACAGCGGTTTCGATGGGGCAAATCGTTTTCCCTCTGGTCTTAACGCAATCTATGAAATTACGGCGATGATTATTACTTCGAGGCAGGCGAATCTCATCGGGACCAATATCCGATGTCAACAATGATTTCGGGTGGGCTTCAATCAGGTCACGGCAGACAAAAACCCACCCCTCGCTGCCCAGGAAAAGAATGCCCACGCTTTTATGAAGTGAGAATTGTGGGGCCCGCTTGAGTGCTATGGCGGTGTTCATGTGTATCATTTTGACGCCGTTGGCATATTTGTGTTCGATTTCCCATGCGATAGCGGTGTCTACGAATCCGTCTTCGGGAAATACGCCGGTTCCTTCTATTTCAATCGGACCGGTGTGGTCGGTTCCGTTACCCCACTGGGCGATATCAACGTGGTGAATTCCCCACGCTCCGCCCAGGCCGCCCAGCGAATAATCGTGAATGAAAGTCCACATTCCCAGCGTTCCCATGGCCCGCGAAGCACAACGTTCATACGTGTAAGGCGCCCACGGCGCCGGGCCAAGCCACATATCATAGTCGAACTCTTTCTTGTCCGGCACCGGCTGTGTCGGTTGATTCGGGCAAGGGTGACTGGGATGCGAGCTTACAATAATCGTGTGGAGCTTCCCGATTCTTTCATTGCGAACCAATTCACAGGCAAGGCGGAATCTATTATCCGAGCGCTGCTGGGTGCCGAACTGAAATATGATACCATAACGATTTATCGTATCCCGAAGGACCTTATCTTCCCTGATACTCATACTTAAGGGCTTTTCATAATACATATCTTTGCCGTTGAGGGCGGCTTCCAGGCCTACTAATGAGTGCCAGTGGTCGGGAGTGACAACAGCTACGGCATCGATATCTTTACGGCTGAGCATTTCGCGAAAGTCATGATAGGTCTCGCACCCCTGGCCACCATAGCGCTTATTGACCCTATCCTTGGCTTTTTGCCGAAACATTTCCCGAAGATCGCAAACCCCAGCAACCCGGACATCTTTATACCCCAGGAAGGTCCGCAAATGTCCCCCGCCCATACTGCCCACTCCGATAAAGCCCATCACAATCTTTTCGCTGGGCGGCACAGCTCCATTTGCGCCCAGCACAGATGATGGAACGATGTACGGAAAACTTGCTATTGCTAATGCTCTGCCGCACAAGCTCTTCAAAAACTGCCGTCTGTTCACCCCGCCCATCGGATGGGCGGGGTTCATGCTATCGGATTTCATAAAGGGAATTCCCAAAATCGCAGGCTGTTGTCTATTGCGACTCGACTGAGCTCGTCGAAGTCCGGCCCGCAGTTATTTCCGATTTTCGATTTCAATCGTCAATCGACATTTGGCTGCATTTTACCCGGTAGTGGCTTAAAAGGCAACAGTCGAGGAGATAACATCGTGCCGAATGCGTTTTCTTAGTTCATTAGGAGCAACCCAGTAGAGCATGTGCCCGCGAAGGCGGGTAAAGCAATCGCAATACTGTTTAGCCCCCCAACCCCATGATCTTACCTGCCTATAAGGCAGCGTTGGGGGGTCACCCAACATCACCACACAACGGCCATAATACCTGTCCCCTAATCTATCGCGGATTACGCACATTTCACCAGTTTTTTATTGACAAGTGCTGATAATATGGTATTTTATAATATTCGCATATGATGGCCATATAGGAGGAGTGAATCAAAATGGCGTTAATTCAAAGAGATTTTCGTAAAGACAAACCTAAGCCGCTAAGAGTGCGCATAGTGTGCGGCGTGAAAATATTAACAATTTTTGCAAGGAGAAGAAGATGAAAAAGACAATTTCACTCGTATTGGTTTTGGTACTGGGTCTGGCTGCGGGGGTTGCGAAGGCAGATTTCACCTTCGGCACTCCCACGAATCTGGGGCCAACGGTCAACAGTTCGGCACAGGATAACCAGCCAAATATTTCGGCAGATGGGCTGAGACTCTATTTCCAGTCCAGTCGGCCCGACGGACAGGGCGGACAGGACATATGGTTTGCGACCCGGGCAACAGAAGATGATCCCTGGGGACCACCCGTGAACCTCGGCCCAGAGGTCAACAGCTCCGCCGGTGATGGCAATCCATGCATATGGCCTGATGGACTGACGCTCTATTTCCAATCCGGTCGATTCGGAGGCTACGGTCGTAGCGATATATGGATGACGACACGAGCGACGGAGGATGATCCGTGGGGGCCAGCTATCAACCTCGGCCCACCAGTGAACACTGCAGATCGGGACGCTGGCCCGAGCATTTTACCTAACGGCCTCTCACTTTACTTCAACTCCGATCGTCTGGGCGTACCCGGTCGTAGTGACCTGTGGCTGTCAACTCGGGTAACGACTGCCGACTCTTGGGGAGAACCGGTCAATCTTGGCCCCACTGTAAACAGCCCGGATAATGACCTTCACCTCGGCGTCTCTGCTGACGGTATGGTTCTCTTTTTTACATCTTCTCGGCCTGTCGGATCAGGGCCGTATGATATCTGGGTGACTAAGTGGTCAACGATCGATATGGCGTGGGATCTGCCCGTTAATCTTGGCCCAGTTGTAAATAGTATAGCTAATGACAGGCAGCCGAGTATCTCCACCGATGGTTTCACTCTCTATTTTAGCTCCAACAGATCAGGCGGGGAGGGTGACTTCGACCTCTGGCAAGCACCAATTATCCCCATTGTCGACCTAAACGGCGATGGCATTGTCGACGCCGCCGATATGTGCATCATTGTTGACCACTGGGGCAC
>JAIVYN010000189.1:0-7522 GCA_048635425.1 Candidatus Aegiribacteria sp.
GCTCTATGGTCGCATTGGCTTATTCGATGCTTGCCGACAGGGACCTCGCAGAGGATGCGGCGCAGGAAGTATTCGCAATAGCCTGTCGCGACCTAAGGAGTTTGAAAAGTAAAGACAGATTCGCAGCCTGGTTGGCCGGCATTTGCAGGAATGTATCGAGGCAAATGCTAAGGGCCAACAAGGGCAAACCGGTTACTCTTGGCAACGATTTTGCTGCCCAGAAACGTGACGATACGGAGGACCGCCGGGAGGCGATTCGCAAGGCGGTCTGGAGCCTTCGAGAGCCAGAGAGAGAGCTGATTGTTATGCGTTACTTCGACGGATTCTCGCAGGGACAGATATCGGAAGTTCTGGACATATCATCGCAGGCTGTGAACGGCCGGTTGGTTAGAGCAAAGCGAAAGATTGCAGAGTATTTGAAACGAAACGGTTTAACGGGAGGTAATTATGAACCATCCTGAAAACGATAAATGGCTCGATAAAGCATTGAGCGAGACAATCGGCTCGAAAAAGCCACTGACGGACTTCGAACAGTGGAAGCAAAAGCACCCAGAAGCCGTTGAAATGTTAACCTCACGGGCCCAGTTAAAAGCCTCGACAACAAAACGCCCGCACAGCATAAGGATTATAATTATGAAAAGTCCGATCACAAAATTAGCCGCTGCGGCGGTGATCATTATCGCGTGTTTTACAGGTCTATTTCTCTGGAAAAGCACCGGTTCGGGTATTGCCCTGGCGGATGTGCTCACCAGAATCGAACAAGTCACAGGCTATATGTATCAAATGCGCTCAAGAATGACGGGGCAAAAAACCGATATCGAATGGACGTGGACCGTATTGATTTCACAAGAAAATGGTGTAAAGACGTCAGGGAGAAAGGTCTATCTCAAGAACGGTAAAATTGAACTCTCTGAGATGTATCTCTTGCCTCAGCTAAATTCCAGAGTGTTCATCTCGCACAGCGATAAGACATACGTTAGTGTGAAATATGTTGGTATGAAGCTCGAATATTACAAAGAAGAATACAATGACCCACGCATCATCATCAAACAAATCCTCAGTTGCGACCATACAAGTCTGGGACAATCCGTCATTGACGGGATGATGGTCGAAGGATTCCAGACCACAGATCCCGCCTACAAGGGCGGCTTTATGGGGATGTCTGATTTTATAGGAGAACCTGAAAAGGTTGATGTAAAGATATGGGTAGACGTTAATACATTTTTGCCTGTACGATCGGAAGAAGATATTGTCATGAAAAATGGCACACATCTACACGAGGTCAGCTATGATTTCCGGTGGAATGTGGTCGTGAATGCCGATGATTTCAGACCGGTTGTGCCAGAAGACTATAGTAGGGATCAGATCGTCTTTCCTGAGCCCAACGAAGAGAATGCCATCGAGGGCTTGAGACTATTTGCCAGTTTTGCTGGAGCCTACCCAGTCAATCTAAACAAGGAGACCCTCGACAGGGAGGCTTTACACCTAGCGGGGAATCTTGTGCGTTCTTCCTGGAAGGCCCTACCTGAGGATGAAAGGAGCAGGAAGATAACCGAATTAGCATCAATCGCAGGAAGAGTAGGCTTCTTCTACCGAACACTGGTTGACGAGAATAGGGATCTCGCCTACTATGGCGAGACGGTTGGGCTGGATGACACCAATAAAGTGCTGCTGAGATGGAAGCTTGACAACGGCCAATATCGTGTCATCTTTGGTGACCTGGGCATCAAGAATATTACACCCGAAGAACTGGCTGAGCTTGAAAAGCCGTAATTAAACATAAGATACAGTAGTATGAGAGAAATAGGCCGGGCTGGTCGCTCGGCCTTTTTTTATGCGCTCTTTCTGGGAAAATATGGACTTTTTGATTCGCACCATCATAAAACAAAAGAAAAAATGACTTTGTTTATGTAAAAGTATGCGGCTCAATCGTTATTATATATAGACGATCGTCAGTTCCAAAGTAATTAGGTAGGCCTTAAATGCTGGAAGACAAGCTGCTTGTTTTGAAATGTAGGCGCGGTAGCAAGGATGCGATGTGCCGTATTTATGCCAAGTACAAAGATTATTTGCTGACGTTGGCAAAAGGGCTTTTGAATGAGCAGGCAGCGGCCGAGGATGTTGTGCATGATGTTTTTGTTTCCTTTGCCCGGTCGGCCAGGCAGTTTCAGCTCACAGGAAGCCTGAGAGGTTACTTGGCAACCTGCGTGAGTAATCTTGCACGGGACAAAATACGGGCAAGGACACGACAAGCCGAAGCTCTGGACTCAGTGGACCCAAGTATCTCGCGTTCAGACAATCCGGCCCAATGCGTAATAGAAAGAGAGGAATTAATGCGACTGAGACAGGCCATAAGTCAAATTCCGTATGAGCAGCGGGAAGCAGTTATGCTGCATCTTAAAGGCGGGATGAAATTCAGGGAAATAGCTAAGCTGCAAGGCCTTTCAGTCAGTACGATTCATGGCCGGTATCGTTACGGATTGGATAAACTGCGGTCACTGTTGAATAGTGAGGTTGAAAAATGAGACCAGCAGAAGATATAGAAAGATTGATTAAGAATCTAACAGATAGAACCAGTGCCCAGATGGATGAACAAGTACTTACAGATGTTTTGCGTGCACTGGAGGAATCTAAGAAAAACAAATCGGCTGCATCTAAGCCGAATATAAGGAGAACAATTATGAAAAGTCCAATTACAAAATTAGCCGCTGCGGCGGTGATAATCGTGGGCGTCGTACTATCAGTCACTATGTGGGACAAGACAACACCCACAGCTTACGCCCTTGAACAAACAATTCAAGCAAGCCATAGCGTTCGTTATTTACGTATTAAAGGTTTTAAGAAAGGCATGGAAGAGCCTAAAGAGTTCTGGCTTGAATTTGACGAACAAGGCGTTATCAAGAATATCCGGGCCCATATGCCGGAATGGGAATCACCTTCTGATGGGGCAAAAGTAGTAATTTGGCAGCAAGGCAAGGCAAAAATCTGGTTTAAGAAAAAGAACACGTTGTTAACCATCAAAGAAAAACGCTTCGCTGATAATATGTCGAAAGCAATACAGTTATTTGACCCCAAGTTAGCCGTACCGCGTTTCGCTGAATTGGAAAAACTCGGGCTGGCAAAAATTAAGATAGAAGAACCTTCAAACAAAGCTGAGCCAATCATCATCACAGCAACATACTCGCCCGAGTGCAAAGAATTCGGTCTTCCGGTAGATCGAACAGTCCTGTTCGTTGACCAGACCACAAAGCTTATAACAAGCCTGGAAAGTTACCTTCTTGCCGAGGGCGGTGAATATGAATTGATAGATTGGGTCGAATACTATGATTACAATCAGCGCATTGATCCAGCCGTGTTCGTTATGGATGACCTTCCTTCAGACGTCATACAAATCGACCAGACAATCCAAGATATCGGTTTAGAGCAAGGAAATCTATCTGACGAAGAGATTGTGGTCAAGGTTGTCCGTGAGTTCTACGAAGCTTTGATAGCAAAAGACCATGCGAAAGCCGGGCGTATTTATGGAGGTGTTCCCGCTAAAATAATGGAAGAAAGATTTGCAGATTTGAAGGTTATAAGAATAATTTCAATTGGCGAACCTAAACCTCATCCAACGCCAGGCGTCGGGGGTTTCATGGTTCCCTGCAAACTTGAAATAGAAAAGGATGGGATCAAATCAGTATATGAACCTTATGGACCCGGGGTTCGACCAGTACATGGCCAGCCCAATCGGTGGAACATTCATGGAGGAGTTAAATAAAATAAGATGCTTATCATATCAGTGCTCATAAAGGCCGGGCTGGTTTGGCTCGGCCTTTTTTCTACCTATCTCGTATTGCGTCGTGCGTATTGTGTATATCGTTGGAGTAGCAGAAATGGAAATCTGTGAAATCCGTGGTTCCAGAAATTTGTTGCAAATGTCCCTATTCTCCTTATAAAATATCCAAACATAATTCAATCAGCTATTTTTTGAGGAGCAGAAAAATGCAGCAGTACAAATTCACTTTATTACTTACGGTTTGTTTTACTTTAGCCGCCCCCTCCTTCTTATCCGGCGAAAACCAAGGAGAAGAAGTCATTTCCGGTGAGCTGAAAAAGTGGCACAAAGTTACATTGACCTTCACGGATCCTCAGACCAGCGAAAAGACCGAGCCCAATCCTTTTCTTGATTATCGTCTTAACGTTACGTTTGCTAAAGGGGACAAGCGATATATCGTGCCCGGCTACTACGCTGCCGATGGCAACGCGGCGCAAACCAGCGCGACGGCGGGCAATAAATGGCGGGTGCATTTTGTGCCTGATGAAGTGGGCCGATGGTCCTATACCGCATCGTTTCGCACGGGGGCCGATATTGCAACCGGTAACGAATCCGGCTCAGCCACAGCCTTTGATGGGGTCAAAGGAACATTTTCCATTGCTGCGACCGACAAAAAAGGCCGTGACCATAGGGGCAAAGGACTGCTCCAATATGTTGGTAAACGCTATCTTCTATTTGCCGAGACGGGCGAGTTTTTTCTCAAAGGCGGAGCCGACAGCCCTGAAAACTTCCTCGGCTACGCTGACTTCGATAATACATACGACTCCGGCGAACTAAAACGCGAAGGCGAAGCCGCGGGCGAAAAATTTATACATCGCTACGGCCCGCACGTAAAGGACTGGCGGCCCGGAGACCCAACCTGGAAAAACGGAAAAGGCAAGGGCATGATCGGGGCTTTGAATTATCTGGCCTCCAAAGGTATGAACAGCGTCTATTTTATCCCCTATAACATCGACGGCGGCGACGGCAAAGATGTCTGGCCCTGGATAGAGCCCGGCGAAAAATTCCGGTTCGACTGCAGCAAGCTCGACCAGTGGGAGATTGTATTTTCGCATATGGACAAATTGGGCCTGATGCTCCATATCATTACCCAGGAGCAGGAAAACGACCAGGGTCTCGACGGCGGTGAGCTCGGCCCACAACGCCGGCTTTATTTCCGCGAGCTGGTGGCCCGCTTCGGGCATCACCTTGCCCTGGTCTGGAACCTCGGTGAAGAAAATACCAATACCTACGCTCAGCGCAAGGCCTTTTGCCGATACATCAAAGAGCTCGACCCTTACGACCACCCAATCGTCTGCCATACTTTTCCGGGCAGGTATGACGAGATATATAATCCTCTGTTGGGATACGAATATTTTGACGGGCCATCTCTGCAAACCAACGACACCCACAACCAGACGCTCACGTGGCTCGACCGTTCCGCTTCTGCGGGCCGACAGTGGCTTGTTTGTCTGGATGAGATTGGTCCGGCCCATACCGGGGTTAAGCCCGACAAGGACGATTATTGGCACGATGAGGTTCGCAAGAAACATCTGTGGGGCAACCTCATGGCCGGCGGGGGCGGCGTCGAATGGTACTTCGGCTATAAATTCGCCCACAACGACCTCAATTGTGAGGATTGGCGCAGCCGAGAGCATATATGGGATATGACCCGATACGCCCTGGAGTTTTTCCGTAAGAACCTGCCCTTTAGCCAAATGGCCCACCACGACGAGTTGACTTCCGCCAAGGACGATTACTGCTTTGCCGAACACGGCCGAATCTACGCCATATATCTGCCGGCCGGGGGTACAACGAATCTTGACCTGGGCAATAACTCCAACTCTTTTTCCGTACAATGGTACAACCCGCGTACCGGCGGTAAGCTTCAAAAAGGCACCGTAGCCGAGATAGCCGGCCCCGGCCCAATTGCCATTGGCAATCCACCCAACAACACCAATAAAGACTGGGTCGCGCTGATAAAGCTGAAATAAATCTATCGCAGGCAGGTAGATAGGGCATTTTTGGCATTTCTTGACGGAAATTGGCCCATTCGACTGCCCCTTTGGCTGCGCTCAGGGCTTCGGCTAATTCAGGACAGGCTTTGATTGGGTTTGAATTGGGTTTGTTTTTTGGGCTGCGAAAACATCGTTTTTTCTTTAATCCTTTGTTATAATTGAGTTTACGTTCATTTTGGCCATTTCGGAAATTGGGTTTGTTTATTCGGACTACGAAATCATCTTTTTTGCTGTAATCCTCTATAACATATAAGTTTACATTCATTTGGGCCTTTTTGAAATTGGGTTTGATTGGGTTTGAATTGGGTTTGTTTTCACCAAGTGTCCAATTGTGTTTATTTTCATAATCCCTTGTATTATATGTATTTACATTCATTTGACTTTTTCGGAAATTGGGTTTGTTTTGCATAAAAAGGGTTGATTTGTAGAGAGTTCTCTACAGATGTAGTGCCTTATAGGCACGTAAATATCTGGTGCCTTATAGGCACGTAAATACAGGGCCTTATAGGCAGGTAAGTTAGTGAAGAGTGAGCTAAATCCGCCGCGGCGGATAAAGTGCCTAAAGTGAGCTAAATCCGCCGCGGCGGATAAAGTTGGATTCTCGATGCTCATGATTGGTAATTCCCCTAAGGGTTTTCCGTTTCGCTCCAATATTTACTCCGTCCAAGGAAGGCCGGATTCCGTCAAACAGATGCCGGATTCCACCAGAAGACGGCGGATCTTTGACTTTGACTTCGATATTTACGAACGATGCTTTTTGGCTTGTATCTGCTGATACGAAAAAGTGCGGTTCTCCGCTATATCTATCGCCTGCTGGCGGTTTATGTTTGCCTATCGGTAAACATGCTGGCATTTTAACGCTGTTTCAAACAATAGTCAACAAAAAAATGGCCAAAAAGCAACTTTTTTTTGGCTGCCCTTTTTCATAGTGAAATCCGAACTCTATCCCCTATAATCTCCCTCAAGCGTGCGGGATTCTTTTTATTGACCCCGGCTTGTGGGTGCGCAGGAGCTCACCCTGGGGGCAGGCGGGAATAAAGTAGGATCCCCGCCATAGACATGCGGGGACAAGATTGCGGCCTTGGTTCGTATTGCGTATCCTTCGGCTGCGCTCAGGACAGGTGTCGTATTGCGTATTGAAAAGGTTGGCACTAACTGACACGGACATATTGGACACGGACTGACACGGACTCTTTAGGGCACGGACTGACACGGATTATTTGGGACACGGAGTCTTTAGGACACTGAATGACATGGAGTTTGGGGTTGTCTTAGAAGAATTTAGCGATATAATGGTTTTGCGGATTCAACGGCGGATTTTGGAAGTGGCTTGTAGAATGTTATTTTTCTTTGGCAGAGCCGGATGAGTGGTGAGAAAAAGCATCTAGTCCTTTTGATTAGTCAAAAGGACTACGAGCATATTAAAAAGTATGAGGTTTGGGTTAGGGATTAAGAATTGAGAAATTGGAATTGATTGAATGGTGATTGCCTTACGGAGATTCTACAAGTAAAATGCGTTGGCGGATTTAACGGCGGTTTTTGGAAGTGGATTGGAGAATGTTATTATTCTTTGGGCAGAACCGTATGAGTGGTGAGATAAAGCATCTAGTCCTTTTGATTAGTCAAAAGGACTATGAGCATATTTAAAAGTGTGAGGTATGGGATAGGGATTAAGAATTGAGAAATTGGAATTGGGTGAATGGTGCTT
>JAIVYN010000190.1:0-7540 GCA_048635425.1 Candidatus Aegiribacteria sp.
ATCATAGCCGGCTTATCGCACGAAAGGCGAACGACAATGCACTGGTCCACAGGGCTGGCAAAGACCTCGCGGGTAAAGGTGGCGTCGTCGGCACGATAGGTAACAGAGGCAATCGCCGTGTCGAGGTCGAGCTGACGGTGGTAGTCGGTGACGGGCCGGCTGTTCTCAAATCGGAGTCTCAAATCTCCGAGCGTTTGGTAGCTGCGAATAATCCGTGGGCCCATAAACTCCCGCTGCATTATCCGCTGGGCCTCGGTGTATTTTCCTTCAAAGATTAACTTCCGAGCCTCGGCTAAATGTTTGTAAGCACCTACTCGGTCACGGTCAATAGGATTACCTGCCCAGAGGGTATCTTCATTAAGCTGCACTTGCTCGTTTTCCGTTCCGCCAAAAACCATCGCTCCAAGCCGTCCGTTTCCGACAGGTAATGCCTCTGTCCACTGTTGAGCGGGTTTGTTGTACCATAATTTCAGGCTGCTCCATTTTTCATCGCTAAGCTTGCCTGCCTGGATGCCGACCATCGAGCAGGCCGCAATAAAGGTGCCTCCAAAAAGTAATGTTGAAGCAATTACTGCTTTTAGGTTTTTCATTTTTTCCTCACAACATTTTTCAGTTAGTCAAAATCAGGTATGTTTGTCTGGTCTTTGTATTGAACTCAATAACGTTTTCCTCAGGTTTAGTGGTTTTGATTGGTCTGCCGTTGGATGTTATCCAGACCGGCACATTGGTGCGGATTTTGCACTTACTGCCCAGCAGCGAACGTATGTTAGCGGTGACAAGCCTGTTGTTTTTCCATGTGATGTCCACTTCGAATCCTCCGCGTGCTCGCAGGCCCTTGACGTAGCCACTTGGCCATACGGAGGGCAGGGCGGGCAGCAGGTGAATTTCGCCGGCGTGGCTTTGCAGCAGCATCTCGGCGATGCCGGCTGTGCCGCCGAAATTACCGTCAATCTGGAATGGTGGGCAGGAGTCGAACATATTGGGATACATCCGCTGGGGGCTCAGCAGAGAGCTGAGCATCTTGTATGCGTGGTCTCCGTCCTCGAACCGAGCCCAGAAATTGACCTTCCAGGCCATCGACCAGCCAGTACCGCCGTCACCGCGAAGTTCCAGTGACTTTCGGGCCGCGGCGAAAAGTTCGGGTGTGCCGCGACGCGTAATTTCTTTGCCCGGGTGCAGGCCGAACAAATGCGAGACATGACGGTGCTGGTTTTTCGGGTTGTCCTTGTCTTCGAGCCATTCCTGGAGCTGTCCATACTTCCCTATCTGGTTGGGCGCGATTCGGCTTCGCAGCTCGGTCAGCTTTCGGCGGAAACCTGTGTCCACGCCGAGCGCTTCGGATGCCTCGATGCAGTTGGTGAAAAGGTCGCGGATAATTTGATGGTCCATTGTCGGCCCGGCGACAAGTCCGCCGATTTCCGGTGAATTGGAAGGCGTGCTTATCAGCCAGCCGGTCTTTGAATCCTCGATGAGAAAATCGACGAAAAACATCGCCGCCTCTTTCATTATGGGGTATGCCCGCTCTTTGAGAAACTTTTTATCGCCGCCAAACAGGTAATGCTCCCATAAATGCTGGCAGAGCCATGCCCCACCGGTTACCCATATTCCGTGGTTGGAGGCATTGATTGGTGCTGTGCCCCGCCAGAGGTCGGTGTTGTGGTGCAATACCCAACCCCGGCAGCCGTAGTGTACCTTTGCGGTTTTACTTCCCGACTCGGCCACCTCATCGAGCAAGTCGAACAACGGCTGGTGACACTCGGACAGGTTGGTTACCTCTGCCGGCCAGTAGTTCATCTCCGTATTGATGTTGGTCGTCCATTTGCTGTCCCAGGGCGGATCGATTTTGTCGTTCCAGATGCCCTGGAGGTTTGCCGGCTGTGTTCCCGGCCGGGAGCTGGCAATCAGCAGGTAGCGGCCGAACTGGAAGTACAGCGCTACTAATTGCGGGTCATCCTGCTGAGCGAAGTTTTCGATACGCTGGTCGGTGGGCTGCTTTATCGCCTCGGTTGTGCCCAGGTCGAATTCGATCCTGCGGAACAGGCGGCGATGGTCGGCGATGTGGGCCCTGCGTAAATCGTTATAGCTTTTGCGAGCAGCCGCTATGATAGTCTGGCGGCAGGCGGTGGCCGGCTCGCCGCTGACGTCCCTGAAGTCCTTAAAACTTGTGGCGGCAGCAAGTATCAGTGTCACCGCATCGGCTTTGGTAACGTCTATCTTTTCAGAATCAACAGTGAGCTTGCCGCCTTTGGCCTTCGACCGCAGGAGAGCCTCAAACTTCAACACGCTGGGCCTTTGTTGCTTCGTTCGCTTATTCATATACTCATGAAGCTGACCTCGCAATGCTAACGTGTTTTTATTCACGATGAGGGTCTTTGTGTCCGGGTGAGGACTGTCCAATTTTGCAGTGAACGTCAGTTGTCCGGGTTTGTCGCTGCTCAGGCGAACAACAATCACCTGGTCCGGGAAACTGGAGAAGACTTCGCGGGTGAAAGTTGTTTGGCCGATGCGGTAGCGAACTGTTGCCAGCCCGGAGTCGATGTCCAGCTCCCGGCGATAATCGACCGGCTCGTCATGAGTCGGAAAGTACAGATGCAAATCGCCGAACGGCTGATATTTTTCCTGCCGAAGCGGCACACTCATCATCTGTTCCATCGCCAGCTTTTCAGCCTGGCGCTGTTTGCCCTCGAACAGCAGCTTGCGGACGGTGGGCAAATACTCGAGGGCTCCGTCGTGCTGATATTCGTGTGGTTGGCCTGTCCACAGTGTGTCTTCGTTGAACTGCAGTTGTTCGTGTTCTGGGCCGCCGAAGACCATAGCTCCAAGACGCCCGTTTCCGACCGGTAGGGCCTCAGTCCATTTCTGTGCAGGTTGGCGATACTGCAGCTTCATATTTTGCCACTTCGCTGCATTATAGCGGGTCGTACGAAGGACTCCTTTCGGAGGACCTATTGCACATCCTGTTATTATCAGGCAAAAAGCTATGAAGTAAAAAGTGAATGATGAATTTCGGGTTACATGGCAGGTGTAAGCAACGCTCTTTCCGTCCTTGCGAGGCCGCAGAATATGGCCGTGGCAATCTCCGATGTTACGATTGAGATTGCCGCGCTCGGCTCCGCCTCCACCCTCCGCAGTAGCAGAGCTGCTGCTACGGAGGACGCCTCGCCCACAATGATATCGGCTTGTTACTTTTCCTTCTGCTTTTTTTTGTTTTGTTCGTTTATTATGCATGCCGGCCCCTTGTTGAGATGGACATTGTTTTTATTTCAGCATTTTGTTCATTAGTAAAATGTATTCGGCTTGTTCGGGAAATATGCTCACTACGTTATCTGCGGTGGTGCTTTCGAAATTCAGACTTTTTACGATGCGTTTGAAGGCAAGCTCAGCCATCTCGGAATCGCCCATAATTTGGTGCACTTCGATGTCGAGCTGGTGATTGTTTGGCAGCTTTGCGGTACCTAAAAGAAAACTTAACGGGGTTTGTGGTTTTTGTATGTGTACCCAATCGATAGTGAGCGTATCTATTTGCATCCGGTCTGTTTTGATAATCACTCCGTCAACTTCAGACGCCCTTTGCTCAAACCGCATCTGGGGGGTAGTTGTTTCGGCAGCTAAGAGGTATCGGCAGTAAGCCCACGCTGTGGGTTTGCCGGGACCGGGGGTGAAATTGCTGCTTAAAGAATAAGAAGAGGCATTTTCATGATAATTCCATTGCTTTTCGCTTTTCCAGCCGTTGCCCGACGGCATTGATACCGATAAACCTACATGAGTTAATATTATCGGCTCCGAAAGAATAAGAGCAGACTTTGAAGCGACTATAAGACGGCCAATGAGCAGCGCGACAACAAAAAGTCCCAAAAGGGCTATTTTATCGCCCCCTATCTTTTTTATATCGTAAGTTTTGTCCATATTGCAGCAAGTTTAATGTAAAACGCCTCTTGTTTATAGCCGAATTATATATATATTTTCTAAAGAGAGGTTGATATGAATAAGGTGATGTTGCTGCGCGGGGACGAGCCGGAGAAAATCCTGCAAACCGCGATTGATAAAAAAGTACCTGCCATTATGTCATATTTGTCCAAAGGCAAATGGCACGTCGCAAAGGTGCTGTTGAACAAGCTTGTGGGGGACAGACTAAGTGTAGACAGTGCCACCTCGAAAAAGAAGCAGCACCCGCTAAATATACAGGCGAATCAGCCGGTCGGCATATCGTTCAAATATGAATACGGAAAGTTTGTTTTTGATACGAAGGTGGTTGGTTTTGAGCCGTCGTCCAGCCCGGAGGCTGACGAGGGATGGGGCGGAACAATGATACTTGCCGTGCCGAACCGGATAGAAGTGGTCCAGAGGAGAAGTTATTACCGTGTTGATGTGCCCGAATCGCTGAAGGTAAAGGTGATAATGTGGCATCGCAGCGGCAAACGCGAGGCCAAAAAGCAAATAGAGGATGCTGCAGAGGATGTACACAATTATTGTCAGGGCAGGCTTGTTGACATTTCCGCCGGCGGTGCCCAGGTTGTAGTTTCGTACTCAGACCAGGCGGGCTGTCCTGAATCTGTCAGGCGGGAGTCTAAAGGCAATGCGTCCAGGACTTTTTGTGCCGGAGAGCTGGACTTCAGGAAAGGCCAGTTTGTTGGGATGCGATTTACACCTATGCCTTATGAAACGCCATTAGTGGTCAGTGCCCAGATTAGAAATATCCTGCCGACCGCAGACGGCAGGAGCGCCTCTCTTGGATTGCAGATTGTTGGTCTGGAAGCAAGTCCCGAAGGTCGTGAAGTTCTGGCCCGGCTTATTGGTATTGTCGAGCAGTATTATCAGATAAATCAATCCGGCGCCAGGCAGCGGGACACACAGCCGGTTCAGAACACAGTGTAATACACAGGCCAGTCACCCGGACTCTCTTTATCATCTCTGTTGCCCTGTAACAAGTTAGAATATCAGAAGATCAGGATACCCATTACCTGATAACCTGTTACCATTCTTTAGGCGACGTCATCTTGGTCGGCGATTTGGTCCTTGTCAACAGTCGTCAAAGCTGAATTTGCTGCCGAGACGAGGTTGTGCTTATTGCGAATTACTTTGTAGTAAAACCATTTCACGAAGCTGCTTGCCGCAAAGCCGCAGAAAATCAGCACTAAAGCCGCCTGTATGTTCCAGATAACAAAGGCCAGGAGAAGCAGCACCCTTATAAGGTACGCAAATGGCTTCCTGCCCCTTAGGTACTGATTGAGGATATGCGGATATCGAATCCTGCTGACCATCAGCACCGCAACGCCTAGGGCCAAAAACGGCAGGACATAAATAATTACGTTCAGCGTCGGAAGTGTTTCCAGTGTTTCCTGATGGAGTATTATCAGGCTGACTATTACCCCCGCAGCGGCGGGTGTCGGCAGGCCTATAAAGCTCATGTGGGCGGATTCGTCCTCCTCGTTTTCCACGTTGAACCTGGCTAATCGAATGGCCGCACAGATTATATATCCTGCCGCTGCCAGCCAGATGAAACGTTGGAGAAAAGTCTCAGTGACCGGATTAAGTCCGGCAAAGCCGGCCAGCTCGTATTCCAGAACTTTCAGCATCAAAAATGCCGGCGCCACACCGAAGCTGATTATATCGCAGAGGCTGTCGAGCTGGCCGCCGAAGCTGGAGGTGCTCTGGTGCATTCGTGCCAATCGGCCGTCAAGCATGTCGGCAATCATTGCCAGCAGTATCATATAGCCTGACATCGCAAAGTAAGAAAACTGCCCCAGGCCGAGCTTTGCCCCTTTGCCCGCAAAGACAATGGCCGCAAAGCCGCATACGCCGTTGAGAATAGTTACCAGCGAAGGCAGGATGGCAATGTACTTTAACCTTTGCCTGCGCACCCGCCGCAGCAGACTCTTTTTGGCAGATTCAGTTTTTAATCTCGCCATATCTCGTACCTCGTAATGGTTAATTAGTGAGTCGACTACTACTCACCACTCACTATTTACTCCTCACCAATTTCATATTTCACCAATGGTGTCAAACCTGCTTTGACTTTATCGCCTATTTGGACCAGGCACTTTACACCCGCCGCCGGCGGGTGTCGCTCGGAACCCGGCGTTGCTGCCTCACGAAGGGGCACGTACAATTCTGTTCTGGAGCCGAATTTTATCATCCCGAATTTCTGACCGCCTGTCAATTCCATGCCCTGGACTTTATCGCAGACGATTCGCCGGGCAATCGCTCCGCTGATTTGACGGACAATCAGCCTGTCCTGCGGGCTGTCGGTTCTGATCAGATGCAGGTCATTGGACTCATTGACCCGCCCGGACTGTGGATTCATTGCGTTTTTAAATTTACCTTTTCGGTAGGTGATTTTTTCGACTTTGACATTGCACGGAGCGCGATTAATATGTGTGTCGAATATGCTCAAGAATATTCCAATTCGCAGTGTTGTTCCGCTGATGAAGTCATTTTTCCGGACAGTTTCGATATCGGTGATTTTGCCGTCTGCCGGTGCTAACAGCAGGTTCCGGTCCGAAGGACACCGACGCTCAGGGTCGCGGAAAAACATCAAAGACCATATCAGAATAACGGCTAACAGCCCTGCACCAGTTAGGCGTGGGCCTAAGCCCAATTGGTGCTGGGTGCTCAGAAGAAAGAAAATCATTATCGTAAGTAGCACCGCGGGGAAGATAACTACCTGAGGCCAGCCATATTTTGTCAGCGGAATTCTCATATTCTCGATTCTTGATACTCGATACTCGATGGGCAGCAGCCTCAAGCGTAGTCCCTAAGGGACACCTTACGGCGCTTGGGGATGGCCTGTCTCGATATCGATACTTGATCCTCGATTCCTACCGAGCATCTGCTATCGGGTATCCAGGAGATGATAACAAAGATGGCACAGATTGAAACTGATTAACACAAATAAATCTACAAAATCCGGGTAATCCGTGGTTAAAATCGGTGAAACTTGTGCCCGCGCAGAGCCTGCCCTGAGCGAAGCCGAATGGGCGGGTATCTGTGGATAGAAATCTTTGGAAGTAAAAAAAGGCCGACCCTGTGGATATCGGCCTTTAAGGAGGAGGGGGGGTGAAGTAATTTAATTTTTAAAGTTATTTGCCTGCCACCGCTTGCGTCTGGCGGGGGCCCAAGGCCGATTCCCTTCAAACCTGTCTCCGGCTTGGCCAGCATTTCCTGATGCGGCCTCGGACTCCGCCGAGACAGGTACCAAGACGAGAGCTGCTCCGTAGGAACGTCCTATAACTGCTGCTCCTAATATCTATAGACGCAGGTCAGCCCAAAAAGTTACAGGATTTCTCAAAAATTTCTCAAAATTACGTAAAAATACTGATTCCACAATACAGATACCGCAGATTCCAGGTGATTAACACAGATAAATCTGTGAAATCTGTAATAATCGGTGAAAGCTGTGGAGATAAAAAAAAAGGCCGGGCAAATTCAACCTGAGCATTGTCGAAGGAATCAGCCCGGCCTATCTGTCGCCTAAGCATTTTTCTACTGAGCCAGTGATTCTCGGATTTGCTCAGCTAATTGCAGGACGCTTTCGTAAGTT
>JAIVYN010000191.1:0-7506 GCA_048635425.1 Candidatus Aegiribacteria sp.
GTAACCCCGGACCCAGACATAGTGCGTACCGGTTTTAACAAAGTCGACCACGAAGTCCAGCTGACAACTGCCGCCACCGCCACCGTCGGGCATTGCCCGCATGAAACCGGTACCGGAAAAGCCGGCTGGCTCCGTCGTGAACACCCACTCCTGGATACCCGCAGGGGTGTTCTCATCGAAGTTCTCGGCTTCTATCGAAACAATTCCGTCCGGCCCGAGATCCTGCCGGAGCGGCTCTGCACTCTCAACGTCTATGGCTAAACCCAGCAACAAAATAAAAGAAATTAAATAAATCATTTTTTTGGACATGACCATATCCTCCTTCAATAAAGAATCAAAATACGATGAATTGTGCTTTAGTCAAACACCAAAACTCACACCTTTAATCAATCTTATTTATACAAATTATCTACCTAAATATCAAGAAAAAATTTGTTTTGATGATTAGGATTTGTTTTCGAAAAGGACATCGGGGCCCGAACAAAGGCCATGATGACAAAGTGTCGAATTTGGAATTTTTATAGGATTATCAGAAATCCGTCCTCGGCGGACCTCTATATTGGATTGTTCTTCTATCTGCTGAAAGATGTTACATCTACACCGTCAGGTTTTGTGCTGTCGTCTGGCGTCTTTTCTTCCTGCGGTTTATCGTTCTTTGCTCACATTGCGCAACCGGATTATCATTTGAAGCTACCTGGAGGGCTTCAAGGGCAGTTTCGGCGAATAAATCGGCCTCCATTTCCAGCCAGAGTCCTTCGGCCCGGTTGAACAGACCGCCTGATACCATTATTCGCATATTCGGCCAGGCGTTGACAGACTTAATTGTATCTATCAAGCGTCGGACACCCGGTGCCTGTTTTGGACCCGTACCATAAATTAAGAGAATGTCCGGACTATATTCGTTTGTGTAAGAAAGGATATCATCGTTTGTAAGTCCACCGCCGAGAAATCTTACTTCCCATCCATTGCTCTCGAACAGGTCTGTCATCATTTGGGCGCCGAGCTCCTGCAATTCTTCTGGTGCGCAGCATACCGCTATTTTTTTATTCTTGCTTGGTCTGCGCGGCAACTTATTTTGAAGCTGGTCCACAATAGTGCGGTTAACCCGCGTGGCCAAATGTTCCTGGATGGGTGTAATTCTGTCTGCCCGCAGCAGTTTTTCGATTTCTAACATTACCGGCCATATTATATCGACATATACCGAATTAGCAGGTATGCCACTCTGAAGAGTTTCTTCTATAACGGCTCGACAAGCCTTTTTATCACCGCGCAACAAAGGTTCCAAATAGCGGGCTAAAATGCTTTGTTTTATCATGTTTTGGTCTCCATTAAATCTCCTATGCTACTATAAATACCCATATTGCCATCTCGACTCTTTATGACACCTATAATGTTAACATAGGCAGTATATGCCAATGAGCAATATTAAGTATCGGAGGGTGACGAGGAAAAACTTTAGTTAAAATAGGTAAGAAGGGCGTGAATGCAAAGAATTCTCTATAGCGCCATAATGATATAAGTCCTATATTTAGCATTATATACTGATAGTATTAGTTTGCTTTATAGAAGATAGTAAATAGAAAGACCTGTAATTTTTTGCTAAAAATGGGTTATTGCAAGAAAGGGTTGTGTGCCTTTTCGTGGGCTATTGTGGTTATTGGGCCGTGACCGGGATAGACTTTTGTTTCGTCAGGCAGGGTAAAAAGTTTTTCCCTTATGCTATTTAATAATTGTTCCATGCTGCCGCACGGAAAATCTGTTCGTCCAATCGACTCGGCAAACAGCGTATCGTCCGTGAAAACTATCGCCTCATCCTTTGAATACAAACAGATGCCGCCCGGCGTATGGCCGGGGGTATGAAGCACGCTGAGCTTTACGCCGGCCTGCTCGATAACATCACCCTCTTTTAAAGAAAATTCAGCCGGCTCAATGATGAAGTACTCTCCCGTCATAGCTGATAGATTAATATGAGGCTCTGTGAGCATATCTGCATCGAGATTATGGATATGTACTTTTATATCAGGAAACTCATCTCGCAATAAAGCCACTCCTGCAATGTGATCAATGTGCCCGTGAGAAAGAACCACCCCAACAGGATTTAATTGACGTTCTTGGAGAAATCCGACCAACCGACCGGCCCCCATGCCGGGGTCAACAACCAGGCAATCTCCGGCCCCTTCATCGCTTCGAAGGACATAGCAATTAGTTTCATAGGCACCTAAACTCAAACAGTCTATTTTCATTCAACTATTCTCCTAAAGACTCGATAGACTAATTAAAATAGCCTCAGATGTCAACAGTCTTTGGACTTGACCGGCAGGCACAGGTTTGTTAGTGTGCTTCGATTGTAATGAATAGCTGACAGTCCTTCTCCGTAGCAGTAGTACTGCGAAGGACCAAGCGTATAGAAAAAAACTATACGCTATATTGGAGAAATCTAACGAATGAAGGATTTTAAGCGTGTATTCGAGTATATCTGGCCACAATGGCACAGATTGGTGACGATTGGATGCAGCGCGCTGCTTATCGGTATACTTTTTTCGTTCAGCATTGCAACGGTTTTGCCCCTTTTGAAAGTTATGATGGGCGAAGAGGGAATGCACGGCTGGATTAACAGGAAGATTAGCGAGAAGCGATATGGGATTAATTTGTATGTGCCCGATAGTATTGAACTTTCAGACCCGAACAATCCCGACGTGGCGTATTTTTTGAGAATCGCCGGCGTTAAGGAAAATAGCTTTGCCGAACAGGCCGGGCTAAAACCAGAAGACCAGATTGTCGGAGCCGTCAGCAAAATAATCGGCGGAGACGAAAGGATACCCTCGAGCATGCTGCTTTCGGAACTGGCCACCATATCAAATGTCGAGTCCATACCAATTCAATACCGCAGGCTCGACGAATACGGGCAATTTAAACCCCAACCCGAAAAACTGGAGCTTCGGTGCGGAGAAAAGCCTTTTTATGCAGATTACGCACAAAGGCTTCTTAGATTCATACCAAAAGAGCGGACCAGAGAGAATAAGAAAAAGACAGTGATATTTATAATACTCATGATGGCAGTTGTTACAATGGTTCGATGTATTGCCCGATTCTATCAGGATTACACTGTCCAGAAACTTACGCATACTTCACTGGCCCATTTGCGGAGAGATGCTTTTAGACACTCTCTGGAAATTCCAGTGGGTTTTTTTGCCGACGAAGGTTCCAGCAGTACGGTCAGCAGGCTCTATGGAGATGTAATGGTAATCGGCCACGGCATTAGGATATTGTTTGGCAAAACACTGCGCGAGCCTTTGAAGGCAATCGGGATGATTAGCTGTGCGATGTGGATAGATTACAAACTAACACTGGTATTTTTGTGTGGGGCGCCTTTGTCCCTTTATTTCATCAATAAGCTTGGCAGAAAAATAAAGCGGGCAACTAAAAAATCACTTGCAACCTGGGCGGAAATGCTCGGCAAGTTGAAAGAGGCGCTGGGTGCCATAAAAGTGATAAAGGTCTATAACCGGCAGGGATATGAGGAGGTGAATTTCACACAAATTAACCAAAGGCTCTTAAAACGGCAATTTCGAATCGCTAAGGTGGCTTCTTCAACAGGCCCTACCATGGAGACACTCGGGATGATAGCCGGTTCTGTTGGGTTGGTTTTCGGCGCACACTGGGTTTACAAGGGAACGATGCAGCCAAGCGATTTCTTTACACTGCTTATTCTGCTCGGTGCCACTGCAGAGTCATTGCGAAAGACAAGCGATGTCTGGAACAAGATTCAACAGGCAAATGCCGCTGCCGAGCGGGTATATGCAATTATCGACGAGAAACCGGAAGTCGAAAGCCCCAACGCTGTTGATTTTGAGCCTCTGAAAAATAAAATCGAGTTCAGGGACATCGTGTTTACCTATCCGGGCTCCCAAACCCCTGTATTAAAGGATGTCAACCTTTCAGTGGAGGCCGGACACAATGTTGCTATTGTAGGGCCGAACGGCTCGGGAAAGACTACACTGGCAAATCTGATACCGAGATTTTATGACCCGGATGCCGGTCAGATATTGATTGACGGCAAAGACATTCGAAATGCAACACTATTTAGTCTGCGAAGCCAGGTTGGAATGGTTACCCAAAATGTCATAACATTCAATGATACTATAGCGGCAAATATCGCCTATGGTAAGACAAACGCAACCGAAGAAGAAATAATTGCCGCGTCCAGGCGTGCGTTTGCCCACGAATTTATTTCTCCTCTGCCCGACGGCTATGACACAATCATCGGCGAGCAGGGTGCCGGCCTTAGCGGCGGACAGCTACAAAGAATTGTCATAGCCAGAGCGATTTTGAAGAATCCTGCCATCCTGATTTTCGACGAGGCTACAAGTCAGATTGATGCCGACAGTGAAGCGAAAATTCACAAAGCCATCCAGGAAATCATGCAGGACAGAACCAGCTTCATAATAGCCCACAGGTTCAGCACCGTTATTACGGCAGATGTGATAGTGGTAATGGATGATGGCCGGGTTATTGCTCAGGGTCAGCACGATGAGCTTATACAAACCTGCCCGCTGTACCAAAGCCTGTACGAAACACAGTTAGTGAAAACGTAGTATAAAAAGTGCGATTGGGTAGTTGTGTCCTGTACCTGCAGAGACCAGGGACGATCCACAAGATATGCCGTCATAACTTAGTATCTGTTTCCGCAACAGGAGCTACTTAGATATATCCGGTGAGCTGGAAAAATATTATAACGTCGTATCTAAAATTCGCACTTTGACGTACAGAATATTGGCCATCTTGCCGATTAAATTAGGTAAGGTTTGCCAAGGGCTTGAAGCTGGACCTTTTGAAGTTCAAATTATGGTTTTTTGCTTTTAGTTTTAGAGCTTATCCGAATAACCGGGTCGTTATGAGGTCGAGCGAAAAGCTCGAGGCCAAGGCGGCAGGCCAAAAATGCTCGGAGGCGTGGTTTGCTCCACGTTGAGAACGTTTTTGGCCGACAACGCAGGCATCGGGCTTTGCAGCCGGCCGCAATAGAGCGGGTTGTTTGGATAGGCTCTTAGAGTTATGCCGAACCTTGATTTTGCAGAAGGCTTTTAATATAGAAAAATTCTTTCATGTTTTGAGGTCGAAACTATGCCCAACCTTGCACGGCAAAAAAAAGCACATGAGCTTTTTACGAGATACCGGGGCAATCCAATAATAACGCCGGAGGATTGGCCTTATCCGACAAACGCCGTCTTTAATCCCGCCGCTGCCAAGCTGAATTCAGAGGTATTGCTGTTGATTCGAGTCGAGGATATGCGCGGCTTTTCGCATTTGACCGTTGCCCGCAGTGCCGATGGATTCACCAGCTGGGAAATTGACTCTACACCCACCCTCGAAGCCGACCAAAGCTCTCGAGAGGAAAGGTGGGGGCTGGAAGACGCCCGTATTGTCTGGCTCGAAGAGCAGAAGCAATTCGCTGTTACCTATGTTTCTTTCAGTGAAGGTGGTCCTGTAGTATCGCTGGCGATTACCAAAAATTTTAAAGCATTTGCCCGATTAGGCTCTTTGCTCCCGCCGGAGGACAAAGATGCCTGTTTGTTTCCGCGAAGGTTTAACGGACGATTTGCTCTGATTCACCGTCCCATTGTCCGGGGCGAGGCTCATATGTGGATAAGTTTCTCACCCGATTTGAAGCACTGGGGCGACCATAGGCCGTTGATTAAAACAAGGCATGCTTATTGGGACTGTCACAGAGTCGGGCTGGCCTGTCAGCCCATAGAAACACCGCAAGGTTGGATGTTGTTTTACCACGGCGTCCGAAGTACTACTGCAGGAGAAATATACCGGGTCGGGCTGGCGCTTTTGGATTTGAATTCACCCTGGAAGGTCTTACGACGAAGTGACGAGTGGGTCTTGGGGCCGAGTGCTGCTTATGAACGTATCGGTGATGTCAGCGATGTCGTATTTCCCAGCGGTGCCATTGTTCATAAAGAAACCGACCAGATCAATCTTTATTACGGTGCAGCCGACTCCGCGGTCGCGGTCGCAACAGCTAAGTTCAGTGATTGCATGGACTATCTTATATCCAGTCCGGAAGCTGAGGAATAAACTTCTCGGCAGGTTCAGCACCGCAGTTCCAACTATTCGGCCCGGCGATATGCTTCTTGGCTGCGTTATTTAATATTGCTTTGCGGTACAATCGGTTCCCATTGTACCTTCGCCGCGCCCAGCAGAGTGCCGGTCGCATAGGCCAAATCGACAAGTGCTATTTGATACTCGGCCAGCGCCAGGATTTCGGCGCTCTGGGCGTCGGCAAAACTGGTTTGCGCATCAAGTACATCCGTAGATGTCCGCAGCCCAAGTTCAAATTGCCGCTGCTCTGCTTCAAAGAGTCTTCCCGCCAGAATCGCATTTTGCCTGCTTGCCAAAATCCTTTGCCAGTTCGCCTCAACTGTATCAATGGCGTTCAGTACCTCAATTTCAATAACTGCTTCGCGATTATCACGCGTGGCCAATTGCTTCCTGCGCTCGTAAAACGCCTGAAGCAGTCGACTCTTTGCCGCCTCATTTCCCAACGGCACCAACAAATTCAGTCCGATACGGTGGTCCTCAAATCTCTTATCGAAAAGTAAATCAAACGAGTCGTTCCTCGAAGCACCCAGGCCGTGAATATAATAATCATAACCTAACGTAACCAAAGGAAGCGATTGGTTGTGCTGATAGTCAATCGTACTGATGTCCTGAGCGATTTGCAGTTCCAGCACGAGCATGTCCATACGATTCTCAATAGCTGTTGTCACCACCTGCTCCCTGTCAAATTCGTAAGGGACGGGATTCGGCTCTGTCGCAGGTATCAAGACTGTAGCTGTGCGCATCTCCAGGCCTGTCTTATTAAGTGTCTGCTTAAGCTCACGTTCTCGGTTGCGCAGTTTATTTTCAGCCAAGATAATAGCCTCAAGCTGCTGTGCTACACCTGCCTCAGACCGAATAATCTCTACCTGCGGCTTTTCACCGGCATCAACGAACCGGCGGGCCTGTTCGAGCAGAGCCCCAGCCAGGTCATACTGCTGTTTCCGCACTTCCAGTTCTCGCCTCGCTGTATAAAGTCCCCAGTACGCCTTATCTGCAAGGGTAATAATCCGTATCACTTCGAGTTTGGTTTGGGCGTCGGTTATCTGCCGTTGGTATTCGGCAATACGGATAAAATGGGTATTAGCACGCTTGCCGGCATTTCGAAGCAACGGCTGACTAATCGAAGCCCTAAAGTCCGAACCATATAAAGGATTGAATACGGTCCAATCAGAATCGGTCTTGGTGCGGTAGTCAGCAAGGTTAAATTGCACGCTCCCTCCGGTTCGCAAAGGAACCGCAACATCAAGGGACGTACTGAAAATGTCTCGCTGTGAGCCTGCAATATCAAGAGTTGTCGGTGTAGGCTGATCAATTTTGGCGAAATTCGTACTGGAACTGAACACCGCCTCGAACATCTCAGCTTCTTGTTGCTTAACCTGCTCAGCGGCAATAGCGGGACTG
>JAIVYN010000192.1:0-7357 GCA_048635425.1 Candidatus Aegiribacteria sp.
AACAGAGTCCAGGATGGATTTGAAGTAATCTACCGTTAGGTCATTTTCATCCTCAATCTTCTTTAACATTTCAACCGCTCTATTATATCGCCAGCACGGATACGAGTAGGCATTTTCCGGATTCGCCCGATTGAAATTCGTTGAAACTAAGTACCCGTCTCCTTGTTGCTTTCTGGTAAAGGCAAGCTCGCCGTCCGGCCCTGCGCTGATGACAACTGCGTCTCCCGTCGCATCCGCCAGTATAATCTGATACTTCAATGGTATGCCCCAGTTGTCTCGTTTGTAACGACCGGCGATGTCGATAGCTTCTTCCACAGTGGCGGCCTTTTTCATAATCGTCTCAACGACCCATTCAGAGGGTGGTGCAGGAAGTTCGGGGTGTGGATTCAAACGTGCCTTCGGAAGAGCGTTGGCATCAAAAGAAAGGCCTTTCTCATTGATGCCGCCTTGGAGAGAAAAGTTGTCAAAGCCGAAATACACCCCACCGTAATTCCCTTCAATGGAAGGGCTGACCCAGTAATATGTCTTGGGATTGGTATAATCTTCGTTATTACCAAAGAGAACCTTCTCGCTGTAAGAGGCAGTGAAAATTGTGCAGGACCCGGGAATTGCATCTGATAATGCTGTTTCACTAATTGTTCCAAACAACACACCACAGGTCATAACTACAAGTACAACCGCTGATGTTACACAGAATGTCTTCGTACATATTCTTTTCATTATTCATAATCATATTAGGGCTTGTACCGGGATATGTCTAACGAAAAAACGGCGGCAACTATTTTATCAAGCAGAGCCCCGACCGTAAGGGAAGGGTAACTGCTTTTTTTCAATAATCCTTGAACCTTCTCATCCACTCCGGCCAGTCGGACGGCTGGACTCCGCCGGCTTTAGTCCACGAGTTGTTTATATCAAAGCTTCGATGCCACTTAAAAGTCCACAACTGCTTGAGGCCAATCTTCCTGACAGAGAAATCCAGAAAAACGCCGTTTGCGTACTCACCGTGCCTATTGAGACAAAAACGCTTCATCTGCAAGGCACTCACCAGATACGTTGATATATCACCATCATATTCCGGAGGCGTATCAAAATCGTACGGCTTGCTCTCAACAAAAGCACAATCCAAAAACAGCGGTATATTAGCCGCACCATCAACATAAGCATTCCGCCAGTTATCTTTTGTAGCCTCCCGCCCATGTATAAACTCAACCTCCGGCGAAGGATTACAAAGCCAGTTATTCATACCATAGCTGCCGGATTGGTCGCCCGTCTGCTCAACAGGCCCCCACGCCGCAAACGGGTCACGTGCTCCTTCTTCTCTGAGTTTTACAGCAGTCGGACAGAAACGCATTTCTGCTTCATTACTATAGTAAGGTCGCAGCGGCCCTAACCAGGCATAATTCTCCCAACCGCCCCGGTTATAATTGCCGCTCCAGAAATATCCATCGTTATCACCTGCGTACATCCCGAAGGCAACAGCCCACTGATGAAGATTGGACTGACAGGCAACCGCCTTGGCCTGTTTCTTGACCCGCTGCAGAGCAGGCATCAATATCGCCATCAACAACGCAATAATGGCAATCACCACCAAAAGCTCTATTAATGTAAATCCACTTCGTTTGTGCATTATTTTGTGTCTTCCTTCTGCGATTGTTGTTAGTAGTCCTTAAACATTCTCATCCACTCCGGCCAATCCGGCGGTACAGCATGTATATTGAACACTCTATGCCACTTTAGTCTCCACATTTCCTTCAGCCCTATTGCTCTGACAGAAAAATCTACGAAACAACAGTTAACTGTCCCGTTGTGCCGGTTCAGACAGAAACGCCCAAAACCACTCGTAAATATGTCCTCCGACGGCGGAGGCTCGTTCCAGCCGGCCGGTGAAGCCGGATCCCCGGTATCATAAGGAGCACCACCCCAGCGCCAGCAACCCAGGAACATCGGCACATTGTTGGCACTTTTTATCTGGGTAGTCCTCCAATTATTCGCAGAGGGATTGCCCCACATAAGAGTTGAGCTCGTTGCGCCAGGCGGTCGGTCATAAAGCCAGTTATTGATTCCATAGCTGCCGCGATAAACCGTCTCCTCCTGGGTATACTGATTGACCCTGTCCCACGCGGCAAACGTAGGAAAAGCTCCTTCCTCAAGACTCCTTGTGGCTTTCGGGCAGGTACGCATCGCCTCACCACCATCTTTATAATAAGGCTTTAGCGGTTCTACCCATACGCCCGCATCCCAGTGCATGAATTTGTTGTCGTTTTCGCCGGTATACATCGCAAAGATAACTCCCCACTGTTTAAGGTGTGCCCGACACTTAACTGCTTGTGCCTGCTTCTTGACCCGCTGCAGAGCGGGCATCAATATCGCCATCAACAACGCAATAATGGCAATAACCACCAAAAGCTCTATTAAAGTGAATGCTTTTCCTTTGCGCATACCTGTTCCCCTTCTCTCTCGAAGAAGGTTCTTCCAAGCCAAGAATTTTCGCCAGACATTATGAGTCTCGCTGTTTTTCTTGTATGACATAATTATAGCACACTCAGTCACTATAATGCAAGCTGTTGGCAGTAGATTTCTCGGACATACTTCTGATATAGATAGCTACAGAATACAACGGTATCTATGAAAACAAGGATTTTTCCGGACTTTGTCACTCGATGAAAATAAGTTATACTTTAGATATGGGGGTTGTCGCCTAAAAAGCTTAGAAAAGGCGGAGTTAATCTCCGAGTAAAACACCCAAAAGCAAAATCTTAAAAAAGCTGAAGGGGGGAAAGATGCGAACCTTGATAAAGATATTCTATGAAGTCGCCTTATGCCTTGGGATACTTGTTATAATGTATTTTTGGTTGGGTTTTGTTATAATTAACGTTTGGTCGGATATAACTAAAGGATAAGAATGATATAAGAGTCAAAGTTTTTTACCGTTGCGTAACTTCCAATAGCATAAAAACTTCCTCAGCTATTCTCACCATCAATGCACCCTTGCCCCGTTAGAAGTCCGTACCAAATATAGCACCTTACTTATAATGGGTCAAGCCGAGTTTCACAGGGCTGGTTTTGTTTACATATTGCCGAAGCTATCTGTTGAATTGGAACAGGTATGTATTAAAATTGTGTGTGATTTCGGGCTGCAAGGCTGGCCTATTGATTGTCTGCAAATAAATAGCGGGCCGAGAGAGGAGGTGGGGTAGTCCAACTCGGCCCGCATCACGTCCCTCCATAGTATTATACGACTGGCAATAAGTAAAAGTTCAGGCAGATAAAGAGCGGACATAAAAAGCCCCTGCGTTGCGGAGGGAGAGGAAAAAGCGAGATATCCGCAGGGGCTTGTAGGCTAAGACGATATTCTGATTAAATGTTGTTTCGGTTCCCCGAGCGCAAAACCTCTTTTTAGTAGTCCTTATACTTCCTCAACCATTGGGGCCAGTCGGACGGTTGAGCGCCGCCGGCCTTGGTCCAGGGACCATTTGTGTCGTACTCACGATTCCATTTCAACGTCCATAACTCCTTGAGTCCAGCTCTTTTGACGGACCAATCCGCAAACAAACAATTCTGCGCTCCCCCATGTCGGTTGACACAGAGACGCTGTATTTCTTGCACATTAACTCCCAAAAGTGGTGTGCTATTTTCGAACTCAAATGGCTCATCCGTCTCCTTGGGCCACGCATCCACCCACCAGCCCTCTGTAAACACCGGCACATTATAGGCACCGGCCACCTGGTGCGTCCGCCAGTGATTCTCGATCGGCCCGCGTCCCCAAAGACTCGACAATCCCGGTCTCGGATTGCACATCCAGCCGTTCGGAGCATAACTGCCAATATCGCCCCCCTGGGATGAAGGTACTCTCCAAGCATCGAAAGGAGCTGTTGCCGGTGACTGGTCACTTGCAGTGGAACGATGCTTTGTAGCCGTTGGGCAAAGCCACATTTTCTTGTTCTTGGATAAAGGCCGCATACATTCCCTCCACCATTCACCATTACCCATGCCCGATGACGAACCACGAAGGTGTCCATTATAAAAGTAGCCGTTGTTGTCCTGTGTGTACATGGCAAATATTAGGCCCCATTGGTTCAGGTTCGACATACACCCAACGCCTGCTGCCTGCTGCTTTACCCGCTGTAGTGCCGGCATCAATATCGCCATCAATAATGCGATAATGGCAATCACGACCAAAAGCTCTATTAGGGTAAACCCCGTTAGTCCTAAGGACTCCTTTCGGAGAAAACTCCGGTGTCGTTGCCGGACGTCTGTTTGGCTTCCCGCGAAGCGGGGTCCCTCCCCGTATTTTTCGGGAAATCCTCTGCTTTCCCAATTGGGAATTCCTATTTCTAACGGGGTAAAGCCTTTTCCTTTGCGCATAACGTTGGCCTTTCTCTTTCAAAGACAATAAATTTCGCTGGTATGCTTGTCTGCCCTGATTATAACACACTCGCTCGCAGTAATGCAACCTATTTGGGGGAAATTTCTGCATCTGGAACTAATCAGAGCAAAACCAATTGCCTTAAATCGTTCCATTGCCTACAATAACCCGTCAAAGATTTGTCCCTTGTGAACCGGCAGAAAAAATATATAAAATACGCTATACGCAATACGACATACGAGATTATGTCAGAAGGTCTAAAGAACATCCTGATTATAAAGCCCAGCTCACTGGGTGACATAGTCTTAGCTTTGCCGGCCCTTACGGCTTTGCGCAAAAGTTTTCCCGATGCGAAAATTAGCTGGCTCATCCGGCCCGAGTTTGCAGCCCTTCTCGAAAATCATCCTCACCTGAATGAGATAATTCCTTTTGACCGTAAATTTCTCGGCAAGGCCTGGTTCCACCCCCGTGCATCCGGTAGTCTCATCTCGCTTATTCGGCAACTCCGCCAGGCCAAATTCGATGCCGTAATCGACTTCCAGGGGCTTTTCAGGACCGCTTCTTTGGCCTGGCTTTCAGGATGTAAAAAACGTTTCGGAATGGCAAACGCCAGAGAATTCGCCAAACACTTTTACACCCACAAAGTCACCCAAACGCAGGATTGTATTCACATGGTTGACTACTACTTAAAGATAATCCAGGCTGCCGGTGCCTCCGACCTCAGCGTACAGTTTGTACTGCCGCACCACCCCGAGGCCGCCGAGGCAGTCGGCAGGTTATTAACAAGTCACGGCATTGCCCAGGACAATTATGTGGTTCTTGTCCCAGGCTCCGCCCAAAAAGATAAACGTTGGCCTATCGAACGCTTTGCCGAGTTGGCCGAGAAGATTTCTTCACAGTATGGCCTGTCTCTAATTGCCGTCGGCACCGAATCTGAGGCCGGTCTTATTCAGAAATTACAAAACCTTTCTAAGGTTACAATAGAAAACTTTGCAGGACTGACCTCTCTGAGCGAACTAATCTGTTTACTGAAAAGAAGCCGACTGGTGGTAAGTAATGACACCGGCCCAGGCCATATCGCCGCGGCCCTAAGCACACCATTGGTTTTAATGTTCAGTTGGTCAAACCCAGCCAGGATAGCTCCCTATGAAAGAAGTGAATGTCTCGTAGCCCGCGAACCATACACCAGGGGCCATAAAATTAAAAGCCGCGACCCCAAACACAACGTCGATACAATTACCGTCGATGAGGTCTATCAAAAAGTCTGCGAACAGCTAAAAGCATAAAACAGGTTGATATGTTTCAGAAACTAAAAAAAATACCTTATAAATTAGAAATTCTCATTCTAACAACAATACCTGTTATCTCTATCATCGAATGGACCCATATTGATATACTATCTTATCGTGGGGGACTTAGAAACTTTCCCTCATGGGGCTTCATACTGCTTATTATATATGAGCCTTTAAAAATTGCTGTCGTTCTTTTGACTTTTTTTAGATTCTTATATGTTAAGTATGTTAAAAAGCTTAAGAAATATTTTACTACAGCAATATTATCTATTCTATTTTTTATTGGAAGTTGGATATTACCATTTATCTGCCTTCCGCCCGGAGCAGTATTTTTCTTAAAAGGATATGAAAAATGGGTTTCTAAGAATGTAGATATCAAAGCAATTCAAACCTGGCTTTTATCAGGAGAAGCTGATAAATATATAGGTCAAATATATGCTGGTAATTTCCCGGATGATTTACCGGATTTTATGACAAATTTTAATCCAAAATCTATGGAATTTCATGGAGAGGAATCTGAAAAAGGAAAATGTATCGAATTTGAATCGGGTGGGGGATTGGCACATTGGGGTATTTTGGTTGGTTCACCAACAATGAAAACAAAACAAGAAGGCAGAATTGAAGAACCTGGTTCATCATATGTGGAATATAGACGTCCCATTATGCAGGGAGTATATATCTTTAATGGAGGTTGATGAAAAGGTCTGCGAGTAGCTAAACTCTTAGGCACTCTAACAAAACTCCATAATTCGTCGCCAACAGATTAGGAAACATCCTATGATTAGGAACGCTTGATGAATATCGTCACGTTTTTCATAACGAACACGCAAACGCCTTTGATTGAACAGCCAATCAAACGCAGCCTCAACAACGTAACGGAATTTGCCAAGACCACTACCGTTTTGGGTGTTACGTTTAGCGATCAATGGTTTGGTCTTACGCTGTCGCAACGGTTGGCGAATCTTCTCTTCAGCATCGTAGGCACGATCCGCGAGCACTTCATCCGGACGCCTGCGAGGGCGGCCTTGCGGTTGCTTGATAGGCGGGATTCCATCGACCAATGCAATGGCCATCTCCGAATCATGAACATTTGCCCCGGTATGTTCAATCGCCAAAGGCGTGCCCCGGCCGTCAACAATCAAGTGACGCTTAGAGCCGTTTTTGCCCCGATCCGTGGGATTTGGGCCTGTTTTCGCCCCCCAAAAAGCGCCCGCACTGAGCAACTGTCCATGGCGGAAGTAGACCAATCGATTGCATCGGCCATACCCAATTCGTCCAGCATAGCCTGCCATATTTTCTGCCAGACGCCGGCGATTTGCCAATCGCGCAGGCGACGCCAACAAGTCATGCCACTGCCACAGCCCATCTCCCGTGGCAGATACTCCCAGGGTGTGCCGGTCTTGAGAATAAACAAGATGCCAGTCAGGCAGGCTCGATCGCTCACTCTGGGCCGACCGCCCTTTGGCTTTGGCGGTTCTGGCGGAATATGTCGTTTGATACGTTTCCATAGTTCATCTGTTAGTAGTGGCTTAGCCATAATAATATCCTCCATAACATCATGTTACCGTTGCTTCCAGATGTTATATCGGCTAAACTACTACTCAATTATTAGGTTTTGTTAGAGTGCCTTAATCAATTACGAGTTTTTGTGTCGCAAAGCCGACACAAATGCTCTATTGGACTGAACCGCTGAGACCCC
>JAIVYN010000193.1:0-7323 GCA_048635425.1 Candidatus Aegiribacteria sp.
CTTTGGGACTATGGGCCCACTCTTTTTTAAGCCCTCAAGAGTAAAAGAACTTGTTGAGTTTTGTGAAGAACTGGCAAAAACTGCTCCTGACCTGCCCTTTTACTATTATCATATGCCGGTTTTTACGGGGATTTATCTGCCAATGGTTGAATTTCTTAATCAGGCCTCAGGGAGAATCCCTAACCTGGCAGGAATAAAATACACTCATGAAGATATGTATGAATTCAATCAATGTATGATAGTGGAAAACGGGAAATATGATATGCTTCATGGCCGGGTTGTTGATTGTTTTAGCAGTGGCAGTGTGTCGGCCAGTGGTAGTTCTGTTGGCGGTTTGGTAGGCATAAACTCTAATGCTTCCACACTCATAGAGAGTAGTTACAGTGTCAGTAATGTGTCGGCGAGCGGCAATAATGTCGGCGGCCTGGTGGGAGAGAATCGGGGAGAGGTTATGGATTCTTTCTGGGATACTCAGACCAGCGGGCAGGTAACAAGCGATGGTGGGACGGGTAAGACAACAGCCGAGATGCAAACCGAGAGCACCTTTACCGATGCCGGCTGGGATTTTGTGGACGAGACCAACAACGGCACCGAAGACATCTGGTGGATTTTAGAAGGCCAGAACTATCCCAGACTGTGGTGGGAACTGGTCGAAGAGTGAATTAGAAAATTAGTGGATTAGGGAATTGGAGGTTATGGTATCGGAATATAAGGAAATCAGGGTGTAGGAGATCAGTATAGCAGGATGTCAGGATTGTGGTGAATTAGAGAATTAGTGGATTAGCCAAACGGTGTGCAATGCACACCCTACCTTTTCTAAATATAACGGCGTAAAGCCTGGTTTCTACCCTCTTGGTTTAGGGAGCACGGGATAGCGTCTTTGCATAAACCTGAGGTCATCGCGTTCATCGGCGGGAGGGGTCATATCGAATACGCCTTGATCGCCCCAGGCGGCACGCATAGCCGTATCAATGGTGCTCTGATTGACCCACGTGTGCATGTTTGCGCTTCCGTCGGCCCAGCCTAACGTGCTTCTGTTTTTACTGTGCCAGATTGCCAGCGGGTCAATCCAACTATTTCCGAAATCTCTGCTGACCACCCAGGAGCCCATGTTCCATCCTCTCGGATCGATTTCCTCTACAAAGACAAATGTATCGGCGGGATTTTTTATTTCGCTATATAATATAAGATGCCTGTTGCTCCACTCTTTTTCTTCGCCATTTAGTGGCCCCGAGATAGAGAAGCTGCCAAAGGTGTACATACCTTCCCGATTGTTTCTGTCGTCAGAGGGGCACCGATATACATCTACGTTCTTGACGTAGGGATAGAGCATACCCTGTCTCAGACCTTCCTTACATTGCTCGATAGGGTCGGGGTCGTTACCCCTGGGACCTAATATCCAGGCGTCGACCGGGCCTCGTTGGGGAAGGCCCCCAACCATTTTATCATCATTATCATCTTTGTACAGCAGCCAGGCAAATGTCAGTTGCTTTACATTGTTAATGCAGTGGATACGTTTCGCCTGGTCTCTGGCCCGGCTCAAAGCGGGCATCAGAATCGCCATAAGTACCGCGATAATGGCAATTACTACTAACAGCTCGATTAGCGTAAAAGCTCTCGTTTTCATCTGTATCACTCCTTAATCATGGGACTTGCACGGGTACCCTTTGGCCATAAAATTGATGTCTTCAATCTCGTTGGCCGGATGGCTCATATAGAATGAGAAGGCCGCTGGTGGCTCATACATGGCCCGATGAGCCCAGTCGATGAAACTCCTGTCGTGCCATCTGTGCATTTCCGCATGGCCGTCGGCAAAACCGATTGTGCCCCTCTCGTTGTGCCACATCGCCAGGGGGTCCACCCAGCTCGGGGGGCCGAAATTCATGACCCAGGAACCTGTGTTGTATCCTCTGGGGTCAATGTCCTCCAAAAATATGTATTTAGTGGCGGGCCTCTTTATATCGGAATATTTTATGGCACGAACCGACCCCGACCAGTTTTCTCCATTGGCTCCCCCGGCGATGGAAAAGCTTCGAAAGGCAAATTGCCTCGGATCCTTTACCCTTAAGTCGGCGGGGCAGCGATATACGTCAACCGTGTCGTTGACATAGGGGAAAAGCGCCCCTTGTCTTATAGCATCTTTCTTTTGCTCAACACTGTCACCCGATGGAGATAACACCCAATGCCCCCCGGTTGTATGGCCCCCAACCAGCTTGTCATCATTCTCGTCTTTGTACATAAACCAGGCCAGAGAGAGGGTCTTTACATTACTGACACAGTGGACGCGCTTGGCCTGGTCTCTGGCTGCCCTCAAAGACGGCATTAAAATCGCCATTAGAACGGCTATGATTGCAATTACTACAAGCAGCTCGATTAGTGTAAAAGCCTTTGTTTTCATCGGTATCACTCCTTAATTATGTTTACTGTCCAAAAGAAAAGATGCACAAAAGAAGTGTTCTGTTCTGCTAAAGTTGAATTTTCTTAACGTTTTGGACTTATCGAATGTATTATATTACGTCTGGACAGATATGTCAACACCGGAGATTTACTTTTTTTGTACTACTTTGTTAGCTGAGGTCATATCACCTGTTGCAGAATTTCTAATGTTTTTGCCAAATCTTTTTGTGTTTTTTCGGTTCCACAGTGCCTGTATAGGGGATGGTATTTGTCTGCAAGGTATGAACTTTGGAAACACACAATGTTATCTTGTTTTGCTGGGAGGCTCTGGACTTGGCCATCCCTTACGGGACTACTGAAGCGCCCGATAGGGATATGCCCTCAGCGCGACCTCGAAGTCTTCCCGCTCCTGGTCGTCAGAGGGTGTTCTGTAGAAGCTGAAACTCTGGGGTTCGTGCAAGGCCGCCAGGTTCCACTCGATGAGTCCTTTGCCGCGCCATTGCTGCATTTCGACACGGCCGTCGGCAAAACCAACCGTGCTGGTGTTGCTTCGGTGCCAGATTCCGAACGGGTCAACCCACTGTTTTGAGCTTGGGTTCATGACCCAGGAATTCATGTTGTATCCCCTGGTGTCACATTCGGCCAGAAAGACCCACTTGGCGGCCGGCTGCTTGATGTCGGTATACTTGAGGCAAGGTATGATCTGCCAACCGCCGCTGGGATTGACCCCATTCAGGCCGCCGGTGATGGAATAGGTACGATAGGCATACTTGTGGTATGAAATATTCTTGCGCCGGTCGGAGGGACAGCGGTAGACTCCTATATCCTTCACATAAGGCCACAGCACACCTTTCTTTATGTACTCCTTCTTCTCTTCAACACTGGAATCTCCTGTATTTGGCGGCATTAGGACCCATGGTGCAATATTTCCCGGGCTACCTCCTGGGGTATTGGCGTTGACCAGTTTGGCGTCATTATCATCCTTGTAAATGAGCCAGGCAAGTGTCAGGGTCCTTACGTTGCTGCGACAGTTAATGCTACGGGCTTGCTCTCTGGCAATGCGCAGCGAGGGCATGAGAATCGCCATTAGCAAGGCGATGATTGCGATTACTACAAGCAACTCGATTAGTGTAAAAGCCCTTCTTTTCATTTGTATCTTCCCTTTGCGGTGAAATTGTTTTAAGAGACTACGAGAAGAAATAGTCTGGGCGATGCCCCTTTTATATTTATTGTCAAAAAATAAGAAGCGCAAAAGCAGTGTTGTGTTCCGTTAATTCTGCGTTTTCTTAACGTTTTGGACTTGCTGTATGTATTATATTACATCAGGCCGAATATGTCAACACGGAAATTTGCAATTTTTTACGTAGCCTTGTTAGTCGAGGCCCTGTCGTCTGTTATAGAATTTCTGATGTGCTCAACGATTATGAACTTTTGGCAGGCTATTTGGTTGGTTAATTGGTGAGTGGTTAATTGGTTAACTGACTACTCGCCGCTCACTACTCACTACTCACTACATTCCCAGCTCCTGTTTGACCTCATCAATCTTCTCGATGACGAAGTCCAAGTCGTCCTTGCTATGGGCGGCGGATATCTGTGTGCGAATTCGTGCGGCCCCTTTGGGAACTACAGGATAGGAAAATCCTATGACGTAAACACCCTTTTCCAAAAGTTTCTCTGCCATTTTTTGGGCAAGAACAGCATCTCCAAGCATAATCGGCACGATAGGATGTTCGCCGGCGATAACGTCCAAGCCGAGTCTGGTTATCTGCTGCCTGAAGTAGCGGGTGTTGTCCATGAGTTTGTCGCGGAATTCTGTGGAATCAAAGAGCATCTCCAGGACCTTAAGCGAAGTGGCGACGATGGCCGGCGCAAGCGTATTTGAGAAAAGATAAGGCCGCGAGCGCTGGCGCAGGAACTCGACAATTTCTTTTCTTCCGCTGGTATAGCCTCCGCTGGCCCCGCCGAGAGCTTTGCCCAGCGTTCCGGTGTTAATGTCGATGCGTCCCATTACGCCACGGTGTTCGTGAGCACCGCGTCCGCGCTTGCCTAATACCCCGACTGCGTGCGAGTCGTCCACCATTACCAGTGCATCGTATTTTTCCGCAAGTTCGCAGATTTGGTCTAATTTGGCTATTGTTCCATCCATTGAGAATACGCCATCGGTCGCAATCATACGAAATCTTGCCGATTGTGCCTGTTGCAATTTGTCCTCCAGGTCCTGCATATTGGAATTTTCAAACCGCAGGCGCTGGGCCTTGCACAGGCGTATGCCGTCGATAATGCTGGCGTGGTTAAGCTGGTCGCTGATGATAGCATCTTCGGCGGTAAGCAGGGTTTCAAACAGGCCTGTATTTGCATCGAAACAGCAGGAATACAGGATAGTGTCCTCGGTGCCGAGAAATTCGGAGATTTTCTTTTCGAGCTGTTTGTGTATTTCCTGCGTACCGCAGATGAAACGAACGGAGGAAAGACCATAACCCCATTTTGCATAACTGTCCTGTGCGGCCTGGATGACGTCGGGATGGTCGGCAAGGCCCAGATAGTTGTTGGCGCATAAGTTGATGACCTTTTGACCGCTCTGTATTGTAATCATAGCATTTTGCGGACTGGTTATGATGCGTTCGGCCTTATAGAGTCCATTGTCATTTATCTGTTTGAGCTCTTCGGATATATGAGATTTCATCGCTCCGAACATATCTCGTTCCTCGATATAGTTTTTTAAGGCCGACTCCGCCGAAGCCACCGACGCTTCAAAGCTATGGCGACGAAGCGGCTATGTCGCCTCGCGAAGGCGGACCGGCTTTTTATTCTTCCGTCCAGTTCAAAATAACTTTTCCTGAATTTCCAGACCGCATTATTTCAAAGGCCTTAAGATATTCGGTATAGTGAAAGCTGTGTGTAATAAGCGGTGTTAAATCCATCCCGCTTTGAATAAGCATGGTGGCCTTATACCAGGTTTCGAACATTTCTCTGCCGTAAATTCCCTTTATAGTCAGGCCGTTGAAGACGACATAATCCCAGTCAATAGCGGTATATGGCATTATTCCCAACAGAGCGATTTTACCGCCGTGGCACATGTTTGCGAGCATATCTTTGAATGCGTCAGGACTGCCCGACATTTCCAGGCCGACATCGAAGCCCTCTTTCATATCGAGTTTCTTGAAGGCGTCTTTGATTTTTTGGCTTCTGGCATCCAGAGTCAAAGTAGGCCCCATCTTTTTAGCCAATTCCAGACGATATGGATTTACGTCGGTAATCACCACGTAGCGGGCGCCGGCGTGTTTGGCTACGGCGATGGCCATACAACCGATAGGCCCGGCACCGGTTATCAGCACATCCTCTCCAACAAGGTCGTAAGAGAGAGTGGTATGGACTGCGTTTCCAAAAGGGTCGAAACAGGCAAGTACATCTGTGGATATGTTGGGGTCGCAATGCCAGATATTGGTGACAGGGATAGACAGATACTCAGCAAACGCACCGGTTCGATTCACGCCGATACATTTTGGGTCGGTGCAGAGATGTCGGCGCCCGGCTAAGCAATTCCTGCAGCGTCCGCAGACAATATGTCCCTCGCCATTGACCAGCTCGCCTAATTCCACATCATGTACATTGCGGCCCATTTTTTCCACCGTGCCGACGAATTCGTGGCCTATGACCATAGGGGTCTTTATTGTCTTTTGGGACCACTGGTCCCAGTTGAAGATATGAATGTCCGTCCCGCAAATTGCGGCCTTATGGATCTTTATCAGAACATCATTGATGCCCATTTCAGGTACAGGTACATCTTCCATCCACAGGCCTAATTCCGGCTTGCTTTTTGCCAATGCTTTCATTGATTAAATTTTCCTGTTTACCATTTTATTTGCCGAAGCTCGTGTGTTTTCTGATGGTTCGTCATATCAGGAGCCAGTGCGGTGACAGTAATATAGCCTTCTTCGAGGGACGTAGTGTCGGTAGGTGTGCCGTCGATGCGGTGGCCGTTGCCGGCTAACTGAAACACGGTCTGACCCTGCTCATTTTTTTGACGGATATAATACTCGTCAAAGCCCTTACTTGATTGGGGCACAACTCTTACGCCTTTGGGCTCACCTTTCGATAATTGTGGTATATTGATATTTATCACATTGCCTATTTTGATTGGCATAAGCTTTTTGAGGGTTTTCGCACAGTAGTGGGCGGCCTTTTCGAAATCCATTTGCTCCTCGAACGAAAGGCTCATCGCGACGGCTGGAATTTTTAAGAACGCCCCCTCCATCGCAGCGGCAACCGTACCGGAGTAGTAGACATTTATGCCTGCATTTGCCCCGTTGTTTATACCGGCAACAAGTAAATCTATTGGCCCATCGTGCAGTTGCATCGCTGCGAGTTTGACACAATCGGCCGGCGAGCCCTGAACGCTAAAGCCGGTGAATTGGCCGTTAATATCGACTTTATTGCAAACTATCGGCCGGGAGTATGTAATGCTGTGGCTTGCGCCCGACCGGCTGTCAGCCGGTGCAACAACCGTTACATCCCCAATTGTGACCAGCTCTTTATAGATTGCAGCTAAGCCCGGGGCAAAAATACCATCATCATTTGTCAATAATATTTGCATATATGGATGAACATTGTAATTACCTGCTTAGCTTGTGTCAATTGACAGCTTCGCTGAATAATGTATAATGTCTGATTATGGAGAATAATATAGAATGTAGAGTGAGCAAGCCCTCCCAAAAATCAAGCGGATTGTTGAAATGTAAAATCTGAAGTGGTATAATTAGTCCAAATAACGGTCGGTTTACCATTAGCTATGAATAAAAGGTTCCCCTTGCCATTGCTGCCACACACATTGTAATTGACGGTGTAAAAGCAAAATATGAGAACAATATCCAATCCCTGGTTATAGATCAACTTTGCCATTTCGCAGTTATCCTGGCTATCTGGCTA
>JAIVYN010000194.1:0-7272 GCA_048635425.1 Candidatus Aegiribacteria sp.
GCAAGTGTGCAGCCGGTGGTGCCGATTGCATTCAGTTGCGTGCGAAGGCCATTGAGGACGACAAGCTTTTCGCCATTGCTGTCGAATTTGTGCGGATATGCAAAGACGCCGGCGTCCTTAGCATAATAAACGACCGGGTTGATATTGCAGTAGCTTCAGGTGCCGATGGAGTTCATCTTGGCCAGAATGATTTGCCCGTAGAATGTGCACGCAAGCTCCAGTTAGCTCCGCTGATTATCGGCAAAAGTACACATTCACTCAGGCAATTGCGTGCCGCCTGCGAGGAGCGGCCTACGTACGCAGCTCTGGGGCCGGTCTTTACCACCGAGACGAAACCGGCTGCTAAGGCGGTTGGCCTGGATTATATCAGTAAGGGAACAGAGATACTTGCCGATACCGGTGTTTGTAATGTGGCTATCGGCGGTATAACATTAGACAATGTGGAAGATGTTTTGAGAGCTGGTGCCAAAGCGCTTGCGGTTTGTGCTGCGGTGACGAAAGCCAGTGATCCGGCAGCGGCCTGCCGGACGCTGAAAGAGAAAATCGCGGCTTTCGACAAAGGCTGATTACAACACCCACAAACAAGCCTTTATTCAGGGAGATATGGGAAATGATTAAGTCAAGGCGTTTGAAATGTGCTGTTGCGGGGTTGGTTTTGTTAGCGACCTTGAGGTGTCAATCTCAATCGTTATGGGATTTGGCAAATGAAAATAAGGGTCTTTTGAAGATAGCTACGCTGTTTACGGCGCAGAATGTGCGCGACCATTTGGGTAGCGAGGAGGGCATCAGTAAGGCAATCGACTGGTGTAAGAAGACCGGCGTTACCCATGTTTTCATTGAAACTTTCAGAAGCCGGTATACCGCAGAGAGAAGAACCTTAGAACGAGCGAAATCCAGTTTTGAAGCAGAGGGCTTTGAGGTCTCGGGCTGCGTTACGACCACGCAGGTTGGGAAGATATCGACAGGCTGGAACCTGATTTCCTGTTATACCAATACGGGCACGCAAAAGAGCTTGCAGGAAATCTTCGAATACACGGCCTCGATGTTCGATGAGATTATGATTGACGATTTTCTTTTCACCGATTGCCAATGCGGTGAGTGCAAAAAGGCGCGCGGCGACCGGACGTGGGCCGATTACCGCTGTGAGCTTATGGTCGGGGTGAGCCGTGAGAGGATATTAAGGCCGGCAAGAGCAGTCAATCCGAACGTAAAAATCATAATCAAATATCCTCAGTGGTACGACAATTTCCACAATCGCGGGTATGAGGTTTCACGTGAAACAGCCGACTACGATAGAATCTGGGTCGGCACCGAGACGCGCGATTATGATGATAAGCGCTGGGGAGGAAAAGTTCAGTACGAAGCTTACTACATTATGCGGTGGCTGGGTGAGATAGGCGGCCCGAAAACAGGCGGCGGGTGGTTTGACCCTTACGGGACCACGGAAAATACATACGTGGAGCAGGCGCGTCAGACGGTACTGGCAGATGCCAAGGAGATGCTGTTGTTTTGTTATGGGTCGCTGTTGCGGAATACCGGGCCGTCAAACGTCGAGAAATTACGCACGGAAATACCCGGATTGTTTAAGCTCGCTGCGTTAGTTCGAAACAGATCTATCAGAGGTATCCTTGCACCAAAGCCGCCGAACAGTGACGCCTATGATGAGCAATACATATTCGATTTCGTGGGGATGTTGGGATTGCCGCTTGTGCCTACGGCGAAGATAGACACTGATGTGAAGGTTGCGTTTTTCTCTGTTCACGCACTCAAAGATCCGGATTTCTCTGCCAAGCTAAGGAAAATGCTCGATGATGAAAAGAAGGTGCTTATAACAGACGGGCTGGCTGACCGGCTGGATGGTGTAAATATTGATGATGAAAACTTAGTTATCCTGAAGGTCAATGGGAATCCTCGCGGCTTGCTTGAGTTGAATCGAGAGCAGCTCAAACCCATCAGGGACAGATTGTTGGGGCCATTAGGAATAAAATTTGATGCTCCGAACAAAGTAGCATTGTACCTGATTGGCGAAGATTACCTGATTGTCGAGAATTTCAACGATGAGCCGGTTGATGCGGTCCTGAGGTTTTCGAAGCCTTTCGGAGCAAGAAAGGAGTTGATTTTACCAATAGATGGAGATGTGGAAATTTCTAAAAGTAGCGGGAGGTTGTATTTATCAAAAATAACACCACGAACTCTGGTCGCAGTTGAGTATTGAGAGTTTCTGTTAGTGGTCTGTAGTTCGATAAATGCGTGGTTGTTACGGTTAGTTGCTCTGGGCCGTTCCCAGGCTCGGCCGTTAAGGAAGTAACTTGGTGACGGAGAAATTGCGTTTTTTATCGGAACACACAGCTTTCTGGGGTGTGTGTATTTATTAGTGATATAAGAATTATGAAAAAATTTCCCGTGATTTATCCACTAACGGGATAAATTTTCACGAGTCCGTTGCAAATCCAGTGTAATTTGGGCATACTGAGGGCTCGAAGGATGTCAAATGGAGACGGCTTTGAGAGGCAGATTTGTCTGTGATTGTAACCTCTTTATTGAAAATAAGTTACGGGAAAAAGCTTGGTCTTTGAACAGGTCGCAGAGGCGGCGGCTCAGAAGTCCTTTCTTTCTTATCTGACATTTATCTGTATTGCTGAGAAGAGGCTTTAGGGGTAGACTTTGAGTTATCAACAGGTTATCCACAACACAAAATTGCATGCAGAGGTAATTGTTTGGATCGTCGCAGCACCAAAAACGGATACAAAAAAGACACTGGGATTGCATAAGTGTTTATGAATACAGGTTATAAAAAGAATGGCAAACGGATGATTTATTTTGTATTTAGGACCATACGATGAAGAATCCGCTGATTACTATTGGCGAATCGATCCACGCTTCGATTCCGAAGATCGGCACGATAATGAAGCAGTTGGCGGAAATCGGCTCCAATGCCTATTTGATGACAAGCGAGCCATTGAATTATATTAAGGGCTTAATTGAATCACAGGCTGCTGACGGGGCTGATTATGTGGCGGTCAATCTCGATGCCTTTGGTGAGGACGAGCCACAGCTTTGCGTTGATATGATGGTCGAGTACGTCCGAATGGTTCGTAAGTGGGGCAATGACGTGCCGATTTGTATCGACAGCAGTAACAACGATGTTCTGATAGCGGGCCTTAAGGAGTGGTATAATGCCGGCGGTAAGGTTAAACAGCCACTTATAAACTCGGTAAAGGTTTATACGATGGAGGACATATTGCCGCTAAAGAAAGATTTCGATTTTGCGTTCATCGGTCTTTTGGTCGGCGAAGGAACACCGACCGGGCCGGGCGGCTCGCACTCGGTTGATGAGCTGTATTCCTTAGCTAAGCAGATTTTTGCCAGGGCGGTTGGCGAATACGGCTTTACGCCCGGCGAGATATTCTTCGACTCGACCGTGTTTCCGTTAGCGATAGATATGCCGATGGAGGCGAATGTGCCGGGTTATACGTACAGGGCGTTCGAGACAATAAAGAAAATCAAAAGCGATGCGCGGTTCAAGGGTGTACATTGCTCGCTTGGGGTTAGTAACTGCGTCCGTGACCTGCCGGGCCGAAGGATCGGGGTCTGCAGGGCCTACGTTGCAAAGGCGACCGAATACGGCCTTGATGCTGCGATTGTCAACGTTGGGCACCACTATGGGCAGGTTGAGCCGGCCGCGGAATTGATGGAATTGGTGGATGCCTACGCAAAGATGGACGGCTCAGCCGAAAGGATGAACAGGGCAATGGAGCTGATGGGTAAGTTCTGCCGGGAAAATAGAAAAGGAGCGTAAAAAAATGGGAAAGTTTCGATTGTTAAGAAAGCATCTTTTTGCAATACCGAGAGGCATCCTGTGGATTGCAATTATCGGTTTGTTCGTATTTGTAACAGGCTGCCAGATGCAGGGATCGAGTCAATTGCGGGCCGTTGCGTTCACCGATGTGGTTATCGCCGATGAGTTCTGGGCGCCACGGATGGAGACGAATCGCAAGGTTACAGTGCCCTACGATTTTCAAAAGTGTGAAGAGACCGGCCGAATTGATAACTTTGCGAAGGCGGGCGGCCTGATGGAAGGCAAATTCGAGGGCATCTACTTTAACGATTCCGATCTCTACAAGGTCATAGAAGGCGCTGCCTATTCGTTGTCCGTAAGGACTCCCCAGGAGAAAATTCATCGCGATCCGGAGCTTGAAAAATACGTTGACGGCGTGATTGACAAGATAGCATCGGCCCAATGGGAGGACGGCTATCTTTATACGTTTTATTCTCTGCCTGAGCGACAGCCGGAAAAACGCTGGACGGACGTTCGCCACAAGCATGAGCTTTACTGTGCGGGCCATTTCTTCGAGGCCGCCGTCGCTTACTACCAGGCCACCGGGAAAAGAAAAATTCTTGATGTGGCAATCCGGCTTGCCGATTACATCGACTCGGTTTTCGGCCCCGACAAGAGACACGATGTGCCCGGTCACGAGGAGATAGAGATTGGCCTGGTGAAATTGTATCGGGTAACCGGTGACGAGAAATACCTCAAACTCGCGAAGTTTTTCCTCGATGAACGCGGCCAGTCTGAGAGACGTGAGATTTACGGCGAATACTGCCAGGACCATAAGCCGGTGGTTGAGCAGGACGCTGCGGTGGGCCACGCCGTCCGGGCCGGGTATTTGTATTCCGGGATGGCGGATGTGGCGGCCCTGACGGGCGATACCGGTTACGTCGAAGCGCTCGAGCGGATATGGTGGGATGTTGTC
The DNA here is from genome assembly GCA_048635425.1 of Candidatus Aegiribacteria sp. Classification (GTDB taxonomy): domain Bacteria; phylum Planctomycetota; class Phycisphaerae; order Sedimentisphaerales; family Anaerobacaceae; genus NIOZ-UU13. Next base: position 4,755 of record JAIVYN010000194.1, read on the forward strand.
TCGAAGAAGCTGTATATCACCGGCGGTGTCGGAGCTCGACGCGGCGGCGAGTCCTTTGGTAAAGATTACGAGCTGCCCAATAAGACGGCCTATTGTGAGAGCTGTGCGGCCATTGCCAACGCTATGTGGAACCATCGGATGTTTTTATTGGGCGGCGATGCAAAGTATATCGATGTGCTGGAACGAGTTATCTACAATGGTTTTCTTTCGGGTATTTCGCTAAGCGGTGATGAATTTTTCTACCCGAACCCGTTAGCCAGTGACGGCGACTATCAGCGAAGCCCATGGTTTGGCTGCGCCTGCTGTCCCACGAACATCGTCCGCTTTATGCCGTCGCTTCCCGGCTACGCTTACGCGCAGCAGGGAGATGTTTTGTATGTGAATCTTTTCGTCGGCGGGAGCGCCAAAATCAAGATGGCTGACAATACCGTGCGCCTGAAGCAGGAGACGCGCTATCCGTGGGATGGGGCCGTGAAGATAATCGTTGAGCCGGAGCGTTCGGCGAAGTTTGCGATTTGTGTTCGCATTCCCGGCTGGGCGCGGAATGAGCCTGTTCCCAGCGACCTTTATCGCTTCCTGAACGAAAGCTCTGAGAAAGTAACACTCAAGGTCAATGGCGAATCTGTTGATTTGAATATCGACAAGGGCTTTGCGTCTATAAGGCGTAAGTGGAAAGGGGGCGATACTATAGAGCTGAACCTGCCGATGCCGATACGCCGGGTCGTCTCCCACGAGAACGTCAAAGACAACGCAGGACGCACGGCTATCCAGCGCGGGCCTTTGGTGTATTGCTTCGAAGGCGTGGACAATCCGCAAGGCGTGGCAAAGCTGGTTTTGCCGCCGGATGCAAAATTGCACACCGAATATCACGGCGAGTTGTTGGGCGGTATCGTGACGCTCAATGGCCAGGGGAAAATGCCGCAGAAAAGTATCGAGGTGGTTGCAATTCCTTATTACGCCTGGGCACACCGCGGTAAAAGCGGTATGGCGGTGTGGCTGCTTAGGTCCGCCGAAAGAGGGAATTGATGAATCCCGCTCATTGTCGAGTTCGAGAAGCGTGCGGTTAGGTTTGCCCCGGAGACGCCGGTGGGCAGGCTCGGCATAAAAACCATCGATGTCAGCAGTGCCGGTCGGCGCCCTCACAAAAATGGTGATTAGTTACTCAAACGTATGTGTTTAGCCCGATAATGACGCAAGCCATTCTGTGGACTGAATCAGCAGTTTCCTGATGTGGCACGGGCTTCCAGCCCGTGATAACACGGCCAAGATGGCCGTGCCACAAAGAAATCAAAAGCAGCTAAACACATACACTCAAACTGACCGATAAGTATGCTTTGGCGATCATAAGTATTTTGTGTCCGAGAATGTAAGACACTTTGTTATTCTTGGCGGTCCGAAGAAATTCTTATGGATAACGTATTAAAGCGAAGAATCTAACTTTAACCGAAACGGTCATATCTACACTAAGACCGGTTACTTCGCCTTTCGGCTAAGAATGACTGTAACAAATCTGTTAGTTTGTGTATTTAAGTGGTGAGTCCGCCAAAAGACGGCGGATCTTCGATGGTGAGTGGTTAATTGGTGAGTTTGCAAAGGCGGATTAACCGATTACGACACTGGAGTCGTAGTGTCAGATTTTTCCTCTTGACGGTGTTATCGGCCTTTGTTAAAAAAGAGTCCCTGCCGCTTTGCGAAGTAAAGCCAGGCAGCAGGAGTCAAATCGAAATAAATTAAATAGAAGGGAGCTGGATTATGGCAAAAGAAGAGGAGACCCCGAAGCCGGCGAAAAAGCCCGAAGACGAAACACCTGTCGAACCGGATGTCAGCGCAGAAAAGCCCGAAGGCGAAACTCCTGCCGAACAAGAGACGAGCGCTGAACAGCCCAAAGCTGTTCAAGAAAGTCCAGGAAGCAAGGAGGTCAACAAGGATGCCCGTATGTGGGCGATGATATGCCATCTGGCGGCGCTTGCCGGACTGGTAGTGCCGGTTATTGGCTGCATTATAGGGCCATTGATTGTCTGGCAGATAAAGAAGGAAGAATTTCCTTTCGTGGACGGGCACGGCAAAGAAGCAGTGAACTTCCAGATATCGATGACACTGTATCTGCTTATATCTGCCGTTATATGGATACCGCTGTCTTTTGTCTGCATTGGCGTATTCATACCGGTTGCAATAAGCATAGTTGACTTAATCTTTTTGCTGATTGCAGCGGTTAAGGCCAACGATGGTCATCACTATCGCTATCCGTTGACTATCCGGTTCATTAAGTGAAAAGCTGGTCGGCAGCAGTGTAGGATACATAGTTTTTTTGTTTTGTGGATTTCTGCTCCTTCGACCCATTCGGCCATGCTCAGGGCAGGCTGTACTCAGGACAGGTTTTGCAGGAATGACAAGTGTAGTGTTTGTATGCGATTTGCAATAAAGCTGTTGATTAGTGTGTGCGTTATTGCTTTCTGCGCGCAGATAGGGCGCAGGCTGCCGACGTTGGCCGGTCTGATTGCCGTGATGCCTTTGACCG
>JAIVYN010000195.1:0-7258 GCA_048635425.1 Candidatus Aegiribacteria sp.
GGTTGCGGTTACGCTGCTCGTTTCGTTTATTGTCTTTCGGTTACGTCTTAAACGACGATTTACGCTTAACGCAACCGATACGAGCTGCGCATCCGCTTCACGAAATTCTCCTCTACATCTGTCGAGAGCGCTCTACAAATCAACCCTTTTTATGCAAAACAAACCCAATTTCCGAAAGGCCAAAATGAACGTAAGTTGCTTGTACATAAAGGAATATAGAAATTTTATCCCGCTGGCCGGATATAAAAACAAACCCAATTCAAACCCAATCAAACCCAATTTCCAAAAAGCCAAAATGAATATAAAATCATTTATAACAAAGGATTACAGAAAAAAAGATGATTTCGCAGTCCGAAAAAACAAACCCAATTCAAACCCAATTTCCAAAAAGGCCAAAATGAACGCAAACTTATATGTTATAGAGGATTATGAAAATAAACCACCTTCAGGCCCCAAAAAAAACAAACCCAAACAAAGCCAATTTCACCTACCCCCTAAGGCATGCCCTGAGCTACGTCGAAGGGAGTAAAACAGAAGTCCGATGCCGGATGTCAGAGGTCAGATATCTGTCTTCTGTCCATGGCCACGAGCTCATCGACAGGATGGAGCCCAAATTCTTGAATTTTCTCCGCAAAAATAGTTTGACAGGTCTGTGTAATTCGGTAAAATACCTGTTTTTGTATTGTGAAAGAGACTTTTCTATGAAGAGCTTTATGGCGAAAAAAGAGCAGGTCGAGCAGAAATGGATGCTCGTGGATGCTGACGGGGCTATTCTTGGTCGAATGGCGGCCAAAATCGCGCCTATACTTATGGGAAAAAACAAGCCCACATATACGCCGCACGTCGATACAGGCGATTATGTGATTGTAGTGAATGCCGAGAAAGTTCAGCTTACCGGCAAAAAGGCCCAGAAGAAGGAGTACGACTATTATACGCATTTCCCCGGCGGGCATAAATACGTCAGCTTTGCCGATATGATGGCCAAAAAGCCTGAAAAGGTTATTGAATTGGCCATAAGGCGGATGCTGCCGAAGAGCAAGCTCGGCAGAAAAATGCTCAAAAAGTTGAAGGTTTATAAAGGCCCGGAACACGAGAACCAGGCCCAGAAACCTGAAAAAATAGAACTATTTTAGTAAAGAACACAAATTATGGCAGAGACCAAAACTGATCAGCTTAATATCAAAGCAAGTACTCAGACCAAGCAGGTATCGGGCCCGGCCAGTGAGCCAAAGGGTGGTTACTGGTGGGGTACCGGCAGAAGAAAAAGCTCCGTCGCCAGGGTACGAATCAAACCCGGCGACGGCAAATTGGTGGTCAACAAAAAAGAGCTCAAAGATTACTTTGTTCGGGAGCAGGACAGAAAAGCAGTGCTGGCGCCTCTGGTGACTGTTGATGCGGAAAAATCATTCGATATCTTCATCAATGTCAAAGGCGGCGGAACTACCGGACAGGCAGGTGCCTCCCTGCTGGGGATTGCCAGGGCATTGAAGAAATATGATGAAAACTATATCCAGGCCCTGCGGGACGGCGGGCATCTTACCCGCGACCCCAGAATGGTCGAAAGGAAAAAGCCCGGACAAAGAGGAGCAAGGAGAAGATTCCAGTTCTCAAAACGATAGCTTGGAAATTATTTTTTGGATTATCGAAAAAGCCACTGGAATTTCCGGTGGCTTTTTTTTTGGAGATATAAATTACGATGTCAAGACAGGAACATACAAACAAGGGGGCCTCTTTGATAGCTCTGGCAAGCGTCTTGTTTTGTATAGCCGGCTGCCTGATCAAGTACGGCTCATATATAGGCGCCTACAAGCTGGCTTTTTTTCGGTTCGTCATAGGGCTGGGTCTGATTGCTACTGCCGCTATGTCAGGGCGAGCCAAGCTTGTCTTTATCAATAAAAAGCTGCTGTTCTTTCGGGGCCTTGCAGGTGGGACGGCCGTCGTTATCGTACTTTTGTCCATTACTAAGCTGGGATTAGGTAAAGGCATGGTTCTTGTAAGCTCATACCCGATCTTTGCAAGCATTATCAGTGCGGTTTTCCTGAAAGAGCGGCTGCGACTGTTCGATATTATGGCTATCCTGACGGCTATGGTAGGTATTTACATCATAGCTTACGAAAAACAGCAGGGCTTTTCATTGCTGGTCTTTGGCAGATATGAGCTTTTGGCCGTCCTCGGAGCGGTGATTGCCGGCATAGCTGTCACGCTGATACGCAAGCTCCACGATACGGATGACTCATTGGCGATTTACTTTTCCCAGTGCGCGGTAGGGATGTGGCTGGTTATAGGGCCGGCTTTTAGCAGCGAAGGGGCCATCGGCCTTAAAGGCGTCTTTATCCTGCTGGGCATCGGTGTCAGCGTTACTATCGGTCAGCTCTTGATGACGGAAGGCTTTAAGTATGTGCCGGTCAAGACCGGTTCATTGTTGCTTATGCTCGAGACGGTATTGTGCTATATAGCCGGTGTGGCAATATTCAGCGAGCCTTTGACGGCGACTTGCCTTTTGGGTACTGTGTTAGTTATTGGCGCTTGTGCGGTCGTTTTGCTAAGGAGGAAACTTGACCACTAAAAGTGAAACTGATATTCTTGGCCAATACTTGAGAAAAGAAAGGAAGACATAATGATACAAGTTGCAATAATCGGGGCAAGCGGATATACCGGCGCCGAATCGATACAGATTCTCCTGCAGCATAGTGGAGCGGTGCTTACTTATCTAACCGCTCTGCCGGAAGAATGCGGGGCGGTCGAGGACGTTTTTCCGCAATTTAAGGGACGGTGCGTTCTGCAAATCGAGCCGCTGGATATTGACAAGCTGTCGGACTTGTCTGATGTCGCTCTATGTTGTCTGCCCCATAAGGTCTCTATGGGATTCGTGCCGAAACTTTTAGATGCAGGGCTGAAGGTGATTGATTTTAGTGCCGATTACCGCATTAAAGATGTTGCAGTTTATGAAAAGTATTATGTCAAGCATACTGATACCGAGAACTTAAAGCACGCCGTGTTCGGCCTACCTGAGCTTTTCCGTGAGCAGATAAAAGGCGCCAAGCTCGTCGCAAATCCCGGCTGCTATCCAACCGGGGCCTCGTTGGCAATTGCCCCGCTACTTAAAGAGGACCTGATAGAAACTGAATCCGTCATTGTTAATGCGGTAACGGGCGCATCGGGGGCAGGGATGAAACCTTCGAGTAAATTTCATTTTCCCAATATGAATGAAAATATGTTTCCCTACGGCATCGGTAACCACCGCCATATGCCGGAAATTGAACAAATAGCAAGTGATGTTGCGGGCAAAAAGGTTACTGTGCTTTTTCAGCCGCACGTGGGGCCTTTTGACAGGGGAATTCTCTCAACAGTGTATTGTCAACCGAAGAAGAACCTTAGCAGTGAGCAACTATTACAGCTCTATAATGATTTCTATAACGCTGAGCCTTTTGTGCAGATATGCAAGGACGCTCCTGCTGTTAAAGATGTCGCAGGGACAAACTATTGCTATATCTTTGTAGCTTGTGTGAAAGACAAGGTCGTTTGCTTTTCTGCGATTGACAATCTGGTCAAGGGCGCCTCCGGCCAGGCGATTCAGAATATGAATATCGTCTTCGGCCTGGAAGAAACCCTGGGCCTTAAATAGTATAGTATCGCGTTGCGTGTGATACATTTTGCAGAAAAAAGTTGAAAAATATGTCCCCAATGATATAATTGGAGAAAGGTCTTGAAATATAAGTGGAATTGCTAAGGCATAGAAGTGTTTCAAAAAGTGCCGAATGATAAATGTTAGTTTGGAGAATTCATGATGGGAAACACAAAGGAAATCCGACTTAGTCACTTTCAACGTTGTGTGGGTACCCTTGCCGGTGCTGTTCTTGTGGCAATGCTGTTTTCGACCACCGTCTATGCTCAAAAAGGAATGGGAGACCACGAAGGTATGGCACGACGGGCAGAGAAGCCGCCCATAGTCCGCATCTCAGGCATATTGCAGGAGATCAAAACGCATCCCTGCGAGAGTACGACAGGTAGAGCTCTAATCGGAACTCATCTGATTCTCAAGGACAGCCAGAATAGAGAGTTCAATATCCACTTAGGACCAACCGTGGATGTTGCCGACATTGTCAAGCAATTGTCGGTCGGGAAGGAGATTGAGATTCTGGGATTCCGTACTGAGAAGATGCCTGCTGACCACCGTGTGGCCAAAGCCTTGATTCTCGGCGGCCGAACCATTCAGTTGCGTGACTCCATGCTTCGTCCCTCGTGGTCCCGTAGCGGGCGTTATGCAGAGAGTCGCGGCAAGAACAGACGGATGGTGAGATTGGAAGGACAAGTTGGGGTGCGGTATGGACCCGGACGCTGGCGCAGGTGCCAACAGCGTCGATATGGTAACCATAGGTCCCGTTGCTGCTTTAGGAGAGGTTTTTCACAGATGTTCTTAAAGAGGTAGTTTGGCTTTAGATGATAAGAAACAGGCATAAATTGAATAAGTTTCATCAAAAACTAATCAATGAAGAAAACCTTTCCTACAAAAAGGCTCTGTCTATATACGAAGCACTGCACAAAGAAGCTGTATCTTTAGGGATTATCAATTCCGAAAATATCTTAGAGGGATTGGAAGTTGATTTGAGGATTGCTAACACAGTTAACGGATTAACTTCGTGATGGCTGACAGTGTACTTAAAATTGCTACCTGCCAATTTGCCGTGGGGGCTTCGATAAAGAGAAACTCCATAAGAATCTGTGAGTTTTTGCGCAAAGCGAAAAAGGCTAAGGCTGACATTGTTCATTTCTCCGAGTGTGCTCTTAGCGGCTACGTGGGCACCGACTTTCCAAACTTCGAGGGGTACGATTGGGACCTGCTAAGAGAAGAAACGCAAAAGATTATGGCCCTTGCCGCCGAATTGAGCCTTTGGGTAGTTCTGGGCAGCACGCACCCATTAACTAAGCCGAACAAGCCGCATAACAGTCTGTATCTTATAAATCCGAAGGGGAAAATTGTTGACCGTTACGATAAGAGATTCTGTACGCCGGGTGATTTGCGACGGCTGACGCCGGGCAGCCGATTTGCGGATTTCACCATAAACGGCGTGAGATGCTCACTGCTGATATGTTTTGATTTGCGGTTTCCGGAGATTTATCGACAATTATATAAGCAAAAAGTCAACTGCATTTTCCAGTCGTTTTACAACGCCCGCCAAAAAGGCCCAAGCATACATACGCATATTATGCGACAGACAATGCAATGCCGGGCGGCGACGAACCATTTCTGGGCGAGCTGTACAAATTCGAGCGGGTATTATGCGCCGTATCCATCGTGTTTTATCCAGCCGGACGGCAAAATCGTAAAACAGCTAAGACAAAATCGCCCCGGCTTGATGGTTAACAGGATTGATTTGAGCAAAAAATTCTACGACCCGATGGCTGACTTCAGAGATATGGTTCTCGCCGGAGCCCTTAGCAACGGGCCAAGAACTATTACAGACCCGCGGTCAAAAAATACAACGAGTTTTTAGATAGCATGCCCAGCGCAAGAAACGGTTCGCTAAAAGAGGTCTTTTGAGTTATAATCAATTGATATGCACGAGAAGTCATCAGATTTTGTCAAAGTTGTGTTCGCTGACAAGAATAAGGTCTTGCGTCAGTTAGCAGATTATACCAGAAAAGTCAAGCGAAGCCGGCCGGAAGTGGAAAAAGTCGGGCTGTTTGGCTCTTATGCTACCGACACTTACGGACCAGCCAGTGATGTGGACTTGCTGATAATTCTGCGCGAAAGCTCCAAGCGTTTCCTGGACAGAATTCCCGATTATCTTCCGGAGAAACTTTCTGTAAGCTGTGATGTTTTTCCTTACACCGACGAGGAGATAGAGAGAATGAAACAGTCAGGTACGCCCTGGATTTGCCACGTCCTTAAAGAGACGGTATGGCTTTAAGTGACGGTTAGGTGGTTCAATAATGATAAGAAACAAACGCAAATTGGATGAGTTTTATCGAAAGTTAGACGCAAAGGAAAGTCTGTCCTATAAAGAGGCCCTGCGGATATACGATGCGCTGCATAAAGAAGCTGTTGCGTTGGGTGCAATCAGCCACGAAAATATCTGGGAGGGCATCGAGGTGGATTTGCGAATCGCTCAAGCAATGAGTAGGTTAAAACGTGCTCGAAAAGCTAATAAAAAAGATAGCTCAAAGGTTAGACGAAGATAAGATTCCCTATATGGTCATCGGCGGTCAGGCGGTGCTTGTTTATGGCAGGGCGCGTCTGACGCGCGACATCGACATAACGCTTGGGCTCGATACGGATGGTTTCTCACTGGTCGAAAAGGTCTGCAAGAAGTTAAATCTGAGGATTCTGCCCGAAAAACCAGAGGAGTTTGCGAGAGAAACGAAAGTGCTTCCTACGGAAGAGCCAAAGTCAAAAATCCGCGTGGACTTCGTTTTTTCGTTCAGCGAATATGAAAGAAAGGCTCTCGAAAGAGTAGTCCCTGTTCAGATAGATAATTATCCCGTGATGTTTGCATCCTGTGAGGATGTTATTATCCATAAGATAGTGGCAGGCCGAGCCGTTGATGAAGAAGATGTGAAAAGTATATTGATTAAGAACAAAGATTCGATTGATCTTCAATACATCACCGGATGGCTTTTAGAGTTTAGTAAGATTTCTGAGCACGAAGGGATATTAGAAGGCTTTAACAGATTATTGAAGTAGTAAGAGGCACAAGATGGCTAATAATACTATTACTGCACCTAAAGGATTTTTGGCAGCGGCGATGCAATGCGGTATTAAGAAATCGGGCAAATCTGATTTGGGGCTGCTTGTTTGCCCAGCCGGTGCAAACTCAGCAGCGGTTTTTACAACTAACAAGGTCGTCTCGGCAGCAGTACAGGTCTGCAAAAAGCACGTCAGAAGCTCAAGAATATACGCAGTGGTCGTCAATTCCGGCAACGCTAATACCTGTACCGGCCGAAAAGGTATCGAAAACGCAATTACAATGTGCAGCCAAACAGCACGGCAATTTCAAATCGAAAATCGAAATATTCTCGTTGCTTCGACCGGCATTATCGGAAAGCAGTTGCCGATTAATAAAATTACCGCCGGCATTGCAAAGGCGGCGGCGAAGCTCTCAGATTCATCTAAGGCGGGCCTGGATTTTGCGAAAGCGATAATGACGACCGACACCAGGCCGAAACAAGCCGTCCGCCGACTCGAAATATCAGGCACTCAAGTTACAATAGCCGGCGCAGTCAAAGGGGCCGGTATGATTGCGCCCAATATGGCAAC
>JAIVYN010000196.1:0-7253 GCA_048635425.1 Candidatus Aegiribacteria sp.
GTGGATGTGACATTGGCCAAGCTCATGCAGCCCGGCCCAGCTCAGGTCTCCGGGATTTAACGTATGACCATCAAGTACGACAATTCGCATACTTATACCCTTAAGGGTAGTAAATTACCGCGTGTAAAATCATCCAGCACCAATTATCTGTTAACGAAAGCGCTTCAATTGGTGCTGGATTATTGTAAAGCTACTACCTGTGGCACAAGTTACCCGCGCACAAACGGGAATTTTCAATCGAGAGCACTATATTATTCTCCCTTTCGATGAAACTTCTCCGCGGCGTTTTTCTTGAATGCCTTCCCGGCCTCATTTAGTTCGCTTAATATCCGGGCAATTGGTTTTCCAGTGGTGTTCCGGGCGGCGGCAATCATTGTCCGGCATTCGTTGGCATCCATGAAACAAACAGCCTCGTATAAGGACTTTTGCTCCTGCTGTGGAATGATTAGGAAGCCATGTTTGTCGGCATGGATTAAGTCCCCCTCACTGATTCTACAGCCGAAGACCTCTACCTCGCCGCCCCATTGCACAGGTACACTGTACGCGTGCCCAACGCACATTCTTCGCGCGACAGCTTTGAAGCCCGCGTTGCACATTTCATCGATGTCCCTTACGGCACCGTCCGTGATAGTGCCGACACACCCCAGCGCTTTGTGCACGTTCGCGTTGACTTCTCCCCAAAACGAGCCGACAAAATTGGGTTTATCCAAGTCCTGGACCACAACGATTTTTGGTCCGGGCACGCCGGCCACGTACTCCCGGTAATCCTTCCAGGCATCCGGCCTGTTCTGCGTGTGGTCAGGATTGCCGGGCTCGATGACAACCGTAACGGCATAGCCGATCATCGGCCCCATTTGAGGCATGAAGTCACGAGTTTCTTCCAGATTCATGCACCCCTTTGTGCGGTCATGTTTAGTGATTTGCTCCCAACCATTATAAATCGTTGGGGTATTCCAACGCTTCAACTGCAACAGCTCTTCATGGCTCAGGCACCGCCTCATATCACAATCCTCTTTCTCCCGTGGATTCTCGGAATACTAATTATTGTCTGTTGCGGAAAACGGAATTCGAAGATGTCACCCCTGCGAAAGCAGGGGTCCAGAGCGAAAAACTGGATTCCCGCTTTCGCGGGAATGACAAATACTGTTTCTGCAATAGGAACTAATTAGGTCTGAAAAACCTTGTTTACTTCTTTAAATACCACATTGGGAGCATCAGTCAAGGCTTTTACGCCCGATTGTTTGCCACCGGGCCGTTCCACTTTCACCTGGGGAATGGAAAGCCCCACGTCTCTTTGCAGTCGCAAACGTCACTGACCCATCTCCAGAAGCCGCCTGCCAGGTAGAGCTTATTATCGATCACTCCCGCAACACCGCAGCATCGCCCCCTGGGCATCGGCTCGGCTTCGCCGAAAGTTTCTTTCGCCATATCAAAGTAAGTGGCCCTGTTACTCCTGGTCCTGGTAACTTTGCTCCAGCCACCCAGAATGAACAGCTTCGAGCCGATGGCTGCATGAGTCGAATGCTGGCTGAGGTACCATTTGCGCTGTTCGATTCGTGGTATGTTCAGCTTCGACCATTTGTCGGCGGCCACATCATATTTGAGCACACCGTCAGCGTAAGTCTCTAAGTCGGTCTCGCCGTGGACAGCGTAGATGCATCCGTTGTAGCTGCCGTGTACAATGAATCGCGCTGCCTCGGGCATATCCGCCATCCTTTTGTAAACATTTCTGCGGGGGTCGTAACGGAAGGTGCTTCGGTCGGCTTCGCCGTCTGAGCTAAGAGTCCGTGCGCCGAAGATATAGATGTAGTCGCCTACGGTGACAGCGTAGCTATAAGAACGTGGATGAGGCAAAGGGGCGATGTTTTTGTAGGCGTCCGTCTGCGGGTCGTACACCCATGCCGTGGTTGTCATACTCACGTCTATCGCCTTATTGTCACCGCCGAAGAGATATATTTTGTCTCTATACACAGCTATTGCCGGCCAACCTTTAGCGTCCGGCATCGGGGCCCCTTCACTCCATGTATTTGTCACCGGGTCGAAAATGTGATGTAATTTCACCGCCTGTGCTCTGTCTTTTCCCTCCGGCGTGTGCGGATTCATGTTGACGCCGCCGAATAAATGAAGCTTACCTTTCACAACCGCTGCGGCTCCTCCGAAGCGTGGAACAGGAACATCCGCAAATATCCTCCACGTCCCTGAGCTTATGTGCTCATCAAGCATAGCCGGGTTTGTATCAGGCCCCTCTTTTACGAGGTGACACCCGGTTACCAGAAATAAAACCATAAAAAAAACAGCCAATCTGTTGTACGTTGAATTCATCATTGTTATCCCCTTTCAATGAGATTTATCTATATCTTGACCTATAATAATAGATGAAGTCTTTTGCCGAGGCAAGTATCTGCTTTGAGGAAAACCAGATCGCACCATCAGGAAATTTTCAAAGGTATGCGCTGCCTATCCGAGCTCGTGCTCGGCATGTTTGACAATACGGTCGATCTCCCGGGACAGAGCTTCATCAAGTGGCTGTGGGGTGTGTGTTGTTAGGATGCTGTTGACATGTTCGGCGAGCCGATCTGCGAATGAGGCAGCTCCTTGAGCCTGCCAACCGTCATAGCTCTGTCGTGTCCATATTTGGTCGGGCAGCCAGAGTTCCTTGCGAAAGTGTTCGACTGTGTGTGGTTCAGCCAGGAAATTTCCGGCCGGGCCTACCGACTTGATAACATCGGTGGCTAATGTCTCGGTTTTTACCTCGAAACCGCGTGCGATTCGCGTGATGTAATTCATTAGCTCGTTGTCGAAAGCCAGCCACAGCAGACTGCCGGCATGGTCGGTTCCACAAATGCCGCAGTGGCCAAAAGTATCGGCACCGGCAAGGACGCCCATAAGCATTGTGCCTGCCTTTTCCATGCCCGCCTGAGCGTCGGGCACTTTGGCATCGGTCAGACCAACATTGATATAAACGGGAAAGCCATAGAAATGTGCTATCTGAGTCATCGCTAAGGCCATTAGCCCCTGCTCCGGCGAGCCGAATGAGCAGATGCTTGTGTGCGGGTCCATAATGTGCGGGATTCCGCCGTAGGTTACCGCCGTGCCCGGCGCCAGCAATTGTGTCACGACAATACCTGCCAATATCTCGGCATTTTCCTGTGCCAGTGTGCCGGCCAATGTTGCCGGGGCCGTTGCAGAGGTCATCGCCATCGGGCCGATACTGACGGGCTGTCCGGCCTGTGCGAACTCCTTGACTATATCAAGCCCGTCCCTCGGCAACTGCAGCGGACTAATGGGTTCGAGAAAGGCCTCGACCATTGGATTTGCCCGCAGGGCGGCGTCGCCACCTGCGATTGTGCGGTATATTTCCAGAATGTAACGGGCTGTTGCTCCGTTGCGAACCCAGCAGCGGGTTGGTTTCGTTGTTGCCTTGACCAATTCGCCGGTGAGAAAGACATCTCGATATTTCTCGCAGACCTCATCGGGCTGGGCCATGACACCGACGATGTTAATGTTGTCCAGGGCATCTCCAAGACGGATTGCGTCCCCGGCATCCTGGATGGTTGCAGGCCGTCTCTGGCCGGTCTTTGCATCTATCCAGCCGAATTGTCCGGGACTTGACATTAGAATGAGCTCGCCGTATCCGAAACTAACGGCCCGGCTCTTGTCCCGGCCATAGATTTTGTATTTTTTGCCGGCCCGTGCGATGCAGTCCATGACGAGTTTTTCTGGAAGGTACGCTATCTTGTGGTCATGGACTACCTTTGCACCAGCCTCGCCCAAGAGCTGCAATATTTCCTTGTGATGCACCATAACGCCTGTGTCCCGAAGGATTGTTATGCTCGCATCGTGTATGTCTTGAATCTCGCGCTCGGACAGAAAACTAACTTGTATTGTTGCCATTGTTGATTTATTCGGTACACAGGTCGACAAAACTTTAGCGGAGTTTCCTGTGTGGCCGTAGTTGGGTATAGTTCGCCGCATTCATAAATAGCAGAAAAGGCCGGCTTCGCAATTAAAACTGCTACGCCGAGGCACGCTTTATCCGCCTATAGCGGCGAACGAAGACTGGAGGCGGGGGGATTCGAACCCCCGTCATAGCATTTTCATAACCCTTTACAAAACAAGGCGATACGACATAAGCCCCTCATATGACACCGCTTAAACTTTTCTCTCCTTTTATCAAGCTTTATCAGAATTCTCTCTGTTTTCCTCTCAAATGCTCCCGTATTACTCCCGCGAAAATGAGTCTTTTTTGTCTTCGGAGAATAAGAGAGACGATGTTCGAACATAAACAGCATACAGCATTACGAAATGTTATTAATATTTGAGACTACCAACCAATACAACTTTGAAATCGCTTTCTGACAATCACGTTGAAGATTACTATATCTATCTTACTATTATCTTTGTTTTTTAAAAATTCATATGATTTGTACTTGACTTTAATGGCAAAATCGAATATAATATTACCCTAAAATTGCGGGAAATAGTTAATTAAACAAATAAATGGCATCAATAAACAATTCATCTGAAGCCTTCTTATACGAAGCAAAGCCAAAGAACCGATTATGATCGATCTGACTTTATTTGAAAACTTAGGCTCAGGCTATCAACCAGTACCAGCTCCGAATTTCAATCCTGATAAAATTATTGTAACTAAGGGTAGTTACCAAACACAGCAACAACGTAATCTGGTGGAAGCAGTATGCAGCGTCTATCCACAAGCTGTAATTATCGAACAATTAGACCGGCCGCACAATCGCATCCAGCTCGATAGTACCGATCCTTTAGAACTTCATTATTCTGGGAAAAAAACACTTGTTTTTGGCATACATAAAAGCGCACTCCGCTACAGCAATGAAGCTGATAATATGTGCCCGAACTATTGGCATTTTTCGCCATATGGTTTCTGTCCATACGATTGCCAATATTGCTACTTAGCAGGCACCCCGGGAGTGAAATACTCACCAACAGTGAAAATCTTTTTAAATCTTCCCGAAATCTTGAATCAGATTGGTAGAGTTGCTTCGAAATTAGACAAAACCACATCTTTTTATTTAGGCAAACTTCAGGACGGTTTGGCCCTTGATCCTATAACCGGCTATTCCCTTAAGATGATTCCTTTTTTCGCCAGACAAAGATATGCCCGACTAATTTTATTAACTAAAAGTATTAATGTTGAGAATCTGCTGGATTTAGACCACAAACAACATACGATTCTCTCCTGGAGTTTGAATCCTCCTGAAGTTTCATCCGTTTTTGAGCGAAATGTGCCTTCCCCTGATGAAAGAATTGCCGCTATGCAAAAATGTAACAAGGTCGGCTACCCTGTACGTGCGGTTATTATGCCCATCATCCCTCTCGAAGGCTGGCAAAATATATATTCTAAATTTTTAGAGAATCTTTTGGAATCAACGCCACTCGACCGAGTTACTCTCGGCCAGATTTGCAGTTATTCAGGCGCGCTGAAACTTACCGAGCTAAAATTGGGCAAGACAAATCCTATCTCAAATCGACTTGAAAAAGTGAAATCTAATGATGGCCGTGTTCGGTTCCCCATTAAACTTCGAATCGAAGTTTACAGGTACTTCATTGATACACTCAAAAAGCTCAAACCTCAGTTACCTATTGGATTATGTATGGAGGAACACCAAACTTTCAAAGCCTTGAACATAGAAAGCGCTATCGGCTGTTGTAATTGTGTGGTTTAATAACCATTGATAATTATGGAACACGGATGACCTTTATACCAGCGCGCTTTAGTAATTCACCGGTTACGCCTTCTCGGTCACACGAAGGACTTCCGCCTTTCAAATATGCACGGCAAGCACCGACAATTTTTGCAATCTCCAGTGTGTACCTGGCGCCATTGATATGAAATTTTGTTACGTCTTTTCCTGTTTCAGGTGCGATGATTCGCGATCGACCGTCCAGAACATCCGCTCCTGTACCGTGTAGCTTCTCGCCGGTTCGAGGCGTTGGCATACCGCCAAGCTGCTCGGGACAGACAGGGATAAGGACATACTTTTTCTTTAATCGTTCAATTAGTTGTTCACGTTTCTTTGGCCTGCGCCCATGCCAGCGACATGGAATTCCAAGCAGACATGTACTTATAAGGATAGACCCTTTGTCGATTCCACAATCGAAAAGGTAGCCATTACAATTTTGTTTTCCGCCTATCATGCTATGAATAATCTGAATAATTACACGACAGCAATATATATGTGAGATCAAACAATAATAGCTTGTCCAGGTATAGTTCGCCGCAGTCATAAATAGCAGAAAAGGCCGGCTTCGCAATTAAAACTGCTACGCCGAGGCACGCTTCGTCCGCCTATAGCGGCGAACGAAGACTGGAGGCGGGGGGATTCGAACCCCCGTCCCGAGATGTTTCAAGACAAGCGTCTACATGCTTAGTCGCTTTATTGTTTTTTTCGCCTTGCTAAGCGCCAAAACGACAGGCTCTTAACTCAGCTATTTCGGATAGTTCTCGCCTTGCCGGCCCGAACAACCGACTCAGCCAGCCTGCTGTGTGACGCCCTTACCAAACCCACAGGCAAAGTCAGGCAGGACGGGCCGCCAAATTAGGCAGCCATGCGCAACTGATAGTTGTCGCTTAAAATTTGTTGCCGGATGATTAGCCAGGCCAACCGGCGTCCTGGGCATGCAACTTGTCCGTCCTCCATCCGGTCGAAGCCATTCGCCCCCATATTCACTTTTCAAGTCTGTCTTTCTTAAGGCAGAATCAATCGCTTGTAACCACAGCCAATATTATATCCTTTTCTACGCCAAACCACAACAAAAGTTTATTTTGGCATTTCTTGACGGAAATTGGCCCATTCGACTGCGCTCAGGACAGGCTTTGATTGGGTTTGAATTGGGTTTGTTTTTTTGGGCCTGTGGGTGGTTTCATTTTCATAATCCTTTGTGATAAAGATATTTGCGTTCATTTTGGCCATTTCGGAAATTGGGTTTGTTTTTTCGGACTGCGAAATCATCGTTTTTTCTGTAATCCTTTGTTATAAGTGAGTTTATATTCATTTGGGCTTTTCGGAGATTGGGTTTGATTGGGTTTGAATTGGGTTTGTTTTTTTGCCCCGCCAGCGGGATAAAATTTTGATAATCCTTTGTGTACAAGCAACTTAAGTTCATTTTGGCCTTTCGGAAATTGGGTTTGTTTTGCATAAAAAGTAGCTGATTTGTAGAGAGTCCTCTACAGATGTAGTGCCTTATAGGCACGTAAATATATGCTGCCTTAT
>JAIVYN010000197.1:0-7089 GCA_048635425.1 Candidatus Aegiribacteria sp.
ATGGAATTTATTCTTGCTGTCAACCGATTCCGCATGGCGGGAGCGATGGAATTAGTTCTCATCATCTTCGTAACGTTCATTGTACTGACGGTTACTGTGATAAAAGTATTCAGCTTTTGTAGGATATTTTCAAAGGCGGGCTACAATTGGGCTTTTGGCTTACTTCTGCTCCTACCACTGGCAGAAATAGTCATACCTCTTGTCCTTGCTTTAATTGAATGGCCGGTTTGTAAAGAACTTCGTCTGTTCAAACAAGAGCAGAGCAGCGGCTAAACGAAAAAAGAAAAATCCCTCTAATGAATGTCGGAGTTGTCGCTTTACAGGAGCCTCGAATTTCTGTAACTCTTTACACATCTAAGACTTATCTATTGTCGGCCACGCAGACCCCGACATAAAGATCTGATAGGTCGTATGTTCGTAACGCGCCCCCGCTATGAACCTACGACCACGGTTGCAATTACATCTTCCAACCAAACGTTCGAAGATTGCCAACAATCCAATAAGCCAATTTAATCTGTTCATTTTTTCTCCTAATGGTGTTTACAGCGCCTTATTCAACTGCCTTGACAGACTCAACGGAATCGGCGAAATTGCAATCCTTCTCTTTGGCGATAACGAGTAGGTGATTGTGCCTTCTTTGCATAGCATTATACTCTATCTTCTCGGCCTCTTTAACGTCCATCAACGGTGTCCATAACAGAAACCATATTGTATTTGTCAAGAACTTATTTGTCTTTGGCTTAAGGACTTTCATATCTGCACGAAGGTTTTCCATTTCAGCTTGTAAGGCTTCACAGCTTAAATCCGCATCCCCCGGCATTTTGAGAGCAATCGGATTTGGATCACGGCCTGCACACCCGGCCAGAAAGATTGAAGCACATAGCAATAAGCATAATAATTGTTTTCTCATTTTACCTCTCCGAAAAAATAATTGCCCGTTTTTGAACGAAACGCTAAAAAGCTCAGTTTGATAACTCTAATTGCTCGCGAACTTCATATACTCGTTTTGTGGCTGATAGGCAAGAGAAAAACTTCGACGGCTGGCAGGCCTAAGACTTATCTATTGTCGGCCACGCAGACCCCGACACAAAGATCTGATAGGTCGTAGGTTTCACCGCTTTCTAGCACACGCAACAGTTTCGATTGTAGATTCACAGGGATCGCGGCAATCTCATCCAGGAATAGCGTTCCTTCATCCGCCAATTGGAATCGCCCCATGCGATCGGCCTTGGCATCCGTAAAAGCCCCGGCCACGTGACCAAACAACTCGCTTTCGAAAACGGTCTCCGGCACGCTGGCGGCATTGACCGTAACCAGTGTTTTGTTCCTGCGAAGCGAGGCCGCGTGCAGAGCCTGAGCCACAACGCCCTTGCCGCTGCCATTCTCTCCTGTAATCAGGACATTGGCATCGGAGGGTCCCACTTTGGCGATGGTCTCCACGACCGGCCGCATTGCCGGTGACTCAGCGATCAGCATCTTGCAGCCTTGATCTTTGAGATAATCAATTTCCTGCGACAGCTTTCTGCTTTCGCGCAAGGCGCGGCCCAGCTCGACTTGTGTTCGCAGGACGGATAGCAATCGCTCGTTCTTCCAGGGTTTTTGGACAAAGTCACGGGCCCCGCGACGAATTGCCTCAACGGCAAGCTCAATACTGCCCCAAGCAGTCATGACGACCACCGGCAGGAATTCATCAACTTGAGGGATTCTCTTAAGCAAGTCTAAACCTTGCCTGCCCGAAGTTTCGCCCCGTATATAATTAAGATCCATCAGGACAACGTTGAAATCATTGCTATTGACCGCATCGATGATCTCGTCAACGGATGAGGCCGTCTTTATTTCGTATCCTTCTGGTCTGAGCAGCAGACGAAGTGCTTTGAGCACATCCGCTTGGTCATCGGCTATAAGTATCTTGGATGTATCTGTAATCCTCTGCATGTTCGGCGCAGTCCTCAATAAGTCCAACTTGTATCCTGTTCACACTCACTCTTAAGTGTAAATATTACGAATATGTCAATTCAAGTTAATATACTATACATTTTATTACGGATAAATCAAAATCTCCAATATTCTATCGTACCCCACGGTGTCGGCGTGGATTTGCAGCGTTTTTAGCTGTTGAAGATAAGTTTGGAGCATCTGCTATGATCGACGCGCTAGGCCGGTATCTATACCCACAGCACAAACTCTCCTATGGTGCATTTTGATGTGATCATGTTCCTCTCTCTCCTTGGATATTGGATATTCACTTGTTCGTCCCGGAATTTTACTTATACGCCCATGGAAGTATACGTGCGTCTCCAATTATAGCCTTCAGAGGCTGCATATCATCGAAGCCCGAATCCGCTTCAACTGAATTCAGATGGACAGCATTTTCTTTAAGCCATTTGCTCATAAGTTCGGCATTGCAATAGATTCCGCTCGCGGTTCGTATGTCTTGGATTCATCTACGTGTCCAAGGTCTTCATGAATCTTCAAAGTCTTCTTGAACATCTCCTCGGCCTTATCTAATTCACCTTTTGGGCTTGTTTATAAACAGCGGGGAGATATTAGTAGGGCCAGGGAGTACTGGGAGAAGTCGGTGGAGTTGTTTAAGAAAATAGGTATGCCGCATATGGTAGAGAAGGTACAAGGGTGGATTGATGGAGTTGAGAATTGAGAATTTACCATTTGAGTTGAAATTCTTCACTGCGCTCAGAATGAGATTCTCGTATTGTAGCGTGCTTAATGCGTATTTGGCTTATAGAATAAATGCTTACGGATATAATTAAGACAGACCGGAAGCAATCGTTAAATAAATGGGGCGAACCTCTGCTCCATGCGTCATCCCCAAAAGCGTATCGCTTACGAAAAAGCAGGCTATAAAAAGCAGAGGAAAGACTGCTCAGAACGAATCATACACGACCCTGTGTAAACCCCGTGTAAATCGATATTATAATCTCTCTCAGAATTGGTATCGACAAAGGCAGAGATCGAGGCAGTTATGGTCCTCCGGGAGCTTGCCAAGATAGCATTCAATAACATCGACGACTCCGTTCACCACTCAATATGATGATATCCTTTTCAGGCTTCTGCTATCAAGAAGAAATATGAAACCGGCTCAGGATTTTCTGTTGGACGGCTGTGAGAGGTGTTTTAGCGTTCTACAATGGCCAATCTCAAGCTGAATGGTATCTCATCTCATAATAAGCCTACAGACTTCGACAAATCTGTCAGGATCGTCCGGGGTGAAGCGGATATGTTTAATGAATCCGCATTTTCTCTTAATCGCAACATGGCGGTGTCCGTCTGCCCCATCGATCTTTAAAGGGAAAGAATAGAGAAAGCTCTTGCCTCTGAAAAGGTCAGCAAAGACAATAGGAGGCCGGACTTCTATTTCGAGAAGTTCTTCTGCGGGAATGACGAGCGTATGAAACGTTACCCAGCATTGAAGTTCCAATCTATCCGGATAGATCCGGTACTCCTGCCATATGCTCCTGCTTGATCGCGGCGAAACATAGAATGGTTCCTCTGACGCACTCATCATTCTCCAAACAATAACAAGTCTATATCGAAAATTCAAGCTCTGTATAATACCCCTCAAGACAAGTTCGTGGTGTAAATAGCCAAAACGACTGAGCATCGGACTAACAATCCGTTGCTCTACAATCACAACCTATTGTACTGACAGAAGTTATAAATACCCAGATAACGCGCTTACAAACCAGCTTACAAACAGAAGCCGAAAAACGGCTGAAAGAGGTGTTCTCTAATGCTGTAAGACAGCTGAGAATTGACCTCCTAACTGGTAAGCAAGAGTTCATTAGAAGATAAGATATTGAAGACAAATGGTTTATGTAGAATTGGCATGGTGGACGTCAGTGCAGGGCGTAAGTTTTCGGCTATTTTCCTGTAACTTGCAAGGCAAGCCCTTCAAATTCTCATAAGGAAGTTCAGAAAATTTCAGCGATTGAGAAAAGTGACAAATGCTCAAGTTTTTTCACTTTTTTGAATATTTCGGCAAGATTTCAGCTTTTTTATCGTATTTGATAATAGGTGACTTACATAATTTTAATGAATATTTGGTAAAAAATAATTATTAATCGGCAAAAAACTTCATTTTTTCCTTGTAAAATGTTAACGTTTTTGGTAATAAAGTCACTGAGTGAATTCTTTTTTCAATGTATTTGGAGGAGACGTTGATATTTGTTTATGTCTAAGATAAGAAAACATCTTAGAATTTTGAGTAAAGATTACGCCTCAGTTAAGCCACTTATCCACCTTGAGCAGCTTGAGCCACGAATCATGCTTTCGGGGGATGGTTTATTAAATATTGCCCCTAATCCTCAACAAGACACCAGTCTCGACCATACGCAGCAAGTGGTACAATACGCTGAGTTACTGGATACAAACGAGCAGGTTGAGGAGCAGATTAGCCTGGAACTGACCCAACCCGATACGACAAATACCGAGGATTGCCAGCCGATCTTTACTTTGTATGTAGATGATGATAATAAAAATGACGAATCAGTCGATGCGGAGCTAAATGTTGATAATTGCAGTTCAACTCAGACTGGGGATGTTTTTGTTGTGCTCTCTGATAGTTCTAAAGGAGATATCGAGAGCAAAGTCAGCACTACTAAAGATAGTAGTATGCCGACCTATATCAATGATACTGATTTAAAAAGCGAATATGCCACATCAATCGAGATAAGAGGTCCTCCGGCAAATGAAACTATCACACTTTCTGGTATGTACCTTGTTGACCCAAATGTTAATAATATTGATGGGCAGATTTTCTATCTCGACTTCGATGGTGAAGAAAAAGCAACCTATAATGGTCCTGTCATTATCGAAGGCATTAATATACAGGCTTTTGCTGCACCTGGTCATTTGTCTGGACAAGAGAACACAGTTACTATCCAGGTTCTAAAGGAGCTAAACCGGATATTCACTGGCTCTGGTATTATTTTCACAGTTGAGAAACCGGACATACATACGCAATATTCCACGATTTATATTGGAGGAGATGATTCCGCATTTTCCGAATATGGTTCATTTCTGGGATTGGCCGAGCAGGTGGACGTTGGTAATCAAGACCATACCGACAATGCCTTTGTCTTTTCGGAAATGATCTCGCAAACTGCCATGACTCCTTGTGAGTATGCGGCCTTGCTTGCCGACCTGGTCGCCCATGAGGCTGGGCACTTGCTCGGCTTTGCACATGAGACATCACCTGACGGTGGCACGCCTCTGAGCGCTCTGGCCGAGGAGATTACTCCGGCCAGACCTCTGATCTTCATCCCCGGTTTTGCGGGGACCCTTGCGGCCGATGAGTCAACGGACGGCTTCAAGGAATGGGTACTCAATCCTGGTCTGGCCCCGGACAAGCTGGCGCTCGAACCGCTGACCCAGGCCTACGATAATATTGTCCAGTCCTTTGACAATATTGGCTACACGCCGGGAAGTGATTTTTTTACCGCCTTATGGGACTGGCGGGTTCCGGTGGCTCTGGACGTTGCCGCATACGATGGTTCCTCTCCCGAGGAGACATCTGACGGCCAATTGAGTTCGGTCACCGGGACGACCCTGTTTGACAGCATCTCCGACGGCCTCTTTGATTCTGGCCTGTCTTATCTGGCCTACTGGTTGGATTTGGCGGTGAGCACATGGGCATCAGATCATGGGGACATCGCGCCGGACTCCATCGACATCGTGACTCATAGCACAGGTGGGTTGTTGGCGCGAAGCTACATTCAAAGCGCGGCTTACGGGGATTCATACGGAGGGAACCAGCTTCCTGAGATTAATAACCTGGTTCAAGTAGGTGTTCCGAACGAGGGAGTCTCCAACACGTACAACCTTCTCCAGAACGACTTTAGCCAGAAACTGGCTTCACGTGTTCTCGGCCTGCTTACAGGGCGGGCGTTCGAATTGATCCAGTCCGGCCACCCCGTGAACCTTCCTGACGGCACCACGATAACCTGGGGCGACATCGAGGCCCAGGGCGATCTCGCCCAGACGTGGTTCATCGATCGATATGTGGGCAGCCTGCAGGACCTGCTGCCGACCTATGCCGGGGTGTACAGCTCCGATGGTGGCGAAACGTGGATAGCCCTCTCGGAGGCCACCGCTGGCATCGAGAACGAACTGTTGCTGGACCTCAACGCCGCTGTTGACCTCAATGGCTCTCCTGATCCCAATGCCTGGGTGGATCTGGTAGAGGGGGCCGTCACCGTTATTTACGGAGGGCAGGAGGATACGGAGGATGGGATCTTGCGACGAGTCGGTGCTGACATCCTGTTGGGTTTGTACAACGAATTGCTGCCGTCCGGCCGGTACATCGGAGATTGGCCGGATGATACCACGGTCTGGTACCAGGACACGGAATCCACTTCCGGTGGCCCCGAAGGGGATGGGACTGTGCCCACCTTGTCGGCGGCCGGACTGTTCCTGCAAGACTCTCAAATCAGAACCAATCTGCAATTGATTGAGATCCGGGACGAGCAAGCGAGTGAAATTGTTTCCCATACTGGTTTGACCAACAACCTCTACACGCAGCAGAAGATCATTGAGGCGATAACGGGCGCTGTTCCAGATGCCGCCGATATCTCCACAACTCGGGAACTTGGCAACCTCGACGCCGCGCTCAAGCTGCTCGATCTGGGCATCGTCGACATCGTCGATTTCGTGACCGAGCTGGCCGGCCGGCTCCCCTCGTTGGTCCTGGATGTGGGCGGCACGATGAGGGGGCAGCTGGGACAGGTTCTGGACCTCGCGCTGCACAGCCTCTGTGAACTGCTCGGGGAATACACGCTGGAGCGGACGGTTGCGATCCCGACGATGGGTGACGTGACTCTGCGGTTCGACGCTTCCGGGCTCGAGGTGACCGCGAACCTCAATATCAGTATCGGCGGATTCTTCCACGCCCGGGGTGCCCTGACCCTTCGCAAGCCTTTCAGCATCGAAGTCGTCGATGTGGCCACCGGACTGCCCGCCCTCCCCACGGGTCTCCGCCAGGCCGTGCTCGACGTTCTTGCAGGCATCATTCCGGTTGAGGGAGACCCTCTGCTCGACGCCGCCGACCTTCAGTTCACCCTCGATTATTCCATG
>JAIVYN010000198.1:0-7133 GCA_048635425.1 Candidatus Aegiribacteria sp.
CGCTCTTCATTAGCCATTCTTCTACATCCTCCAGTTCAATTTCTCTTTTTGCCAGACTCAGCAGGTACGAAAGGATGACTTTGAACGAAATCCCTTAAAATGATTGATGTGACCTTGAATAAATCTAGGCGCTGTACTCGTAGCTCTGGCAGCTATCGCCGTTAGAATCACTTAAGGCCACCACGGAACTTAGGCCATCGAAGCGATAGTAATAGTAACCTATTAACGCACAGAACTTAACTACCTACCCAATATGAGATATGAAATGTGAAATGCGAAATAAATTACGGGGCAAGGAAAGAGTCAGCCTCACAGGAGGGAACTTCGCAGCCTTGATATACGTCAGTGTCTTGCAGTGTGAATATATCGTCCTTTGTGATGCCGATAAAACGGGTTTTTAGAAACCTGACATGGCCGTCACCAAACATCACGTTTTGCCCGCGACGATCGTGATTGATGCTGTTAAGAGTTAATAGCTTTCTGTTTAATTGCAGTTGAAGCCCTCTGGAAAAATCCTCCGGGAGTTGTTCAAAGAGTGGATTCCAGTCAGCCATTAAGACTTTTCGGCACAGCAGCTTGCCGATTCTCGTGCTATGGCATCTTATCAGGAAGCTGTAGGTTACATATCTTCTGCTGGGAAAATCTTTTAATCTTTTGATTTGTGAGTCGTCAGGTTTCAAGGGTCTTTCGCCCTTAAAGCCCGGACAGACAAAGTTACTTAGCTCAACGTAACCGCCCTTTGGTAAAAGGTATATATGGCGGGTATTGGAGTGATTCTCGTTGCCCTGGTCACCCACCCACCACCATGGTGCTCCGGCTGTAGTTGCAACAGCAGGCGATTGATCATCATGGTCGGAAATATAATTGCTTAAACCCTGAAAGATACCGCCCATTTGCATTTGGCACCGCTGCCGCCGGTACCTTTGACGCGCAACGCCCAGCGTAGGAACCAGAACTCCGACTATAAGCATAAACACCGCAGCCGCCGCTGCTATTTTGCCCAAGTTCCACCATAACTGGCTCTTAGTGATAACCTTTCGGGTTTGCTCGCCGGCAAGCAATTGCTGGAGCTGACGCTGGCTTGTATCAACAAGATTGTTAACTCGTAAAATAGTGTGCTCGACGAGTTCATCCGGACAGGATTCAGGCTCTAAGCTATCGAGCGGTGCAATTGCAGCTCTGAGCCTGGAGTGAATTTCGGCAGCTTCTTTGTTTGTTGAAATTAACGCCTCTGCCTCAGCGTTCTCTTTCTGTGATGTCAAGCCTATACAATAATCAAATAATAACTGTTTCTGCTCGTTGTTCAGCGGACTCATTTAGTTTTCTTGCTCCCAACTGATGCTTTCCACTCTTTTGCAAAACGACCAACCGCCGTGTGCAGTCTGCTTTTAACTGTACCGATAGGTATACACAAAATCTCGGCCATTTGTTTGTATGAAAATCTGTTAAAATAAGCCAAAACCAATATTTCTCGGAGGTTTTCCGGCATATCCGCTATAATTTGTCTAACACGCACAGCGGTTTCGCTCTTTTGGAGTTTCTCATAAGGCATTGTGCCGTCAGAAATAACAGTATTCAGTACATCATCAAACGACAAATCCTCCGAATCACCCATAGTGCCGATGGGAATGGCGTTTGTTCGCTGCCATTTGCGAAGGGCATCTTTTGCTTTGTTGGCGGCTATGGTGAACAGCCAGGGGCGCAGCGGTCGGTTTCTATCGAAGCTCTCTCGGCTGGTAAATAACTGTAAAAAGGTTTCCTGAAAAACGTCTTCGACAAGCTCATGGCGGTTTAAAAACAGCCGTAAGAAGGCGTAAAGGCCGTTTCTGTAACGACTTACGATTTCACGAAATGCAGCCTCCTCGCCGTCTGTATAGCGGTCGAGGAGCTCTCCATCCGTCAATTTTTTCAAACCAGGATTCATGATTTTTACATTCAAAAAAATCGCTCAAACAATAATATTATAAGCGATTAAAAACTAAATTAAAATCCTAATCGCAGGCAATTCACATTAATCTGGTGAAATAAACTCGTTTGGCTCGATTGCTAAGACAGTTGGCTGCGCGGCCGTGAATACACGCAATTCTTAGATTTTCGAAAAAATGTTAAATATGGCGTTTTATATCGGACATCGGCGGGGCTAAGGTGTAAATATTTGTTGGGCATTCGCTCAAGCCGAAGGTCGTATCATCGGCTACGATTGGACCCGCCGCAGGGCGGCTCTCCACTACGTTACGACATTTAGTTTTTCAGATTTTTGGCAATATCTTTTATAAGTCTCTGGTTTACAAACGCTTACAACGGCTTTTGGGGATTCTAAAAATCAGCTTTTTTTCATACTGTTGGGCATCTTTTCGGATTTTTTCGTAAAAACTCACAAAAATTTGTGAAAAATGTGCACTTTTTGTTAATTTTTCAAAGGGGACACCTAACTGACTTGACTTCTTGAGATGTTGGGAATTGAAAAACAAAGCGATTTGTCTGTCGCGATACTCGATGCCCGTAATTCATAATTCGCGGCAAGTGGGCGCCATTACACAAGCGCACAAGTAAGCAATTTATTGCCTTTCTAAAATCTCACAAAAATATTTGAAATTTCGTCTAAAGATTCTGCTTGACGAAAAGGTGACAAATTTGATATAAATAGAATTGATTAGATGTGTGGATTTTGCTCTTCCGGCGAGCGAATTGCTGGTAATTTTACAGTTATTAGCTTAGCTGAAAGGCCAATGAACGAAGTGCATTGTTTCAAGTAAGAGCTTTGTACTCCGAAGTGGTGGTTTATACATCTTGACTAAGGGCCCATATTGGGCTTTTGCCTGTCTCGGCGTGGCCGCCGGGCTACGGCGGGCTTCGCCCTGACGAGAGCCACGACGGAAAGGAAGGAGGTAGTGGCAAGTCATAAAAAATTTGCAATTTTCATTTTTTGTTCTCAATCAGCCATTAATATATAGCACGCGCACTATTGTCGGAAAAGCTCAGTGTTTAACAAAATTAGGAGGAATACTTATGAAAACGGTAGTTATGGCAGTCATTCTAATTCAAGCGAGTATCGTATTCGCTCAGCCCGTGGACGAGCACACGTTGGCGTACTGGAAAATTGATGAAGGCAGTGGAGACTTTGTTGAGGATTCTTCATCGTACGGTAACCACGGTACTGTCGAAAATGCAGTGTGGGTAACAGATGCAATGACTGGAGGAGCGGCTTTGGAATTCAATGGGCAAAACTCCCGGGTCGTCGTGCCCGACAGCCCAAGCCTGCACCCGGCCACGGGCAACATCACAATAGGGGCCTGGATCAAGGTGTTCTCGGATCCCAAGGGCTGGCCCAACGCCGGATCTATCGTGCACAAGCAAGGGGCCTACCAATGGGCCGTAAACGCCAACGGTGCCCTGTGGCTCGGCGTCTGGGGATCGCGTCTCGAGTCGATAGGGTCCTATGATTTCACAGACCACCTGAACGAGTGGCATCATGTTGCGACGACATATGACAATGCAGCCCAGCATGCGTGGATTTACGTCGATGGAGAACTCAACATTGAGGGAACTGTCGGCGCGGCAATCGACCTAACCACCAACGAAATCTACCTCGGGTACAAATCAGATGGTGACAGTTGGTTCCACGGAATCATCGATGAGGTGCGTATTTCAGATATTGTGCGCACCCAGGATGAGATTAAGGCTTCTATGTTGGGCTCAACGGGCTACCCTCCTGCCCGAGGTCCTCAACCGGAAGATGGTTCCCTGCTCGAGAGCACGTGGGCCAATCTTTCCTGGATTGCTGGAGATTTTGCGGTCTCGCACGATGTGTATTTCGGCGATAATTTTGACGATGTGAACGACGGAGTTGAAGGCGTGTTCCAGGCTAATCAAGCCGCAACGTTTATGGTTGTCGGCTTTCCCGGATTTCCCTTTCCGGACGGTCTCATTCCCGGAACAACTTATTATTGGCGAATCGACGAGGTCAATGACGTCAATGACCAGAGTCCGTGGAGAGGCGATGTCTGGAGTTTTCTCGTCCCCTCCAGAGAGGCTTATGGGCCTGCTCCGGCTGATGGGGCCAAATTCGTGGATTCGGATGTAACGCTCACCTGGAAACCGGGCTTCGACGCAAAGTTACACACTATATATTTTGGTGATAATTTTGACGATGTAAACAATGCCACAGGAGCACTGCCCCAGGCAGATGCGACTCATACTCCTGGCACGCTTGAACCAGAAAAGACGTACTATTGGCGGATAGATGAGTTTGATGGCGCCGTCACGCATAAAGGCGATGTTTGGACCTACACGACCATGCCGGTCATAGCCGTAGCTGAGGACCCCAATCTGGTAGCCTGGTGGACGTTTGACGAAGGTATGGGCACGACCGCCCTCGACTGGTCGGGTCACGGCAATCACGGGATACTGTTCGGCCCCGGATGGACCACGCCAGGTGTGCTTGGGGATGCCGCCGTGAATTTCACAGGCAGTGCCCGCGTGGCGATTCAAAACCTCACCTACGCCAGCACGGATAATGAAGAGGTGACGGTCAGCCTCTGGATTCGGACTGCAATTTGGAACGCTCAGTACATTGCCTCGTTTGACCGCGACCAATACTGGCGCGTGGGGATCAACCTCAACGGCGTCGGCCCCGGCCTGGTCGGATGGCATGTGATGACCAGCAACGGACAGGTCGATCTTGCCAGCACCACTCGCGTCGACAACGGGGCATGGCACCACGTCTGCGGCGTTTTCGACAATGGGCGGATGACTATCTACATTGACGGTCAGCCCGAAGCTTCGATCACGTCGGGCACAACCTTTGGCACGGGTAACACCCGTTATGGCATCCTGGGCGTAAACAACAATGCCACAACCTTCAACGGCGACACAGGTATAGGCAGCCCCATCGCGGGCGACATAGACGACCTGCGAATCTACGACAGGGCCCTGACACAGGAAGATATCATACAGGTTATGAGAGGCGACCCGTTACTTGCCTGGAATCCAGGCCCGGCTGACGGGTCAACACCGGACATCAAAAACGCAACGCCTCTTACCTGGTCGCCGGGAGATAATGCGTCTGAGCACGATGTCTATTTCGGCACGGATAAAGATGCTGTGGATAATGCCGATACATCAACGGCAGACATATATCGAGGCCGACAGGGTGCTGCCAGCTATACTCCGCCCGAAGGCCTCGAATGGGACGGCGGGCCATATTACTGGCGTATCGATGAATATAATACCGATGGGACTGTCAGCAAAGGCGGAGTCTGGACCTTTATGGTGGCCGACTTCATTGGGATAGAAGATTTCGAGAGCTACAATGACCTTGATCCCGATGACCCCGAAAGCAACAGGATATTTAATGTGTGGTTGGACGGATACGACGACCCGACAAACGGTTCTCTTGTTGGTTATGAGAGTCCTCCGTTTGCCGAGCAAACTATCGTTCACGGAGGCAACCAATCGATGCCGCTCTACTACGACAATAGTGTTGGGTACTCTGAGGCGACGTTGACGTTGACTTCTCCGCGTGACTGGACCGAGCAAGGTGTTGGAGTATTGTCGCTATGGTTCAGGGGCAATCCTGCAGGCTTCTTAGAGGAGCCGGCAGGAACCTACACGATTACTGCATCCGGTACGGATATCTGGGACATGGCCGATGAGTTCCGCTTCGCCTTCAAGCAGCTATCCGGTGCCGGCTCGATTGTAGCCAAAGTGGAAAGTGTGGAGAACACGAGTGGCTGGGCCAAGGCAGGCGTGAGTTAGGCTTAATTGCTAAATATGGGCGAGATTATAAAAAAATTCCTTATCTTATTAAAGTAAATTCTAAAACTAATCTATTAAAAACAAAATATAAAGATCCGTTCGCGAATATTTGGATAGAGATGGATAAAATAATAAAATTTAAAAAGGAAACAAAATTAAACATTTTAGGAATTGGCTATACTATTAATATAGGAAGCTGGTATGAATCAGAAATGTTTAAGCAAGCTGAAAATTTAATTTATCAAGCTCATCAAGAGGGTTTAATAACTGTTTTATGGATGTATCCAAGAGGAAGAGCTGTTAAAAATGAAAATGATGTGCATTTAATTGCCGGAGGAGCAGGAGTCGCTGTTTGCTTAGGCGCTGATTTTGTTAAAGTAAATTTTCCTTACAATAAATTTATGGTTCATAAAGGATGCAAATCTTTTCAAGAAGTAACAAATGCCGCGGGACGCACCGGAGTAATTTGCGTAGGAGGAAGTAAAAAAACAGAAAAAACTTTTTTACAATGCTTATATAGCCAAATACACGCTAATAAATCAAGAGGAAACGCGACCGGACGCAATATTTATCAACGACCTTTAGATGAAGCAATAAGAATGGCAAACGCGATTTCAGCTATATCTTTATATGATTATTCAGTAAAAGACGCTTATGATATTTTTTTAGGAAAAAATAAGTTAAAGGAATTGTCATCTTAATCCTTTTAAATTGTCATTCTGAACTTGATTCAGAATCTACAAATTTATAAAACAGATTCCGCATCCCCGCAATAAGCGGGACAGGCAAGTGCGGAATGACAAAATGGGAAAGAATAAATTAAAAAAATAAAAAAATGCTTGTCAAAAAACAAAAAGGTTTTACGCTTATTGAAGCGATAATCACAATTTTAGTAATGTCTATTTTGTTTTTAGGCGTTTACGAATTAATAATTTTTTCAATAAAAATTACTGGGGATAATAAACATAGAATGGCTGCGACAATTATAGCTAATCAAAAAATGGAACGAATCCGCAATCTTCCATATAACGATATTGGGACGATCAGCGGAATGGTTAACGGCGTGATTCAAGATAATGAAGTAGTCCAGCAAGGAGGAGATGTTTTTAATGTAAATACTTTTGTTAAATATGAAGATGACGCTTTTGACAGTATAAGTATTGCGGACGGAGTAACTGACGAAATACCAAATGATTATAAATTCGTAAGAATAATAGTAAGCTGGACCGGAGGCTTTCAAGAAAAAAATGTTATTGCTTATACTAATATATCTCCGCGCGGCTTAGAAACAAGCACTGGCGGAGGAACACTAACAATTTTAGTATATGACGCTAATGGCCTGCCAATAGACTTAGCTGATGTGCTTATACAAAATG
>JAIVYN010000199.1:0-7092 GCA_048635425.1 Candidatus Aegiribacteria sp.
CTGGACAGCGGAAATCGGGATATAATACTCTACAGGATCTTTCTTCACATTTTCCTCTTTTAAAAGCATTCTCCAAGTATCTATATATTGATTTAAAAATTCTCCGCCTAAATCTATCTTGTTTAAAGCCATAACAACCTTATTCCTAGAAGCTAAAACAAATTGCATGATTTTCTTCTCTTCTTCTCCCACACATCTTGAGGTATCAACCACATAAAGGATAAGTTCAACATCTTGCGTACTTTTCTTGGCTATAATATTAAGGTGCGCGGCTAAATCCTCTTTAAAAGAATGTATCCCCGGGGTATCCACGAAAATAACCTGGGCTTTATCAAGATGAAGAATCCCCCTTATCTGATGACGCGTAGTTTGAGGGATATTGGAAATAATACTCACTTTATCTCCTAAAAAAGCATTCAAAAGGGTAGATTTACCCACATTGGGCCTTCCTAAAATAGCCACGAATCCGGATTTAAATCCTTCTTCTTTCTGTTTATCCTTCATATCGCCGAATACTTTACTATAATCACAACTCTATAGGGAAAAATCACACCGGGGAATCTCCTAAGTAAAGTTTGTATTTTACCACAGGTAAAGGACGGTTAGAAGAATTTTCTGGATAATTTTCTGGATAAAGCGATTCCTTCTAAAAATTTGCATACCGCTCTCGTAAGCCCCCTTAACCCAAATAATGCAGTAAGCATTATTTGCCCAAATGCCCTAACGGGTAGGCTTCGCACGGGCCGACCCCAAATTTTCCTGCCGAAGGCGTGGAAAATTTGGCCTGTGCCCGCTTGGGTAAAAGGCCGGGGTTTGTACGCACTTTAGCCAGGACAAAGGTATAGTGGAGATGAATATCGAGAGTATGAGAAATGCCGGCATCGGTGCAATCCGTGATGAAGCGACCTGGTCGAGCTTAGAACGGGAAAAAGGCAGGCTTGTTATGCTGGAGCGATATAATCACTATGTTCGCCGGGCCAGTGCTGCCGGATTAGATGTTATGCTCATACTTGACTACGCCAATCGCTTTTATGATGACGGTGACCGTCCCCGCTCGGCTGAGGCGATTGAAGGATTTTGTCGTTACACTGAGTTTGTGGTGCGTCATTTTGGGAAGGACGTCCGGCTCTATGAGATATGGAATGAATGGGACATTGGAATCGGCCTGCCGAAAAAATACGACGTGGGTGGTTCCCCCGAGGATTACATCAAGCTGCTAAAGGCTGTTTATCCCCGCATCAAGGCTATTGAGCCGGAGGCAATTGTCATGGCCGGTTCGTGCACCAGCGGGGGAGTTAAAAGGGGCTGGTTCGAAAAGATTATTCAGCTTGGCGCCCTCGATTATTGTGATGCCGTGTCAATTCACAGCTATAACTACGGCAGTAAATTCCCCGAGCGTTCTCCGGAGGCGTGTTCGGCCTGGATGGATAATGTGCAGAAAATGCTGCGTAAGTATAATAAAGGCAAAGATATTCCCTTCTATGTCACCGAGATGGGCTGGCCTACTCATATCGGCAGACGGGGCACCGAGCCGGAATTGTCCGCTTCGTATTTGGCTCGGCTGTATCTTCTTGCTCGAACGTCACCATCTTTCCGCGGTCTTTGGTGGTATGATTTTCAGGATGACGGCTGGAGGCGGGAGTACAACGAAAACAACTTTGGGATTGTTCGGCCTGATTTAACTCACAAGCCTGCATATTATGTCCTGGCGGATGTTTCCGCCCTAATAGAGCGAGGTGAATACATCGACCGTCTGAAAACAAAAGATGATAACCTTTGGGTCCTTCGATTCAGGCATAAACAGCGTGATTTCTGGGCCTTGTGGTCTTCTGATGACAAAGACCGACAGGTAATATTGCAAACGAAATTTCCGCCGAAACGTATGATGATTCAAAAGCTTGGACACAGGCCTTACGAAAGTGGCTGGGGATTTCGTGACTGGGTTGGAAGAAAAGGTGAATTTTTCTTGGACAAACTTTCGATTGTTGTGGGTTCACGGCCTTTTTTGATAAGCGGTGATTTGGCAGGTGTCTCGGTGCTGCAAACAATCCCAAGGACATTTGAACGGGATTATGCGTATGAATAGAAATGAAGAGGTTTTGTAATGAACGAAAACTTAAATCGACGTGATTTCCTAAGGGCTGTGAGCCTGGGAGCGGCATCGCATGTCATTCACGGATGCACCAGCGCTGCAAACCAGCTTACAAGCAGTGCCGGTAACGGCAAACCCAATATGGTCTTGTTTCTTGCCGATGACCAGGGCATTGATGACGTGGGCTGCTATGGCAATAATGTGATACGTACGCCCAACATTGACCGGCTCGCCGAAGAAGGTTTGCGGTTCAAATTGGCCTTTACCGCTGCTGCTATGTGCTCTCCGAGCCGCTCGGCGCTTTATACGGGCCTGTATCCTCATCGCAACGGATGTCACCCGAACCACAGCAGTATCAAGCTGGGCGTAAAAACCCTGCCGCAATACCTCAAGCCGTTGGGCTATCGCCTCGGCCTTGCCGGCAAAACACATATCAAACCCAGGGAACAATTTCCTTTTGAATATATGGGGTCAAAGCCTGCACAAATTGAGAAGTTTATTGTCTCTTCAAAGGGCAAGCCGTTCTGTCTTGTAGTAGCCTCGAACGAGCCGCACGGCCCGCACAAACAAGGCGGGTATAAGCCGCAAGAGCTGCCGGTGCCGCCATATAAGGTTGACACCGCAGAGACGCGCAAACAGTTCGCCGATTACTACACCGATATCGACCTGCTGGATAAAGAAGTTGGAGGTGTACTGAACCTTTTGAAAAAGCATAATCTTGAAGAGAATACGCTTTTTGTCTATGCCTCGGACCATGGCTATGGGATATTTGCAAAATGGTCCTGCTACGAGGCAGGTTTGCATGTTCCCTTTATCGTTCGCTGGCCGGGCAAGGTCAAACCTGGAACCGTTACCGATGCAATGGTCAGCTTCGTTGATGTGCTTCCGACTTTTATCGAGGCCGCCGGTGGTAAGCCGCCGAGGGACATCGACGGGCGAAGCCTGCTGGGAGTGCTGCTCGGCCGCAAGAACAAACATCATGATTTCATCTTTGGCGCTCATACAAACCGCGGCATTATTTCCGGAAAGGCCTATCCGATTCGTTCGGTGCGGACCGGCACCCACAAATATATCCGGAACCTCAATCATCAAGGCATGTATCAATGCGTCGGCACCCACGGGCGTGACTACACCGAGATAAATAACGGTGTTTGGGGTTCATGGAAACAAAAAGCTCAAACCGATGCCTTCGCCGCCGAGCGAGTGAAGATGCTTCAACATCGCCCGGCCGAAGAACTCTACGACCTTAGAAAAGACCCGCACGAGCTGAATAACCTTGCTGATAATGCAGCCCAACAGAAAATTCTCGTGTCACTTAGAAAAGAGCTTGACGCGTGGATGAAGCAGCAGGGCGATTTGGGAATGGAAGCTGAGATGGCTGTGCCTTTGCACCAGAGCCGTACCACCACACAGCGCAAAAAGTCTGAAAAAAGAAAGAAAAAACAAAAGTAGAGCCGACATTTAGCCGCTTGTCCGCTTCTAACGAGGAGAAAAAATATGAATACAGCTAATTACACACGTCGGAACTTTCTAAAAGCTATGGGTTTGGGGGCGGCGACAATGGCTATGTCGAGTTGCGTCTTTGCCGCGAAAAGCAGTGCCGCCGGCGATAAGAGACCCAATGTTCTTTTCATCGCCGTGGATGACTTACGTCCGCAGCTTGGCTGCTACGGCCATAAGCAAATGCTCTCTCCCAATATAGACCGGCTGGGCGCCGAAGGTGTTGTTTTTCTGCGCTCCTATTGTCAGGTCCCTGTCTGCGGTGCTTCGCGTGCCAGTCTTATGACGGGAGTTCGGCCGACGGCAAATAGATTCCTCGGCTATAATACCTGGGCGGAAAAGGACCTGCCTGGTGCGCTTAGCGTTGCGAAACACTTCAGGAACAACGGATACCATACTATCTCCAACGGCAAGATATTCCACCACCGCACCGATTGTCTTGATGGCTGGAGTGAGGAGCCCTGGCGTCCGAAAGGCGCCTGGAGGAATTATTTGTTAGAGGAGAACATAAAGCTGGCTGAGCAAACGACGGCACACAAAGGACCTGCTTTCGAGAATGCTGATGTCCCTGATAATGCCTACTTTGATGGGATGGTTGCGGATAAGGGAATTTCAGATTTGCGCCGTTTGAAGAATATGGATGAGCCGTTTTTCCTTGCGCTCGGTTTTTTCAAGCCCCACCTACCGTTTAATGCACCGAAGAAATACTGGGATTTATATAAACGAGAGGAAATTGATTTGGCGGACAATCCTTTCAGGCCCAAAGGCGCTCCCGATGCGGCTTTGCACAACTGGGGCGAATTGCGGGCGTATCACGACATTCCTCCAAAGGGGCCTTTATCGAATGAAATGGCCCGTACACTTATCCACGGTTATTACGCCTGCGTAAGTTACACTGATGCTCAGATAGGCAGGGTATTGGCTGAGCTTGACCGTCTTGGCCTGCGGGATGATACAGTAGTGGTGCTCTGGGGCGACCACGGCTGGAACCTTGGCGAGCATGGTTTGTGGTGTAAACACTGCAACTTCGAGACGTCTTTACATTCGCCGTTAATCGTAAGAGCGCCGGGCATAAAAGCCGGCAGTCGAACAAATGCCTTGACAGAATATTTGGATATTTATCCATCTCTCTGTGAGTTATGCGAACTGCCTTTAGCCGGTCATCTACAGGGCAAAAGTTTTGTGCCGCTTTTGAAAAATCCGAACCTTCCCTGGAAAAAGGCGGTATTTAGCAGATATTTCAGGGGTGATTCGGTCAAGACCGACCGCTATCGCTACACTGAATGGCGTGACAAGAAAGATAAAGTGTACGCACGAATGCTGTATGACCATTCTGTTGACTGGGTGGAGAATGTGAATATCTCTGAAAGGCCACAGAATAAAACATTAGTCAGAAAAATGAGCAAGATGATTCGGGGACTCAGGAAATAATGCAGCCGTTTACCCTTTTAATCAAGCCATCAGGTTCAGACTGCAACGTTGATTGTAAATATTGTTTTTACAAGCACCGGGCGCCTGAGGTCGGCCAGGGCAGACAGCGAATGAGCGATGAAGTGCTGGAAAGACTTGTTAAGGATTATATGCAGTTGCGTTTTCCGTTGGCGGGCTTTGCCTGGCAGGGGGGAGAGCCGACACTGATGGGTCTTGACTTCTATAAAAAAACGGTGGAGCTTCAAAAGAAATACGGCAGTCCCGGCCAGGAGGTTGGCAACTCACTGCAAACCAACGCCATTTTACTGAATGACGAATGGTGCCGGTTCCTGCACGAAAATAAGTTCCTTGTCGGCGTTAGTATCGACGGCCCTAAAGAAATGCACGACTACTACCGCCTCGACCATTCCGGCTCAGGGACATTCGATAAGGTAATGCGGGCCATTGAAAAGTGCAAAGAGTATAAGGCTGAATTTAATACTCTTACCTTGCTGAATGCTAAAAACGTGGGACATCCTGACGAGGTGTTTGATTTTTTAGTCGGACTTGGGACGAAGTATTTGCAGTTTATCCCCTGTGTGGAGTTTGACCCGGTGACAAATGAAATTACGGAATTTTCAATCACGCCGAAGCAATATGGCGAATTCTTGTGCAGGATTTTTGACCGGTGGTACGAATATGGGCCGCGAAAGCTGAGCATTCGCGATTTCGATTCGTTCCTGTCGTATTACGTTACGGGCAAGCACACGATTTGCACATTTGACAAACAATGCAGTCAGTATATTGTTATCGAACATACAGGTGACGCTTTCTGCTGTGATTTTTTTGTTGAGCCGAGGTGGCGTTTGGGTAATATTTTTGAAACACCGATAGAAAAGCTGGCCGCAAGCGACATAAAGCGGAAGTTTGCCCGGGCCAAGCAGAATATTTGTAATAAGTGTCTTGTTTGCAGACATCTGGCAGTTTGTCGCGGCGGGTGCATGAAAGACAGGGCCCCATTTGACAGGGATAACTTTGGCAAGGAAAGCTATTTCTGCGAAGGTTACAAGCTCTTCTTCGATTATGCACTACCGAGGTTTACGCAGATAGCCGCTGAGATTAACGCCGCCTCAGCGGATAACAACCGTCCCTTTGTCTGACGAACTCGAAACACAAGGGACATTGTATTGGCGGATGCCGGCCATTTTGTACGAAAGAAATAATATTTGGAGAGACAAATTATGAAATCGATTAAACGCAGAACTTTTCTTGGCCGTTCGGTCGCAGCGGCCGGTGCCATTGGTCTTAGTTCTTTTTCATCTAATACCCAAGCGTTCGCCGGAGAGGGTGTTGCGAAGTCGCGGCGTCCCAATCCGATAGCCGTCTCGACATATTCGTTCTGGCGCTTCAAGAAGAACCTGAAGCTTCCGATTGAAACCTGTATCGACGAAGCGGCCCGGATGGGTTTTGACGGTGTGGATCTTCTGCTCATCCAGATGGAAAGAGAGGACAACAGTTATCTGCAAAGAATCAAACGTCACGCTCTTATCAACGGCCTGGATCTTTGCTGCATGTCCACCCACCAGGGCTATGTTTACCCCGACAATGCCAAACGGCAGGAGAATATCGACCTGACGCTCAAACAGATCGAAATCGCTTATCGACTGGGCGTCCCGATTGTGCGCATCAACACCGGCAGGTGGCGCACGACCAGGAGTTTCGACGACCTCATGGCCAATCGCGGCATTGAACCGATTTTACCCGGCTATACCGAAGACGATGGCTTCAAATGGGTCATCGACAGTATCGAGAAATGTCTGCCCAAAGCCGAAGAATGCGGCGTAATACTCGGATTAGAAAATCATTGGGGTCTGGCCCGAACACCGAAAGGTCTGATGAAAATCGTCAATGCGATTGACTCGCCGTGGCTGAAGGTCTTGCTCGATACCGGCAATTTCCTCGAAGACCCGTACGATAAGCTCGAGCAGTGCGCCTCGCAGACCGTATTTATGCAGGCCAAGACCTACTATGGCGGCGGCCTGTGGTACACCCTCGATTTGGATTATCCGCGCATCGCCCGGATTATGCGC